>NZ_JBKFAX010000006.1:0-294349 GCF_053345865.1 Mycobacterium sp. C31M | reverse complement strand
CATCAACGCAAACGTCGCCGCGGTCTGCACCGTCTCCGGAACACTCACCACCGCAACCGAGACCAGGATCTTTTCGAGCTCCGCACACTTGGCCGGACTGGTGTACTTGCCGGCTTGGCGCAGCGCGTCACGGATGACGGTGATGTGCCCGTCAGTGATCGTGGCATCGGCCAACGCCGCCGCACACCCCGGCAACCACGGCGCCAACACCTGACCGTCCAGGGCGTGGCGCGGCCCCAACTCCTTGGCGGCCTTGATCCGCCGCCCCGCCTCCGCCTCGGACAGCCGCATCCGCGTCGAGAGCACATCGGCCCAGGTTTTGCCACCGATCTCATGGGCGGTGGCCCGATCCATCAACGTCGCCAGGATCCGGTGATCAACCGCGGCATCGGCGCGGGCACGTTCTTCGCGATCGGACTGGATCGCCAACAACTCCGCGGTATCGAAACACGTGAAATCGGCATCCAACAACGCCTTCACCGATGCAGCGCGGTCGGCCAGCGCATGCTGCACCGCTTCCCGACTCGCCACCGCATCCGACTTCATGACCTCAACATATGCGCGACCACCGACAAAACAGGTCGACTTGTGACACCAGAGACCAACGGGGCCAAAGAAACTCACGTCGCTCGAAAGTCGCTTTCTAGGCGGGAATTACAGCAGCACCCTGCGTAGGAATGCCAGCTGATCGGTCACCGTCTTGTCGAACCACTCATTCCCCGGCCACACATCGAAGTGATCACACGCGTAGCGGTGCACCTGGGCCCGCGCCGCCTCCGCGGTCTTGGCCACCGCGCCGGCCGGCACGAACCGGTCGAAATCGCCGATCTGCACCAGTACCGGGCATCGCAGCCGACGGGCCGCTGCCTTGACGTTCAACCTGCCGAGTTCCATACCGACCGAGGAGTCGATCTCGTTGCGCCAGGTCGGACCCGCCATCGCGAGATAGCTTTCGTAGGCCCCCGACAGGGTCAACGCCCCCGACTCCCCCGGCCGCCCGACGATCGGCATCATCGTCGCCGTTCCGCCCCGTGCCACCGCGAACCGACTCCGCATCCCCGTCGCGGTCCAGCGCAACGCGGTGAACACATCTCGTTCACTGATCGCCGCACGACCGGCCGCCAGACCGGATGTCAAGGGCGTCAAGGCGATAACGGCGGCCACCTCGGGAAGCTCGGCGGCCACCTGGATCACGTGGCCGCCCGACATGGAGGCGCCCCACAGGGCGATACGCGCCGGATCCACACCCGGTAGCCCGGAGGCGAACGCCACGGCAATACGGAAGTCAGCCAGCTGTTGAACCAGTGAAATCGTCTGGCGCGGAACGCCGTCCGACGCACCGAATCCCCGGTAGTCGAATGCCAGCACATCGATCCCGGCCTCGGCGAACTGCGAGGCGAACGGCTCCAGACCCGAATCCTTGGTGCCGCCGAAGCCGTGCGCCATCACCACGGCGGGCCGCAACCCGTCACCGGCGGCCCGGAAATGCCAGCCGCTGCAGCGGGTTCCCGCCGAGGTGAACGAGACTTCTTGATAGCTCATGACCGCTCTCCGTAGATCGTGCTCAACCAGACCGCAGCCGCGCCATCCAGTAGCTGGGCGCGGGTCAGCCGTCCACCGAGGATGAACCGCTCCAGCAGTCGGTCGTTGAATTCCAGCAGCACCGCGGCGAGAACCTCGGGCTCCGGCGTATCGCGCTCGGCCCGGATCAACTCGGCCACCGATGGCACAAAAGCATCGCGCGCATCATCCCAGATCTGTCGCACTGTCATGCTGGACCCGCGTGCCTCCAACATGGCACTGAAGACGTGCCGATACCGGTCGCAGGTGTCGAGAAGACCGGTCAGCATGGCGTACACCCGTTCCCGCGGTGCACCTTCCCCACTGGTGAATTCCTGGTTGACCGCGAAGGTTTCGTTGACCATCCGTTCCATCAGCGCCGCCACGGCAGCCGCCTTGTTCTCGAAATAGAAGTAGAAGGCCGACCGCGTCACCCCCGCCTGCGAGGTGATCTCCGCGACGTTGATCGCATCCAGGCTGGATTCCTTGAGCCACCGGTCGAGTGCATCCAGGATCGCCTCGCGGCGCTCGTCGCTACGCAGCGCGGGTCGTCGGTCGGTGGGTGACCTCATGCGACCGCCTCCGCACGCCGCACGCCTGCCGGAATCTCCTTGGTACGGATGTCGTGTTCGTAGTAGAAGTAGTCGACCTGCTGCGTGTGCCGCGGGCGGTCGGTGCAGTGGCCGGCGTGCAGTTGCTGGTCGGCATCGATGACACGCTCCATCTCGGCGACCGACGGCAGCGCATACCGGCCGGCGGCGTAGGCGGCCAGCAGCCGCGACTGACATTCGACGAACGGGAACAACGTCGGGATGGCCTGTGCAAATCCGATGAACACCAGATCGTCGAACCCCGGTTTGAACATCCGCTTGTACAACCGGATCTGATTGTCCGGGGCGCTGATCAGTTCGGGATCGAAAAACGGGAACGTGATGTTGTAGCCGGTGGCATAAACGATGACGTCGAACTGATCGGCGGTGCCGTCCTCGAAATGGACGGTGTCGCCGTCGAGCAGCCGGACGTTGGGTTTGGGGATGACATCACCGGAGCCCAGCCGCAGCGGCAGCTCGACCGACTGCGTCGGATGGGCCTCGAACAGTTTGTGATTGGCCGGCGGCAGGCCGTATTTGGTCGGGTCGGCCCCGACCAGCGGCGCAAACGCCTGCGCGGCCTTACGCTGCCAGGACAGCGGCAGGTACGGGGTTGTCTTGAAGATCTTGTCACCGGGCTGGCCGGCAAGGTATTTCGGCACGATCCAGGCGCTGGAGCGGGTGGACAACGTCACCTTGTTCTGCAGGGTTTTCGACGACAGCTCGACGGTGATATCGGCTGCGCTGTTGCCGATCCCGACCACCAGGATACGTTTACCGGTCAGTGCCAACGGATTCTGCGGATCGACATAATGATGCGAATGGATCGACTCGCCGTCGAACGTCCCCGGAAAAGACGCCCATCGCGCATCCCAGTGGTGGCCGTTGCCGACCACCAACAGGTCGAACTCGCGGACACTTCCGCCTTGATCCTCGATGAGCCAGCCACCGCCCTCGCGGCGCCGGGCCGATACCACCGCGTTGTTGAACTCGATGTTCTGTAACAGCCCGAAGGCGTCGGCGTACGCGTCCAGATACTCCTTGATATCGGAGTGGTGCGGAAAGGATGGATAGTGCTCGGGCATCGGAAAGTCTTTGAACGACAGCCGGTGTTTGGAGGTGTCGATGTGCAGCGAACGGTAGGCGCTGCTCATGCCGTTCGGGTTGCCGAAGGCCCAGTTGCCACCGATGCGATCGGAGATCTCGAACGTGGTGTACGGGACGCGATAATCCTTGAGCATCTTGCCGGCGGTCAATCCGCTGATACCCGCACCGATCACCGCTGTCCGCGGTTGTGCTGCCACCACGATCGCTCCTCTGCGTCCTTGTGACGCGGAACACTACCGAGCCCTCTGACGCGCGTCAATAACTACTGACGAGCGTCAACACAGTAACTCGGTTGCTCCCAGCGGTAAGGTCGGACATCCGTCGAGGGAGAGCCGATGAGTACCGTCGCAGGGTCATGACGACACCGCAGTCCGCACCGGATTCCTCGCCGGGTCTCGCCCTGATCTGCGCAATAGCCGTCATCGCGGGCGTGGCGATCGGCTTCGTCGGCGGCGCCTTCCGTTGGTGCCTCGAGCGTGCCGACACCCTGCGCGGTGATCTTGTCGACTGGGCGCACCACCTGCCAGGGCCGAGTTGGCTGATCTTGATGTGCGCCACTGCAGCCGGCGCCACCCTCGCCGCATTGATCGTGCGGAGTATTCCGCTGGCCGCCGGTAGCGGCATCCAGCATGTCGAGGCGGTCCACCGCGGCGAGGCCGCCCCACCGTTACCGGCCTTGCTGCCCGCCAAGTTCGTCGGCGGATTACTCGCCATCGGGTCCGGACTCGTACTGGGTCGCGAAGGGCCCACGGTGCACATGGGTGCAGCGCTGGGCGCCGAGGCCGCACGACGCAGTCATCTCGCCGAACCCGATGTACGGATGCTCCAGGCAGCTCTCGGCGGAGCAGGCCTCGCGGTTGCGTTCAACGCACCCATCGCCGGTGTGCTGTTCACCCTGGAGGAGGTGACGAGGTCGTTTCGATTGCGTACCGTGCTCGCCACCCTCTTCGCCACGGCCAGCGCCGTCGGATGCTCTCGACTCATCACCGGCGACGAGCCCGACTTCGATGTGGCAAGCATTGCAGCGCCGTCCCTTTCGTGGCTGCCGCTTTTTGTAGTGTTCGGTCTGCTGACAGGCCTCGCCGGCGTTCTGTACAACCGGTTGGTGCTGGGCTTCCTAGACGGTGCCGCCAGAGTCTCCCGGGTGCCGCCGGTGGCGAAGGCGGCATTGATCGGGACGGTCGTCGGGTTGGTGACGTTCATCGAACCGCTCGCGACGGGCGGCGGTGACACGCTCAACCAGATGATCCTGGGGGCGGACTCCGTGGTGCTGTGGGCGGTGGCCGGATTTCTGATCGTGCGGTTCGTGGCCGGTCCGCTGTCCTACGCCGCGGCCGTACCGGGCGGCTTGTTCGCACCCCTGCTGGCCATCGGCACGTTGTGGGGCGTGCTGTTTCTCAGCTGCTTCGACACGGTGTGGCCGGGTGAGCACACCGCGCTGGCGGTCCCGATGGCGATTGTCGGGATGACGGCATTCTTCGGCGCCACCGTCCGCGCACCGCTGACCGCCATCGTCGTCGTCATCGAGATGACCGGGACGACGGCGGTGGCGATACCGACGTTGGCCGCCACCGCTGCTGCGGTCCTGGTCGCCGAAAGCCTGCGATCGCCGCCGATCTACGACAGTCTCCGGCAACGGATGCCGCCAGAGTGACTAGTCGGTGTCGGCGGCGATGACACCCAACCGAGCCAGATGTTCGCACAGTGGGGCTACACCGATGGTGAAGTGTTCGGCCATCGCCGAGCGGGCCGCGTCCGCGTCGCGGCGCTCCAATGCATCGATCACCCGACGATGATCGGTGATCGACTGGGCGGGCCAGCCATCCAGCGTCGGGAACACCGACTCGGGTTGATACCGCGTGATACCCGACATGAACTGGGTCAGCTTCGGTGAGGCGGCGGCGACATTGATCAACCGGTGGTACTCGTGATTGAGCCGCACGGTCCGATCCGGATCGGTGTCGGCATACGCTCGCTCCAGCCGCTCCTGGATGGCCCGCAGTTCCGAAAGCTGTTCGGCGCTGATGTTCTCGGCTGCCCGTGCCGCCAGTTCGCCCCCGACGTAGGCCTGCACGTTGGCGACGTCGGCGAGGTCGCGCGCGGTGAATTCCAGCACCATGAAACCCCGGCGCGGGTGTTGCACCAGCAGTCCCTCGGCGCGCAGGTTCAGCAGCGCCTCGCGCACCGGGGTGACGCTGATACCGAGGTCGACGGCCAGCTGGTCCAGGCGCAGATACTCGCCTGCCCGGTAGGTGCCGTCGAAGATCCGGCGCCGCACCACCCGGGCCACATCGTCGGACAGCTGTGGCCGGGACGCGAGCTCAGGATCAGATCCGGTACTCATCGAGAAGATTCTTACTGATGATCGTCTTCTGGATCTCGCTGGTGCCCTCACCGATCAGCAGGAACGGGGCATCGCGCATCAGGCGCTCGATCTCGTACTCCTTGGAATAGCCGTAGCCACCGTGGATCCGGAAGCTCTGCTGGGTCACCTCGGCGCAGTACTCGCTGGCGAGGTACTTGGCCATCCCGGACGCCACATCATTGCGATCCCCGGAATCCTTGAGCCGCGCCGCGTTCACCATCATCAGATGGGCGGCTTCGACCTTGGTCGCCATCTCCGCGAGCTGGAACGCGATCGCCTGATGTCCGGCGATGGTCTTGCCGAACGTCTCCCGTTGTTGGGCATAACGGATCGCCAGTTCGAAGGCGCGCAGCGCGACACCGCAGGCACGTGCCGATACATTCACCCGGCCGACCTCGACCCCGTCCATCATCTGGAAGAAGCCCTTGCCCGGGGTGTCCCCCAGCACGTCGCCCGCCGAAGCCCGGAAGCCGTCGAAGATGAGCTCGGTGGTGTCGATACCCTTGTAACCCAGCTTGTCGAGCTTGCCCGGGATGGTCAGGCCGGGCAGTACCTCACCGAATCCGGCCGGCTTCTCGATCAGGAACGCGGTCAGGTTGCGGTGTGGTTTGTCCGCTCCCTCATCGGTTTTCACCAGTGCGGCCACCAGTGTGGAGCTGCCGCCGTTGGTCAGCCACATCTTCTGACCGGTGATCACATAATCGTCACCGTCCCGGACCGCCTTGGTGCGGATCGCGGCCACATCGGAGCCCAGTTCGGGCTCCGACATCGAGAAGGCACCGCGAATCTCACCGGTCGCCATCCTTGGCAGGTAACGCTGCTTCTGCTCATCGGTACCGTGCTGACGGATCATGTAGGCCACGATGAAATGGGTGTTGACGACACCGGAGACGCTCATCCAGCCGCGGGCCAGTTCCTCCACGCACAGCGCGTAGGTCAGCAGCGACTCCCCCAGCCCGCCGTACTCCTCGGGGATCATCAGCCCGAATAGCCCCATCTCGCGCATCTGATCGACGATGTGCTGCGGATAGGTGTCGGCGTGCTCCAACTCCTGAGCGTTCGGGATGATCTCTTTGTCCACGAATTGTCGTACCGTGGACACGATTTCGGCCTGCACGTCGGTCAGTCCCGCAGTCTGGGCAAGTTTGGTCATTTAGCAATCCGTTCGAATACGGCGGCCAACCCCTGGCCGCCACCGATGCACATGGTCTCCAGTCCGTACCGGGCGTCACGCAGCACGAGTTCGCGGGCCAGCGTCGCCAGCATCCGCCCACCGGTGGCACCTACCGGGTGGCCCAGCGAGATGCCGGAACCACGCACATTGGTGCGCTCGAAATCGGCCTCGGTGAACTTCCATTCGCGGGTGCAGGCCAGCGCTTGGGCCGCGAAGGCCTCGTTGAGTTCGATCAGGTCGATATCGGAGAGCGTCAGTCCGGCCTTGGCCAGCGCGCGTTCGGTGGCCGGCACCGGCCCGATGCCCATGATGTCGGGCGCCACCCCGGCCACCCCCCAGGACACCAGCCGGACAAGCGGTGTCAATCCCAGCTCGGCGGCCCGCTCCGGTGTCGTCACAACGCACATGGACGCGGCATCGTTCTGCCCACTGGAGTTACCGGCGGTGACGGTGGCATCCGGGTCATTCTTGCCGAGCACCGGACGCAGCTTGCTCAACGCCTCCACCGAGGTGTCGGCACGCGGATGTTCGTCGGTGTCGATCAGCTCAGAACCTTTGCGCGAGCTCACCGTGACCGGGATGATCTCCTCGGCCAGCACCCCGCTGTTCTGCGCAGCCACCGCATTGCGGTGCGAGCGCGCCGCGAGCTCGTCCTGTTCGATGCGCGAGATACCGTACTGGCGACGAAGATTCTCCGCGGTCTCCAACATGCCACCGGGAACCGGGTGGTTCTTGCCGCCGGCGGTGACCCGGCCGCGGGCCAGCCCGTCGTGCACGGTGACACCGCCACGCGACCCTCCCCAGCGCATATCGGTGGAGTGGAAGGCGACATTGCTCATCGATTCCGCGCCGCCGGCGATGACGAGATCGCTGTCACCGCCGGCCACTTGGAGCGCCGCCTGGATGACAGCCTGCAGGCCGGACCCGCAACGACGGTCGATCTGCATCCCCGGCACCGTGATCGGCAGGCCCGCGTCCAATGCCACCACCCGGCCGATGGCCGGCGCCTCAGGTGAGGGATAGCAGTGCCCGAGCACCACATCGTCGACATCGTCGGCACCCAGACCGGTGCGGTCGAGCAGGCCCCGGAGCGCCGCGACGCCGAGGTCGACGGCGGTCAGGGACGCAAGCATCCCGCCGTATCGGCCGATCGGAGTGCGGACCGGTTCGCATATCACCGCCGTGCGCATCAGATATGCCGTCCGCCGGTCACTTCCAGCACGGTGCCGGTCATATACGACGACAGATCCGAGGCCAGGAACAGCGCGACGGACGCCACCTCGCTGGGCTCGGCGGCGCGGCCCATCGGGATCTCGGCCAGCTTCTGATCCCAGATACGTTGCGGCATGGCCTCGGTCATCGCCGACCGGATCAGCCCGGGCTGGATGGCGTTGACCCGCACACCCAGATGCGCGACCTCCTTGGCCGCGGCCTTGGTCAGACCGACGATGCCGGCCTTGGCGGCCGAGTAGTTCGTCTGGCCGACCAGACCCACCTTGCCGGAGATCGACGAGATGTTCACGATAGCGCCGCTTGTGGCTTCGCGCATGATGTTGGCCGCCAACCGGGTGCCGTTCCAGGAGCCCTTGAGATGGACCGAGACGACCTGGTCGAACTGCTCCTCGGTCATCTTGCGCATGGTGGCGTCCCGCGTGATACCGGCATTGTTGACCATGACGTCGAGGCTGCCGAAGGTATCCACCGCCGCCTCGACCAAGGCCTGCACCTGTCCGGCGTCGACCACATTGCAGGTGACCGCCTTGGCGACAGCGGCACCGCCGAGTGCGGCGACGGCAGCTTCGCTGGCCTCGGGGTTCAGATCGCCGAGCACCACCCGAGCGCCCTCGGCCACGAATCGTTGCGCGATCGCGAATCCGATCCCCTGCGCACCTCCGGTGATCACCGCGGTGCGTCCGTCGAGCAGAGTCATGAGTTCTCTTCCTGCAGCGGGAGCAGTTCCATACATCAAATATGATACTTCTGGTATCAAACCACATCGCTCAGGAGAACCCATGGCCGAGACAGTGTCCGATGCCGATTTCGCCGATATCCTCGCCGCCACCCGGCAGTTCATCCGTACCCAGGTGGTTCCGCGCGAGCTGGAGATCATGGCCGCCGACCGGGTGCCCGACGATATCCGCGAACAGACCAAGGACATGGGCCTGTTCGGTTACGCCATCCCCCAGGAATGGGGCGGACTGGGACTGAACCTGGTGCAGGATGTCGAACTGGCGATGGAGTTCGGTTACACCAGCCTGGCGTTGCGGTCGATGTTCGGCACCAACAACGGCATCGCCGGCCAGGTGCTCGTCGGATTCGGCACCGACGAGCAGAAGCAACGCTGGCTGGCCGGTATCGCCTCCGGCGAGGTGGTCGCGTCCTTCGCCCTCACCGAGCCTGGCGCGGGGTCCAACCCGGCCGGTCTGCGCACCAAGGCCGTCCGCGTCGGAGGGCAGGAGCGCAGCGACCGGGGAATCGAACCAGCTGACCAGTGGGTGATCAACGGCCAGAAACGCTTCATCACCAACGCACCGACCGCGGACCTGTTCGTGGTGTTCGCCCGCACTCGCCCGGCCGATGCCGACGGCGCCGGGATCGCCGTGTTCCTGGTCCCGGCCGACACACCCGGCGTGGCGATCGGCGCCAAGGACGCGAAGATGGGTCAGGAGGGCGCCTGGACGGCCGATGTCAGCTTCGACGATGTCCGCGTCGGCGATGACGCCCTGGTCGGCGGCAGCGAAGACATCGGCTACCGCGCCGCCATGACATCACTGGCCCGCGGCCGGGTGCACATCGCCGCACTGGCCGTGGGCAGCGCGCAGCGCGCGCTCGACGAATCGGTGGCCTACGCCGCCACGGCCACCCAGGGCGGCACTCCGATCGGCGAATTCCAGCTCGTCCAGGCGATGCTCGCCGATCAGCAGACCGGTGTGTTGGCCGGGCGCGCCATGGTGCGCGATGCCGCCCGACAGTGGGTCGACGACACCGATCGCCGGCTCGCGCCGTCGGCCGCCAAGCTTTTCTGCACCGAGATGGCCGGGCAGGTAGCCGATCTCGCGGTGCAGATCCACGGCGGCAGCGGGTACATGCGCGAGGTCGCGGTGGAGCGCATCTACCGTGAGGTGCGTTTGCTGCGCCTCTACGAGGGCACCAGCGAAATCCAGCGCCTGATCATCGGCGGCGGGCTGGTGAAGGCCGCCCAGCGGCGGGCGGCGAACTAGACAGTCGCGCTAAGCGATGTACCGAATGATCGACTCCGCCACCGCGGCAGGCTTTTCCGAACCCTCGATCTCCACCGTGATAGTGACCGTCGACTGCGCGGCGCCGTCGAGCTTGGCCACATCGGCGATGACACCACGCGCCCGAATGCGGGCGCCGACCCTGACCGGCGTGATGAACCGCACCTTGTTGTAGCCGTAGTTCACCGCCAGTGAGATGCCCTTCACGCTGTAGAGCTGGTGGGAGAAGTACGGCAGCAGCGACAGGGTCAGCAACCCGTGCGCGATGGTGCCACCGAAGGGCCCCGCCGCGGCACGCTCGGGGTCGATGTGAATCCACTGCCGATCCTCGGTGGCTTCGGCAAATTGATTCACCCGATCCTGGTCGACCTCCAGCCAATCGGTGGGCCCGAGTTCGGCACCCGCCGCCGCGACCAACTCGTCCAAGCTCTCGAAAACCTGCACTGCTTCCTCCTTGGTTGACGCTGCCAACTGCCCCGTCATGCATAGCGCCTCACCGGCACGCCGTCACCACCGGGTGGGCGTTGAACCCCTCGGCGCTCGCCGGTGACGGCAGCGAATGTGGGCTGCGGCGCCGAACGCCGCAAACTCGTAGAAAACTCTCGGCCATCATGATCACATTTGCCATAACTGACGCGTTCGACAATTTTGCCAGAGTTTGCCGTACCTAAATTCAGCACATCTAAATTGCTGAAACGCGCCGAATACATTTCCAGCTACTTATGTCAGCCTGTGCCACTTATTTAAGTCTGGCATCTGCCCTGGATATCGCGATACTTATCTGGACTATTTGAAATTATCCAGGGACCATACGCCGGTGTGGCAACGTCCCGATACTGATTGGTGGATACGCGAATGACCGTGCCGATCGCCGATTCTGACATAAACGGCACCGCTATAGATTCGTCCGTCCGCTGGCGTAGCCATGACGCCGATTGCACGCTCGTTCTCGCGACCCCATGGGCCGAACCCGAGCTGTGGGATGACTTCGTTGCGGGGGCGGTGCGCAGTTACCGCAAACACGGAGTCGTTCAAGCGATCGAACCGAGCACACTCGCCGACCCATTCACCACATCTCTGTTCCTCGCGGCGGTCACCGATGACGGCCGCGTCATCGGCGGTGTCCGGGCCCAGGGGCCCTACCGTGACGCCGACGAGGCCCACGCGATCGTCGAGTGGGCCGGCCAACCCGCCCTGCCCGCGGTGCGCAAGATGATCTCCGACCGACTTCCGTTCGGTGTCGTCGAGATCAAGACCGCATGGACAGACGACAGCGGCCCGGCGGGCCGTCAGCGCGGTCGGGAATTGACGCCTATTCTCGCCCGCATGCCTCTGCATGCCACCCTGGTCCTCGGCGCCAAGTTCGCGATGGCCACCGCGGCCGATCACGTCCTGGACCGCTGGCGGTCCTCCGGTGGTGTGGTGTCGACACGGATCCCCCCGACGCCGTACCCCGACGAGCGATATCGCACCAGGATCATGTGGTGGGATCGCGCCGAGTTCAGCAGATACGCCGATGCGCAACAGATCTCGGCGATCATCGCCGAGTCCAATCATCTGGCCGACCTTTCGGGAGCCGTTCCTGCATGATTGGTCGCGCAGTGAACACCCATCAAGTGACCGACGTTTCCGCACTCCCACTCCCCCCGGTGAACCCGCTGCCGTACCGGCAGCGCGCCAAGGCCCTGCGCAACTTCCATACCGGTGTGGACGAACTGCGGGACGCCGGCGGCCCGATCAGCCGGTTCCGGCTGGGGCCGTCGTGGCTGCTCCCGCCGATCGTCGTCGCCACCTCCCCGGAGGCCATCCGCGACATCCTGTCGGTCAAGAACGGCTCGGTCGACAAGACCTCGCTGGTGCTCTCGGAGCTGCGCCGGGTACTCGGCGCCAATCTTTTCAATCTGCCCTATGAGCAATGGCTCCCGCGCCGTCGCACCATCCAGCCGGTCTTCACGCGCCAACAGGTTCAGGCCTTCGGCGGGCACATGGCCGATGCTGCGGAGTGGGTGGCCACCGACTGGACCGACGGCAAGACCGTCGATCTGGATCAGGAGGCCCGCCGGCTCACCCTCAGCGCGCTGGGACGCTCGGTGCTGGGCCTGGATCTCAGCGATCACATGGCCGATATCGCCGACCCGCTGCGCGAGGCGCTGACCTATGTCGCCGACCGGGCGCTGCGACCTGTGCGCGCGCCCAACTGGTTACCCACCCCCGCCGGGCGCCGCGCCCGCGCGGCGAGTGCGACGTTGCATCGCCTTGCCCACGACATCCTGCAACGCTGCCGTGCCGACCCGGACGTGGACGCACCGCTGGTACGCGCGCTGCTGGCGGCCACCGATCCCGAGACCGGAAAGGGACTGTCCGACAGCGAGATCGCCGAAGAGCTGATCGTCTTCCTGTTCGCCGGGTACGACACCACGGCAACCACACTGACCTACACACTCTGGCAACTGGGCCGCCACCCTGATATCCAGGATCGGGTCGCGGCCGAGGTCGCCGCGCTGGGTGATCGCCGGCTCGAACCCGCCGATGTCGGGGCAATGCCCTACACCGTGCAGGTGCTCAGGGAGTCGCTGCGACTGTGTCCGCCAGGGCCCAGCGGCACCCGATTGGCCACCAGCGATGTGGCCGTCGCCGGATACCGGGTACCCGCGGGCACCATGTTGGTGTTCGGACGGCTGGCGGTGCAGCGCGATCCGGCGCTGTGGGATGACCCGTTGACCTACGATCCGGACCGGTTCAGCCCAGAACGCAGCCGAAACCGCAACCGCTGGCAGTACATTCCGTTCGGCGGTGGGCCTCGGTCGTGTATCGGTGACCATTTCGCCATGCTCGAGTTGACCCTGGGCCTGGCAACGTTCATCAAACACGCCCGGATACGCTCCACCGGCGAGGATTTCCCGCTCGAGGTGCCGTTCACCATGGTGGCGGGCGGACCGATTCCCGCGCAGATCAGTCTGCGGGGGCGTCGTTGACGAGAGACCTGGTGACGGGCAAGCAGTGAGGACAACAGAATGAGTGATGTGTCGGACGACCTGAACCACGGTGCGGTCATCCTCGACCCGGCGGACCCCGCGGACGCAGCGACGTTGGCGGGGCTGCGCGCCGACGAACGGATCGCGGTCATCGACCACTACTCCGAGCAGCACGCCCAGCTCACCGCCCTGCGCACCCCGGCGGCACGGACGCTGCGTGACGAACCGATGCGGTGGGCGCACTATCCGTGGCGACGTGCCGTGGTGGCCGTCCTCGGCCCGCAGGGCTTCCGCGCCGTCCGCCTGGACCGCAACCGCAACCTGATCACCTCGGAGGAACAGGATCGCCTGCACGGCTTGGCAATCGGTGTGGCCGGCCTGAGTGTGGGTCATATCATCGCGCACACCTTGGTGATCCAGGGACTGTGCGGCGAGCTGAGATTGACCGATTTCGACACCCTGGAGCTGTCCAACCTCAACCGTGTCCCGGCCACCGTGTTCGACCTCGGCGTCAACAAGGCGGTGGTGGCGGCGCGGCGGATCGCCGAGCTCGATCCGTACCTGCGGGTGCGAGTGCACGACGAAGGGCTGACCCGCGAAACCCTGGACACCTTCGTCGATGGCCTGGACATCGTCGTCGAGGAATGCGATTCGCTGGACATGAAGGCATTGCTACGGGAGGCTGCCCGCAGCAGGCGAATTCCGGTGTTGATGGCGACCAGCGACCGCGGTCTTGTCGACGTCGAGCGGTTCGACTCCGAACCCGACCGACCGATCCTGCACGGTTTGCTCAGCGATGTCGACGCCGCGTTGCTGCCCGGTATGAGCAGCCGGGACAAGGTTCCCCACATCCTGCGCCATCTCGAGGCCGACCGGCTCTCACCCCGCACCGCGGCATCCCTGGTCGAGGTCGATCGGTCGATATCCACCTGGCCGCAGCTCGCGGCCGATGTGAACCTGGGCGCCACCTCCATCGCCGCGGCCGTTCGCCGGATCGGACTCGGTGAGCCCCTGCCGTCGGGACGCACCCGCGTCGATATCGAGCAAGCGCTTGATCAACTCAGTGAGCCCGACATGTCGCACGTGCCCTCGACAGCTGCCGAGGAGCCCGCACCACCGGTGCCCGAGCAGGTGCCTGCCCTGATCGCGCACGCGGCGAGCAGGGCACCGTCGGGCGGCAACATCCAGCCATGGACGATCGTGACCGACAAAGCGGCAGTCGGCATCCGACTGAACCCCCGATACACCGTGAGCATGGACGTCGGTTTTCGTGGCGGAGCAGTCGCGGTGGGAGCCGCGCTGTTCAACGCGCGCGTCGCGGCCGCCGCGCACGGCGTGCTCGGTCCGGTTGCCGTCACTGCTGACACACCCGACGTACTGACCGCCACACTGCAGTTGGGTGACGGCATCGACACCGCGTTGGCGGCCTTCTACGAGCCCATGCTGGCGCGTACCACCAACCGTCACCCCGGTGTACCGACCGAGATCACTGCCGAGACCGTTGCAGCGCTGACCGAGGCCGCTGCCGCGGAGGGCGCGCGACTGCGGCTTCTGACCGATGGGCCTGTGCTGGCGGCGGCGGCCGACCTGTTGGGAGCCTCGGATCGGATCCGTTACCTGACACCGCACCTGCACGCGGAGATGATCAGTGAACTGCGCTGGCCCGGCGATGCCGACCCGGACACCGGGATCGACGTCCGCAGTCTCGAACTGGATGCCAGTGACGATGCGGTTCTCGGCATCCTGCGGCGCTCCGATGTGATGCACCACCTCGACCGTTGGGACGCCGGCAGCGCCCTCGGCGACTTCGCCCGCGACCGGGTACGCAGCGCCTCCGCGCTCGCCGTGATCTCGGTCGACGGTGCAAAACTCGCGGACTTCGTCCGTGGTGGGGCAGCCACCGAGGCGGTGTGGATCCGCGCCGAACAGCACGGGTTCGGGGTGCAACCGATGTCACCGGTCTACCTCTATGCCCGTACCACCGAAGAGCTCAATGCGCTATCCGAGAGGTACAGTGGAGAACTGGCAAAACTGCGATCCGAGTTCCGTGCGCTGGTCGAACTCGAGGACGGCGAGGAGGTTGCACTCGTGTTACGACTCGTCAATGCTGCCGCTCCGAGCGTCGCAAGTCGCCGCGACACCCGCCGTATCAAGCTGCCCGACTCCCGAGAACACCTGCACTAGCCCATGTCCCGTGGCCTGAGCGAACTCGTCACCAGCATCGCCGGACAACTCATGGCCGCCGACGTCGACTCCGCGACGGCGATCAGTGATGCGGTGCTGGCCGACCTGGCGCATTTCATGGGCCTCGATGTGGCCTTCCTGCGGCACAACGACCATTCGATCCGCGCGACCAGGCTGATCGCACAATGGCCGGTCCGCGAGTACGTCCCGGATCCGGACCCGATCGGGGTCGTCTACTTCGCCGAGGCCGATCCGGTGTTCGCGGCGGCCGAGCATCTCAAAGAGCCGTTCGTGATGCGGCCCGAGCCCAGTACCGATGAGTACCAGCGCCGTATCGAGGAGGGCACGGCGGTGCCCCAGATCTCGATGGCCTCGGTCCCGCTGCTGAACAAGAACGTCACCACCGGAACCCTGGGATTCATCAAATACGGTGACCGAGAATGGCATTCGGCAGAGATCGACGCACTCAAGACCATCGCGACGCTGTTCGCCCAACTCCAGGCCCGGATAACCGCCGAACAGAAGTTGCGGTACCTGGCCGACCATGACGATCTCACCGGGCTGTTCAACCGCCGCTCGCTGATGGCCCGACTCGACGATCGATTGGCCGCCGGCCGGCAGGGCCCGGTGGCCGCCCTGTTCCTGGATCTCGACCGGCTCAAGGCGATCAACGACTACCTCGGTCACGTGTCCGGTGACCGGTTCCTGGAACTGTTCGCCGAACGTCTCCGCGAGACCGTGGACGGCAGCGCGATGTTGGCCCGACTCGGCGGTGACGAATTCGTCGTCGTACCACATGACCCGATGTCTCTGGACGATGCCCGGGCGCTGGCAGAGCAGTTGCTGGACAGTCTGCGCGGGCGGGTCAAGGTCGACGGTGAGACGCTGCGCAGAACGGTGAGCATCGGAGTGGCCACCGGCACCCCGGGCCGGCACGAGGCCGCCGACCTGATGCGCCATGTGGACCAGGCACTGCTCGCCGCCAAGAGCGAGGGCGGCAACCGCATCGAGGTGTTCAGTCAGGATCTGGCCCTGCGCAACGACCTTCGCAACGACATCGAACTCCATCTGCGCGGCGGTATGGAGGCCGACGCACTGGTACTGCACTATCAGCCCGAGGTGGACCTGCGCACCGGGAAAGTACTCGCCGTCGAGGCCCTGTGTCGGTGGATGCACCCCACCCGCGGCATGATGCTCCCGAGTTCCTTTGTTCCGGTGGCCGAATCATGCAACCTGGCAGCGGAATTGGGACGTATCGTATTGCGCTTGGCATGTGCACAGCTGCACAGCTGGCGATCGGTGGATCTGGCGAAGGGCATCGTCCTACGGGTCAACGTGTCCCCCGTCCAGCTCGTGGCACCCGGTTTCGCCGAAAGCGTCGCCGAGACCATCGCGGAGTTCGACATCGACATCGGCTCGGTATGCCTGGAGGTCACCGAAAGCCTTGTCGTCAAGGACATCGAGACCGCCTACGCCAATATCACCGGACTCAAGCGCATCGGCGCCAAGGTCGCCATCGACGATTTCGGCACCGGTTACAGCGCGCTGTCCCGGCTGAAGTCACTACCCGTCGACACACTCAAGATCGACCAGGCCTTCGTCCACGAACTCGGCCGCGACCCTGGCGATCTGGCGATCGTGCGAGCCATCGTGGCACTGGCCGAGGCCTTCGAGCTCGAGGTTGTCGCCGAGGGCCTGGAAACCGTCGACGCTGCCGAGACACTGCTCGATATCGGGTGCTGGCGAGCGCAGGGCTATCTGCTCTCACGACCCGTCGACGCACCGACTATGCAGCAGTTGTTGCGCCACCCGTACCTGCCGCTGCCCACCGGGGCGTGAGCCGGCCCGGCAACTGATAAAGAGCTGTGCCGCTAGGCCTTCCGCGCGGTCAGCAGCAGGGCCGGCAGGTGTACCCGGCCCTGCTCGTCGACATCGAAGTTGTGCTCGGGCAGATTGGGCACATCCGGCAATCGGACGGCGACAAACGCCTTGCGCAGGCTCTCGACGTCCCAGTGTTTGGCCACCGCATCATGAACCTCTTGCTCGGTGACCAGGTTCGGCACCGGGAACGGCGAATCCGGTGGCAGTGCATCGGTGGTGAACACCAGCATGAACAGTTGCGCTCCGGGCGCCGCGGCGGCACGGATGCCCTGCAGGTAGCCGTCCCTTGCCTCCACCGGCAGCGAATGGAACAACGTGCAATCGATCACGGTATTGAATTCGTCGGCGTACGCGAGTTCACGCACATCGCCCTCGACGAATTCGAGATCGGTCAGACCACGTTCGGCTGCACCGTCACGGGCTTCGGCGATGGCAACCCCCGACAGGTCGATTCCCACCACCCGGTAACCGGCTGCGGCCAGGGCAAAACTCACATCGCCGACCCCGCAGCCGACGTCGAGCACCGGTGCGCGCACCGCACCGGATTCGATGACGGCCACGATCTCGGGCTGGGCCACGCCGATATTCCACGGCGGCGGTCCGGCGAACACATGGTTGCGGTAGGCGGCATCCCAGTCCATCACTTCCGACATGCGCAGGACATTACCGGGTCCTATATCGCGTTATGACATAGACACAACGCCTAGACTCACCGAATAGCTAGTGGCATACACAGACGGGAGCATCAGGTATTGGCGCCGAGACTGCCGACTCGCGCCACCGACGCCCCAGACCCGCCGCGGCGGGCAGCGCGCGTCGGACCCCATCGACCAAGTTCTGGAGGATCGGGTGCCAGCTGACCTGGAGGTGATCGTCACCGGCGCCGCCACCCATCTCATCGCCGCCGATGCGGCGACGTCGGTGGCGGCCAGCACGCAGGTACTCACCGATCTCGCCGGTCATTTCGACGTCGACATCAGCTTCCTGCGCCATCATGACCATGTCGGGCGCACCAGCCGACTCATCGCCCGCTGGCCGCCCGAGACCAAGGCCGAGCCGCAGGAATTGGTACATTTCGCCGACGCCGATTCGGTGTTCAAACTGGCCGAGAATCTCAAGGCGCCGACCGTCGTCGGCCCGGGAGCCACCCAGGACCATCAACGCTCCGTTGCGCTTGCCCCGCTGTTGTCCGGCGATATCACCACGGGCGTGCTCGGCTTCACCAAGACCGGTGGCCGCAGCTGGACCGAGCCCGAACTCGAAGCCCTGATGGCGATCGCCTCACTGTTCGCGCAGGTACAGGCGCGGATCGCGGCAGAGGAGAGGTTGCGGTTCCTGGCCGAGCACGATGACCTCACCGGATTGCACAATCGCCGTGCGTTGATGGCGCATCTGGACGAGCGACTGACACCCGGCCGGACCGGTCCGGTCGGTTGTTTGTTCTTCGATCTGGACCGGCTCAAGGCCATCAACGACTATTTGGGGCACACCGCTGGCGACCGGTTCATCCGGATACTGGCCGACCGGCTGGTACAGACCGCCGGACCAAGCATGATCTGTCGGCTCGGCGGTGACGAGTTCGTGGTGATCCCCGCGGTCGCGACCGATACCGCGACCGCGACCGACCTGGCCCGCCGACTGCAGGCTGAGCTGCTGCGGCAGGTGTCGATCGACGGTGAGATGGTCACCCGGACCGTGAGCATCGGGGTCGCCACCGGGTCACCTGGCCATGACACCTCCTCGGATCTGCTGCGCAAGGCCGACCGTGCGGTGCTGACCGCCAAGAGCACCGGCGGAAATCAGGTCACGGTCTACTCGGCGGCGATCTCACTGGAGAGCGAGTTCCGCAACGAGATCGAGCTGCACCTGCAGAGCGTCATCGAGACCGACGCGCTGTTCCTGCGGTACCTGCCCGAGATCGACATGCGCACCGGCAAGATCCTCGCCACCGAGGCCCTGGTCCGCTGGCAACACCCCACCCGCGGCCTGCTGTCGCCGGACTCGTTCATCGGTGTCGCCGAATCGATCAATCTGGCAGGCGAACTGGGCCGCTGGGTGCTGCACACCGCATGCGCCGAGCTCGCCCGTTGGCGGGCGGCCGGCGCCGGGTCGGACATCGTGTTGCGGGTGAACGTCTCACCGGTGCAGTTGGTGGCCGACGGGTTCGTCGAGTCTGTGGCGGCAACCCTGGCCGAGTTCGCTCTCCCCCGCGGCTCGCTGTGCCTGGAGATCACCGAGAGCATGGTGGTGCAGGACATCGAGACGACCCGGACCACGCTGGCGGGTCTGCACGATGCCGGTGTCCAGGTCGCCATCGACGACTTCGGTACCGGTTACAGCGTGCTGTCCCTGCTCAAGTCGCTGCCCGTGGACACCCTCAAGATCGACAAGAGCTTCGTCCGTGATCTGGGCGCCAACCCCGGCGACCTGGCGATCGTCCGGGCCATCATCGCGCTGGCCGAGGCCTTCGACCTGGAACTGGTCGCCGAGGGTGTGGAGACCGAGGCCGCGGCGGTGACGCTGCTGCATCACGGCTGCCACCGGGCACAGGGCTTTCTGCTGTCCCGGCCGATACCGGGCGAGGAGATGGAGGCCCTGCTGCGCAGAGGCCGTGTGTCGGTGGACTTTTCGGTTGGCCGACCCTAGGCGGGCGGGTCCACCTCGCGCAGGACTTCCAGTCGGCCGAAGCGACCCGCACGCTGTCCGACCAGGCTGATCAGCCCGCCGGGCTCCAGTTGTTCCTCGGCGAGGACCGGGTTTCCCGGGCTGACGGCCACCCCGATACGCGCCTGCACGGCGAGCGGACCGTTCGCCGTGTCGAGCACGACACCCTCGATCCGGCCCTCCTCACCGAATACGAGGCGCTGCAGGGTGGTGTCGGCCTCGATCTCGATCTGCTGTTGGGCGGCCAATTCTTCGAGCCATTGGCTCAGCGTGCGTCCCGGTGCGGTCACCTCGGCCAACGTCGCCACCTCGACGGCCGAACCGCCGGTGGTCCGCATCGCGACCGTGGGCCAGTAGGCGACCCGGGTGAACATCACGCCATAGGGCGAGCCGAGGCAGCGCGCCGCCCAATCCCACAGTCGGGATCCCACGAAGGTGTCGACCTGGGCGCGGCGCCCGGTGTCGACCGGGGCGGGGATGTAGACGTTGCGTTTTGCCAGTTCGGGGGCCTCGATGGTCGGCAGTTCGTCGATCAGCGCATCGAGGTACGCGGCGGTCTCGGGATCGTCGAGCCTGGGCAGCCAGCCATGCGCGCCGCTGTCCGCCGGAACCTGGCCGCCCTTCGGCGGTGTCGCGACGAACACCTCCAGGTCGTTGGCAGCGGCGGCCACGGCGCAGGCCAGGCCCGCGGGCCCGGCTCCCACGGCCACCACGTCGACCATCTCGTCCCACATGTGTCGTTATAAACCTTGCAGTAGCTGTAATCCACGCCACATCCGATACGCGGCGAACCTTGGCAACTCTATCTCATGTGTCCTGATCGGCGGTTTGGTCACTAACTCGCACCCGACTCAGGTTCTGGCAAAGATGAGCCGTGATTCGCATCGGGGTTCGATGAAGTTTGCCAGTGCTGATCATGGCAATGCGATCACGATAACACTCACGACCTTGTTCGATCCGATTCCGAACTCGGGTACCCGCACTTCGACGCCCTCCACACACCTGTTTCCACCAGTCACCCTAAGTCCGTCGGTCACCGACAAAACTGAACACGAGGGTTTCCTAATTGACGATTGACTGCTACTTATATAGCTAAGTTAGATAGCCGGACTGGGAAGGGCAGACCCATGGACCTGAGTTGGTCGGAGGCCGATACCGCCTTCCGCGATGAAGTCCGTCAGTTCATGACGGACCGGATGACCCTCGAGATCCAGCGCGCCGGGCGGCTGATGACCAGCGTCTACAGCGATCACGAGGCCAGCCTGGCGTGGCAGGCGATCCTGCACGAGCGTGGCTGGGCGGCGCCGGCCTGGCCGGTCGAGTACGGCGGCTGCGACTGGAGCCTGACTCAGCACTACATCTTCAGCCGCGAGTCACAGCTGGCCGGCGCTCCGTCGCTGTCCCCGATGGGCATCCGCATGGTGGCGCACGCGATCGTGAAATTCGGCACACCGGAGCAGAAGGACTACTTTTTGCCCCGCATCCTCACCGCCGAGGTGTTCTTCTGCCAGGGCTACTCCGAGCCCGAGGCCGGATCCGACCTGGCCGCACTGACCATGGTCGCGGTCGAAGACGGTGATGACCTGATCTGCACCGGCAGCAAGATCTGGACCACCCACGCCACCGAGGCCAATTGGATGTTCGCCCTGGTCCGAACCTCCCGCACCGGGAAGAAACAACAGGGCATCACCTTCATCCTGGTCGATATGGCCACCCCCGGCATCGAGATCCGCCCGCTGGTGATGACCTCCGGCGAGGAGGTCCAGAGCCAGGTGTTCTTCGACGAGGTCCGGGTGCCCAAGGCCAACATCATCGGCACGATCGACGACGGCTGGACCGTGGCGAAGTATCTGCTCGAGTTCGAGCGGGGTGGCGGTGCCACCGCTCCCGCCCTGCAGGTGATGGCCGAGGACATCGCCCGCGTCGCCGCAGGGCAACCGGCTCCCGGTGGCGGTCCGCTCATCGATGATCCGGCCTTCGCCCGCAAATTGGCCGACGCCCGGATCCGCACCGAGGTCCTCGAGATCCTGGAGTACCGGGTGCTGGCCGCCCTGGCCGGTGGCGGTCACCCCGGAGCCGCTTCATCGATGCTCAAGGTCATCTCCACCGAATTGAGCCAGACACTGACCGAACTGGCGATGGAAGCGGCCGGCCCGCGCGGTCGCGCGTACCAGCCGCACGCCACCTGCCCGGGCGGCCCGATCGCCGATTTCGAGCCGCCCACCGACGGTTACGTCACCGGCGAGCCCTGGCAGGCGGTCGCCGCACTGCGTTACTTCAACGACCGGGCCGGATCGATATATGCCGGCAGCAACGAGATTCAGCGAAACATCCTCGCCAAAGCAGAGTTGGGACTGTAGATGGACTTCACACTGACCGACGAGCAGGAGCTGCTGCGCGACGGACTCACCAAGTTCCTGTCCACTCGGTACGCGCTCGAATCCAGCCGTGCCGCAGCCAAACTCGGGCCCGGCTGGCAACCCGAGATCTGGCGATCCTTCGCCGACGAGCTCGGCATCCTGGGGGCGGCACTACCCGAGGAGGTGGGTGGGATCGGTGGCGGTCCGGTGGAGGTGATGGTCATCGCCGAGGCACTGGGACATGCGCTGGTCGTCGAGCCCTACGTCGACACCGTGGTGGTCGCGGGCGGTCTGTTGCAGCGCGCCGGCGGCAAGGTCGCCGACGCCCTACTGGAGCAAATCGCGGCGGGTGAGGCCATCGTGGCACTGGCTGCCACCGAGGCGGCCTCCGGGGACCACTGGCAGGACGTGGCCGCCACCGCCCGGCGCGACGGCGACAACTGGTTGATCGACGGCACGAAGATCCTGGTGCTGAACGCGCCGCTGGCCACCCATCTGCTGGTGACGGCAACTACCGATTCCGGCCTGTCGCTGTTCCTGGTCGACGTTGCCGACGCACCCGCCGGGTTGACCGTGCACGGTTACCGCACTGTCGATGACCGTCGCGCCGCCGATATCGAGTTCGCCGCGGTCCCGGCGGTACTGCTCGGAACCGACGGTCAAGCCTGGGAGTCGCTGGAGCGGGCTCGTGACGAAGGGGCCGCCGCGGTGTCCGCCGAGACCGTGGGCAACATGCGAAAGGTATTGGCCGACACCGTCGAATACTGCAAGCAGCGCCAGCAGTTCGGCACCCCGATCGGGAGTTTCCAGGCGCTGCAGCACCGGATGGTCGACATGCACATCGAGCTCGAACAGTCGGTGGCCGCCGTCTACCTCGCGATCCTGAATCTCGACGCCGAACCGACCCAGCGCGCCCGTGCGGTATCGGCGGCCAAGGCCACCATCGGCCGCGCCGCCCGGTACATCGGCCAGAACGCGGTTCAACTGCACGGCGGTATGGGTATGACCGAGGAACTGGCCATCGGTCACTACTTCAAGCGGCTCACCGCCGTGCAGTACGAATTCGGTTCCACCGACCACCACATCACGCGCTACGCCGAGCTCACCCGGCCCTGACGGCTACTCCGGTGCGGGCTTGTACTCCCAGCTCGCACCGGCGGTCAGCGTGCCCGGTTCCAGTTCGGTACGCCCGGCGTCTCGGATGTGCACCGTCTGGGCCAGGATCTCGTCGGGCTTGCCGCCGATCACGATGACCGGATGCTCGTGCTCGATGCCGTAAAGCCGCACAGCGGCATGCACGGCATGGGCGGCCGCCTTGCCACGCGACATGTTGGCATTCGAGTTGACCCTGATCACCAGCCGCTTCTCGGGTTCCATCCGACCAGTGTAAGAAGCGCCGGCACGCCACTCCCTTTGCTGCAACCGCCGCACCCGGGCGGTACCCTCGTCAGATGGACGCCTCGGCACTCACCATGGCCGCCTACCTGCTGGTGGGCGTGCTGTCTGGGGCCTGGTTCTGGCGGACCATCCGCGCGACCGGGCACCACGGGAACCTTGTGCTGATGTCGGTGAGCACGGTGTTCGGCGGGCTGTGGCCGATCATGATGCCCGGGGTGACGCTCTACCGGTGGATGTTGCAGCGCCCCAGCGAGTTCCACGAGGATGCCAAGACATCGGTCCGCAGTTAGGACGCCCCGGCCGCGGTGGTACGCATCTCCGGGATGCCGATGAACTTGACCCGGGGGCGGTCGGCCGCGGTGCCGCGTTCCCGCTCGGCGGCATCGATCGCGCGCCAGCCCGCCCAGTCGACGGGCGTCACATCGGCATCGGCGAGCAGGGCGCGTAACGAGTCCGGCCCGGCGACCGTACGATCCAGCGTTCCGTCGCTGTAATCGCACCACAATGCGTCGACGGTCTCCTCGGCACAGGTCCGGTTCGTCCCGATGACCCCACGCGGCCCGCGTTTGATCCAACCCGTCACGTAGCTACCGGCCGCGCCGTCGACGCGGCCACCATCATTGGGCACCACACCGGTTTCGTCGTCGAACGGCAGGCCAGGCACCGGCACACCCCGGTACCCGATCGAACGCAGCACCAGACCGGTCGGCAGCACCTCCTCGGCCATACTTTGGACGCGCAGCCCGCTCACCCGCTGTTCACCGATGATCTCCACCGGAGATGTCATGAATCGGAACACGATTCGCTTGTTACCGGGCGTCGTGGGCCGCGCAGCGTACTCACGGGCGATATCGAGCTTGAGCGTCGCCCACAGATCGCTGTCGTCAACCGGCGTGTCCAGCGGACCGTCGATGATCACGTCGACACCGTCGAGGTGCCCCAGAGCCAGGAACTCCCCCACTGAGAACGCCGCATCGGCCACACCGCGCCGGCCGAGGATCACCACCTCGTCGATCGTGCTGTGCCGCAGGGCCTCGAGCGCGTGTTCGGCGATATCGGTGCGACCCAACGCAGACTCGTCGAGCAGCATCATCCGGGCGGCGTCCAGGGCGACATTGCCGTTGCCGACGATGACGGCGCGCTCGGAGTCGAGTGCGAATTCCCGCCCGGCATGGTCGGGGTGGCCGTTGTACCAACCCACAAAATCGGCGGCGGGGTGGCTGCCCGGCAGCTCCTCCCCCGCGATCCCGAGTGCCCGGCTGCTGGCCGCCCCGACGGCGTAGATCACCGCGTGATGGTGAGCAAGCAGGTCCTCGTGGGTCAGGTCCCGGCCGATCTCGACACCGAGGTGACAACCGAACCGCGGGTCGGTGAAGACGCGGTCGAAGATGCCGACGACCGACTTGGTGTGCTGATGATCCGGCGCCACACCGGCCCGGATGAGGCCGAACGGCGTGGGCAGCCGCTCGAAGAGGTTGACCCGCACACCGTCGATGGCCATGAGCTCGGCTGCGGCATAACAGGCCGCGGGCCCGGCGCCGACGATGGCGACGGTGAGATCACCGGCGGTGGCCGATCGCGACGGCCGCCGGCCGGCCGTATCCGGTTCCAGCGGGTGCCGCTCGAAATACGCGGCGTTGATCTCCCGGAACCGCTCCTGCCCGACCGGCAGGTCTTCCTCGTAGTGGATCGCGTCGACGGGGCATTCGTCGAAACAGGCGCCGCAGTCGATGCAGGATTCCGGGTCGATGTAGAGCATGTCCGCCGCGGAGGCATCCACCGGCCGGATGCAGTCGACCGGGCACACGGGCACACAGCTGGCGTCCTTGCAGCAGTTCTGCGTGATGACGTAGGCCATGACTCCCCCTTAGCTGGACACTTGTCTGATTATCGTAGGCGATAACGGGCCGTGAATCATCTCGCTGGGTTTGGATCGGCAGATAACCCCTCGTCATGGCTATGTATTGCCAAGCGGACACAACCGCTATACCTTGGACACATGTCCAGCCCAGCGGTGGCTGATGTCACCTATTTGCAGGATCAGGCCTCCCGGCGCAGGCAGACGCACCAGCAGGTCTTCGGAGCGGCCGCGGCAGCCCTGCACGCCCGTGCCGAGTTGTCGCTCGCCGAGCTGGCCACCCGCGCCCGGATGGCGCCCGCGATGGTGTCCGCGCATTTCCCGACGGTCGATGCGGTGTTCGCCGAGCTGTATCTGACCCGGCTGAACGAGCTGCCGCTGGCCATCGACCCGGCCACCGGAATGCGGGCCCGGGTCAGCGAACAACTGCGCGCCATCGCCCTGATGCATGCCGACGAGCCCCTGCTGGCCGCCGCCTGCGCCCAGGCATTACTCGGTGAGAACGATGACGCCGTTGCCGGAATACGCGGACGGGTGGCTGCCGAGGTACATCGCCGCACCGCCGCCGCACTCGGCATGGGCGCCTGGCCGGAGGTCCTCGACACCGTGGAGACGCTGTTCTGGGGTGCGCTGCTGCAGGTGCGGGCGGGCATGATGAGTCACCACGCGATGGCCGACCGGTTGGACACCATGTTGGAGCTGGTGCTGCCCGACTTCGACTGAGCCCGGCGTAAGGTCGGCGGCGATGACCGACGACCTGATCCACGACCTGGTGGCCGCGGCCGCATCGGTGGCACCGGAGCGTTCCGCGATCATCGATGTCGACGGTTCGTCGATCACGTTCGCCCAGTTCGATTCTCAGATCCGCCGGTTGGCGGGCTGGGTGACCGCACACAGCCGCCCCGGCGACCGCATCGCGGTGATCGCCGACAACAGCGCCGACTACGCCCGGCTGTACTATGCGGTTCCGCGCAGCGGTCGCATTCTCACCCTCATCAATCAGCGGCTCGCCGCCGACGAACAACGGGCGCAGCTCGACGTGGTCCGCCCGCCCTGGTCCTTGGCGACGCCCGCTACCTCACCGACCTGCCGGGGCCAACGCTGTCATTCGACGAGCTTGACCCACAACGCAATCCGGATGCCACCCCCGACATCACGGTATCGGCCGACACCGCGGCCTGGCTGTTGTTCACCAGCGGCTCGACCGGCGCCGCCAAGGGGGTGCTGCACACACATCGGTCGATCATGACGGCGGTGCGCGGCACCGTGGCCGGCCGCGCGGTCCGCCCCGGCGGGGTCTACCTGCTGCCGTTCCCGATGTGCCACATCGCCGGTTACAACATGCTGGTGCATCACATGTGTGCCTCGACGGTGCTCCCGGTCGCCACCTTCCGACCCGCGACATTCGTCTCTGCGGTCAACACCCACGGTGTCACGTCGTGTTCGTTGGCGCCGACCATGCTGCACAGCCTGTTGGCCCACCTCGAACAGACCGATGACACGGTGCCCACCCTGCGCGATATCAGTTACGGATCGGCGGCCATCCCGGCCGATCTGTTGCACCGCGCCGTCGACCGGCTCGGCGTCGGCTTCCATCAGGGCTACGGGATGACCGAAACCGGCGGCAACATCACCTTTCTGGGGCCCGATGAACATCACAGCGGCGATCCGGAGATCCTGCGCAGTGCCGGCACACCGCACGCCGAGGTGCAGCTGCGCATCGGCGAGAACGGCGAGATCATGGTGCGCGGTGCACAGGTCGCGGCACGCTACTGGCCCGATACCCCGGTCACCGTCGACGGCTGGCTGCCCACCGGTGACGTCGGTGCGATCGATGATGCCGGCCGACTGGTGGTCACCGATCGGCTCAAGGATGTCATCATCACCGGTGGCGAGAATGTGTCCTCGCGTGAGGTGGAGGACATGCTGTCGGTGCATCCCGCCGTCGAGCAGGTCGCGGTGGTCGGTGTGCCCGATGCCTATTGGGGAGAAGCGATCTGCGCGGTTGTGGTGGCCCGGACGCCAGTACCTGCCGAAGAGTTGATCGCCCACGTCCGGGACCGGCTGGCCGGCTTCAAGCGGCCCCGGCACGTGCTGTTCGTCTCCGAACTGCCGACGACGAGCAACGGCAAGGTCGCGAAATCAGCCGTGCGGCAGTACGCCCGGGCGACCGTGTGATCAATTCCGATTGAGGCCGGCCCGTTCCACACTGAGCAGACTCTCGGTGTGATGTTCGGCTTCGTAGGCGGCGCCGCCGCCGTTGAGCCCGAACAGTCGCTTGCTCCACAGCAGCCACACCACGGCCACGATGTTGATGAGGACCGCGAGCAGCCGCAGCGCGGTCATCCTCTCGGTCAGCTCGTAGATCTCCAGTGGCAGAAAGGCGCTCGTCGCGATCACCGCGAAGTACTCACCCCAGCGTTTCATCGACCACAGCCCGACGGCCTCGATCAGCTCGATGACGGCATACGCGATGAGACCGATGGCGATCCACAGCAGGGTGGTCTCGGACAATCCGAGGGCCGCATCGATGTGCTGCACGACCTTCGAATCGTCGAGGTTCCAGCCGATCTGATCACTCAGCGGCCTGATCAACGGCAACTCGGCCTCGAACTTTGCCTGCAATTCGGCATGGGCGCCGCGCAGTTCCAGCACCGCCGCGGCCACCAGCATGATGATCAGGCCCCGGATCACCCTTTCCACGGCGAGCAACCGCATCAGCGTGCGGTCCCGGAGCAGCCGTCCGCGTGGCACCTCCGGTGCCGTATCGGCAGGCCCACTGCCGGCCGGCGGGCCGACGACAAACGTCTCGCAGCGCAGACAGCGCCATGCCTCGCCGACCGGGGTATCGACCCGCAGTCGCTCGGCCAGCGCGGTCTCATCCGGAGCGAAGGTCGCATGCCCGTGCAGACCGCAGGACCGCAGTGCGAAATCCAGCTTCGGCAGGCGACTCCGGCGCGTTCTCATACGGGGAGCGTACGAGAACACGCCGGAGACCGGCCTACAGCACGCCGCGGCCGAAGTCGGCGAGCAGCTGCGGCACCGAGCTGTCGAAACCCGACACATCGAGCTGGCCGGTGTCGGCCGGATCGGCGATCGAATTCCCGGTGGCCGTCATCGCGACGACCACCAGCCGGGCCGGGATACCCATCTTCTCCCGGTAGGCCCGCAGCGCCTGGTGCGGATGCATGCTCCCATAACAGGTCTCGTTGTCGGTGTAGATGTGGAAGGTGTCCACCTCAACCCGACGCTTGAGTGCCCATTGCATCGGTGCCGCACAATCGGTGCGGCCCATCGGCAGACCGGCGGTGTAGCGGCACACGTCGTCGAGCCGACGTCGCGGGCTGATATCCAGCTCGGACAGCGCCGTCTGCGGCCAGCCCCGTCGCCCCGCGGTGAATCCGACCACCCGGTGGCGCGCCTCGGTCGCCGCCGACACCATCGCCAGCGCCGCCGAAGCCTCCCGGCACGACAGCGGCAGTCCGGACACCCGGCTCTCCATCGAGCCCGAGATGTCCAGGGCCAGCAGTGTCCGCTTGCCCGACGGCTCGATCGCACCGTAGGCCGCGTAGAACGCGGCATCCAGTGCGTCGCAGATCACTGCGGCCGGCGTCCACTCACCGGACCCACGAACCGATCGACCTGCCGCATAGGTACGCAACGCGACCAGCACATTGACCGGATGCACCCGGGCCCGCTTGAGCCGTAACGGATCCAGCAGCTGCGCCGCGATCATCGCACCGGTGACACCGGCGGCCAGACCCAGCCGGGTCAGCCGCGGCAGCTGGCGCATCAGCGCTGTCTGCGGAATCCCGTTGTGTAGCAGCGCCTCCCACACCTGCGCGTGGCCCAGCGCGACGTCGGGCAACATCTCCCACGTCAAGCCGGGGTGCCGCGCCAGCAGATCGATCCACACCGTGACCCGATCGGTGGCCTGCGCCGCCTCGAAGGCATCGACCAGATCCGGCACGGCATCAGCGCGCCGTCCACACACGTGGTCGAACAGCGCCCGACGCACCGGGTCGGTGGTCGAAGGATGCGACAGCCGCAGCAGGTCGCGGTGCGACCAGCCCTCGCGCTGCCGGTACTTCAGCAGCTGGTAGGCCAGCTTGTCGGTCGGCATGGCGGTGTACCAATTGCCCACCGCCCGAACCAGAGTGGGACCCCAGCCCCGGAACTGCTCGACATACCGGGCGAACAGGAACAGCTGGGATCCGGTGCGGGCGACCTGCGGCAGCGCCGCCAGCGCAGCCCGGCGTCCATCAACATCCGGAGCGGCGGCGGCGACTGCGAGGGCAAACAGCGCCGGATTCTGCCGCGGAACGCGACTGGCGGTCGACACCTCGACGATACGGCGAACCAGCCCCACCGGATCGGTCGCCGCGAGTCGAAGGACGACCGCGGCATTCTCGGCGGTCAGATCTGCGGCACGGGTGTAGTAGGTACCACCATCGGCACCCAGGGTGAGGAAGCGGTGTACACGCGCCCAGTCGTCGACGGCGAAGGTGTAACCACCTGCGGCGTTGCGGATCTGGCGCGAGTCGGCGCGGACCGCCTGCGCGGTGGCCCGCGTGCTCACCGCGGTGAGCGGGTCCATGATGAGTTCTCCTTGGGATGGGTGTCGGCAGGCTGCGGGCATGTTGATGCCACCGGGTAAGGATTTGAACCTTTGATGCCGGATAACCGACGGCGTCCGGCTCGCAGCTGTAGCCGGTTTGGGTTGTGTGGTGTGGGCGTGTGTATGCGAACCGATTGAACTGCTCTGCCGGGCTGAGCTACGGGCACCTGAATGCCCGGCGGGATTCGAACCCGCGACCTGTCGATTAGGAGTCGATAACCGATTCACTCCGGCGCACACCACTGACTTCCTGTGGGCGCAGACGAACGCAGCGCCTCAGCGCGATTGCTCCGACAGTGTTCTGCGTTTCGTCATGAGATCAAGATACCCACCACCGCAACCCATTTACCGCTCGCCGAGTTGCTCGGCGATCAGCGGGCCCAACCGCTCCAGCGTGTCGGCATCCATCATCTGCGAGTGCGTACAGTCCAGGGCCACCACCTGCAACCGGCCGCCGATGTGATCGCGCCACTGCGTCGAGGCCACGCCGGAGAGGTCCATCTCCAGGATCGCCGCATCGACGAAGAACACGTCACCGTCGTACCGACCGTAATCGGCACCGGCGGTCAGGCGTTCGGCGGCAACATAGTTGTCGATGACCTGGGCTATCCGATCGTCGTCCAGCATGGCGATGGCGTCACCGCTGTCGCGTACCAGCGCCACCGCGTCGGCCACCTTCAGCCGCACATCGGCGTCGACCGGGAAACCCATTTCGCGGAGCAGACCGCCGAGTACCGCCGTCGCGTCGAACTCGGTGTCCGGAGCGGTATCGGTGCGGGCATCCAGCATGCCGACGAACCCGACCTGCCGACCCCGGCGGCGCAGGACCTGTGCGATCAGCAGCGCCATCGAACCGCCGAAGGACCATCCCAGCAACCGGATCGGCCCACTCGGCGCGACCCGTTCGACCGAGTCGGCGTATTCGGCCGCCAGCTCGGTGATGTCGGTGGAGAGCCGGCCGGTCGTGAACAACGGCGATTGCAGACCGTACAGCGGTACCCCGTCCGGGATGAACCTCTTCAGTCCGCTGAACTGCCAGCTCAGACCGCTGGCCGGATGCACACAGAACAACGGCGGCCGGCTCCCACCGGCGCGCAGCGCCAGCACCGGGGACAGTCCCGCCTCGCCCGGGGCGCTGTCCGTGCTCAGGAGCGCATCGATCTCGGCCACCGTGGGGGTGACCATCAGGTCGGCCACCGCGACAGCGGTGCCGAACTCGCGCCGGATCGCGGCGGCGAGCCGGACCAGCAGCAGCGAGTGCCCGCCGAGCGCGAAGAAATCGGCATCGATACTCCTCACGTCGACACCGAGCAGCGCCCCGAACAGCTCGCACAGGCGGTGCTGCTGTGCCGTTTCCGGTGCGCGGCCCGCGGCGGTCCCCAACTGCGGTTCCGGCAGCGCCTTTCGGTCCAACTTGCCGCTCGGGGTCAGCGGATAGTCGGTCACCGCCACGAATGCCGCGGGCACCATGTGCACCGGCAACGCGGCGGCGGCGTGCTCGCGCAGCGCCACCTCGCCTGCTGTGGCGCGCACGTAATACGCGACCAATCGGTCGTTGCGCACCACCGCCCGCGCCGAAACGACCGCGGGATGCGCACTCAGCACCGCCTCGATCTCGGCCGGCTCGATCCGCACACCGCGCAGCTTGATCTGGTCGTCGGTGCGGCCCAGGTATTCGAGGTTCCCGTCGCACCGCCAGCGGACCAGGTCACCTGTCCGGTACATCCGGGTGCCGTCACCGAACGGGTTGGCCACGAAGCGTTCCGCGCTCAGACCGTACCGGTGCAGATACCCGTCGGCGAGCTGAATGCCGGCCAGGTACAGCTCCCCGGGTGCCCCGTCGGGCACGGCGGCGAGGTAGTCGTCGAGCACGTAGGCCCGCACGTTCCAGCCCGGCATACCCAGACGGACGGGGCCGCCGTCAGCGGTCCAACCCAGCACATCCACCGCGGCCTCGGTGGGCCCGTAAAGATTGTGCAGCGGGACTCCCAGCGTCCGACCGAACCGGGCCGCCAGTTCATCGGACAGCGCCTCACCGCCGACAGTCACCCGGGTCAGCGCTGTGCACTGGCCCGCGCGTGGCTCGTCGAGGAACAGTTCCAGCATCGACGGCACGAAGTCGACCGCGGTGACTCGTTCGGTGATCATCGTGTCGGCGAGATACGCCGGGTCACGGTGTCCGCCGGGACGGGCCAGCACCAGGGTGGCGCCGACACTCAACGGCCAGAACATCTCCCACACCGAGGTGTCGAAGCTGATCGGGGTCTTGACCAGCATCCGGTCGTCCGACGTCAGCGGATACGCACTCTGCAGCCAGGCGATGCGGTTGACGATGCCCGCGTGTGCGACGGCAACCCCCTTGGGGCGACCGGTGGACCCGGAGGTGTAGAGCACATATGCCCAGGCGGACGGGTCGGTCGGCGGTACCGACGGTCGGGTCGGCTCACCGCGCACCAGTCGGATGACCGCCGGGTTGTCCAGCACCGCGATCGGTTCGGCATCGTCGACCATGTACTGCAGCCGATCCGGCGGGTAGTCCGGGTCCAGTGGCAGGAAGGCCGCACCGGCCTTTGCCACCGCCACCAGCGCAACCACCAACTCGACCGAACGGGGCAGCGATACCGCGACGATCGCGCCCGATGGCGCATTCAGGGTCGCGGCCAACCGGTCGGACCAGGCGTCCAGTTCGGCGTAGGTCAGTTCATCGTGTTCGAACCGGACAGCGACGGTGTCCGGGGTTCGGCCGGCCTGCCCGGTGACCAAGGCGCCCAGGCTGTTCGGTGGCACGGCGTGGTCGGTGTTGTTGCGGGTAAGCAGGATCGTGTCCTGTTCACCCTTGTCCAGCAGGGACACCGCACCGATCCGGGCGTCCGATCCCCGCGCCCACGTCTGCAGCACCCGCAACAGTCGACGGGTGAGCGTGTGCACGGTGCTCTCATCGAACAGGTCGGCGCTGTACTCGGCCATGACCGTCGCGCCGCCACCGGCGCGGTCGTCGATCAGGGTGAACCCGAGGTCGAACATCGCTGCGGCGGTGTCTGGTTCGTGCCATCGGGTGGTGAGTCCGAACATCTCGGTATCCCCGCCGTCGCGCAGGTGGTAGCCCACGAACACATTGAACAGCGGGTTGCGGCCGGCCACGCGTGGTGGGTTCAACAGTTCGACGAGCTGGTCGAAGGGCAGATCCTGGTGGTCGAACGCCGCCAGGTCGGCTGTCCGCACCCGGGCCAGCAGCTCGTCCAGGGTGGGGTTGCCCGAGAGATCGGCCCGCAGCACCACAGTGTTGACGAAGAACCCGATCTGTTCGGCCAGCGCCGTCTCAGCACGACCGGCAACCGGTGTGCCGACCACGATATCGTCGCCGGCGCCGAGCCGATGCAACAGCGTCGCGACGCCGGTATGCAGCAGCATCAGCGGGCTGACCTGTCGCTGCGCAGCAGTATCACGCAGTGCCGCAGCGATTTCCGTGTCCAGATCGATGTGCAAGGTTGCGCCGCGCCCGCTGGGGCGTGCCGGCCGCGGACGGTCGGTGGGCAGCGTCAACTCGTCGGGCGCGTCGGCCAGCGCCTGCTGCCAGAACTCGCGGTGCGCCGGACCGGTCTGTACCAGCAGGTCTCGCTGCCACAGTGTGAAGTCGGCGTACTGCACCGGCAGGGCGGGCAGCGCCGGGTCCTGTCCGGCGGTCCTGGCCGCGTAGGCCCGGTTCAGATCAGCGAGCAGGGGTCCGTCCGACCATTCGTCGGTGGCGATGTGATGCAGGAGCAGCAGGACCGTGTGGCGCTGCGCGGCGGTGCGAAAGACCGTGACGCGCAACGGTATCTCGGTGTGCAGATCGAAGGGCCTGCGTGCCGCTGCGATGATCCGGTCGTCGACATCGCCGTCGGTGCAGTCGACGATCTCCAATGGCACCCGGGTACCGACCGGCAGAATGTGCTGGTGGTAGCGGCCGTCATCCTCGGTGAACACGGTGCGCAGCGATTCGTGTCTGGTCACCACATCGGTGAGCGCCGCGCCGAGAGCGTCGAGGTCGAGCACCCCGTCGACACCAAAGGCCAGCGGGTAGTTGTAGGCGATGGCCCCGGCTCCCCCGAGCCGGTCGATCAGCAGCAGCCGCTGCTGGGCCGCCGAGGCCGGGATCTGGTCCGGCCGTGGCGCGGCGACCAGTTCCGGTCGAGGCCCGAGGGTGTACTGCACCTGGCTATCCAGGTGCGCGGCGAGTTCGGCGACCGTAGGCGCATCGAACACATCACGCAGCGACATCTCGGCACCCAGCTCCGAGCGGACCCGATTGATCAATCGAATGCTGATCAAGGAGTGCCCGCCGAGATCGAAGAAATCGTCGTCCGGGCTGACGTTGTCACAGCTGAGCACCTCGGCGAACAGACGGCACAGCGTTTCCTCGGTGGGACTCTGTGCGGCGCGGCTCGCAGCGCGGTGCTGTTCGACCTCGGGCAGCGCCCGGATATCGAGCTTGCCGTTGTCGGTCAACGGCAGTTCGTCGAGCACGGCCATCGCCGCGGGCACCATATAGGCGGGCAGCGATGCCTTGAGGTGGGTGCGTACCCGCCGGATCAGGTCCGGATCGTCGTGGCCCGCGGCAGCGACAAGGTAACCGGTCAGATGGTGTGATCCCGAGGTGTCCGGGTCGGGTCGCGCGATGACGGCGGCCTGCTTGACATCTGGATGAGCAACGACCGCACTCTCGATATCTCCGAGTTCGACGCGGTAACCACGGATCTTGACCTGGTCATCGGTGCGCCCCAGGAAGTCCAGGTTGCCGTCGGCCCGGCGCACCACCAGGTCACCGGTGCGGTACATCCGCGAATCCTCGTCACCGGATCCGTCGGCGAACGGGTTGGCGACGAAGCGGCCTGCGCTCAGCGCCGGTTTCCCCAGGTATCCGCGGGCCAGTCCGGCCCCGGCGATGTACAACTCACCGGGTGTGCCATCGGGGACCGGCCGCAGCCAGCTGTCCAGGATGTGGCCGCGGGTATTCCAGATCGGGGTGCCGACCGTGGCGGTCGGGCTGTCATCGGTGCCGCCGCCAAGGGTGTTGATGGTGTATTCGGTGGGCCCGTAGAGGTTGTATCCGTAGCTGGTATCGCTGTCGCGCAACCGGTTCCACACGGTCGCCGAGACCGCCTCCCCACCGAGCAGCACCAGCACGGGTGCGTGGCGACTCGCTTCCAGTAGGCCCTCCTCGAACAGCAACTGGGCGTAGGTGGGGGTCACGTTGATGACGTCGATGGCATGCCGGTGGCAGTAGTCCACCAGGGCCGAGGCATCACGACGCAGATCCTCGTCGCAAATGTGCACCTCGTGGCCCTCGATGAGCCACAGCAGTTCTTCCCAGGACATGTCGAAGGAGAACGACACGGTGTGCGCGATGCGCAGGCGCCGACCGCCGGCCTTGTTGATGGCCGGCGCGAAGATCGCCTCGCGGTGGTTCAGGTGCATGTTGGTCAGCCCGCGGTGCGGGGTGAGCACACCCTTGGGTTTACCTGTCGACCCGGACGTGTAGATGACATAGGCGGGCTCGTCCAGGCGTGGCCGGTGACCATCCCATACCGCCGGGGCGGCAGCGGTTTCGGCGAGGATACCGGGATCGTCGAGCACGACCACCGGGCGGTCGGTGACCCCGGCGATCCGGGTGGCCACCGTAGCGGTGGTGAGTACGCAGGCCGGTTCACCGTCGTCGAGCATGACGGCCAGCCGGTCGTCGGGGTAGTCGAGTTCCAGCGGCAGGTAAGCCGCACCCGATCGCAGCACCGCGAACAACGCCACCACGGCGGTGATGGATCGTGGGATGGCCAGCGCCACCGTGCTTTCCGGCCCGATGCCGCGGTTGGCGAGCAGGCCGGCCATCCGGGTCAGCCGGGCGTCCAGCTCGCGGTAGTCGATACTGTCGTCACCGCAGACCAGGGCGGTCAGCTCGGTCGCGGTGACGCATCGGTCGGCCAGCAGATCCACCACGGTGGCTTCCGGAATCCGGTGGCGGGTCGACTCGGCTTGGGCGACAAGCGCATCGGCCTCATCGGTCAGCACCGGTTCCAGCGTCGCCAGCGACTGGTCCGGCTCCCCCGCAGCGATCTGCAGCAGGACCTGCTGCAGCCGGTCCAGCAGGCGTTGTGCCCGGGTCACGTCCACCACGTCGGGCCGGTATTCCAGTTTCACCCACAGTCGCCGGCCCGGAGAGGCCACCCAGGTCAGCGGGTAGTGCGAGGCGTCGATCGAATCGTGACCGATGATGCCGTGCTCGGCCTCCATGTCGGTGAAGGTGTCGTCGTCGAGGAAGTTCTGCAGCACGTAGAGGCTGTCGAACAAGGCGCCCTGCATGCCGGCGGCGCGCTGGATATCACCGAGTCCGAGGTACTCGTGGTCCATCAGCTCCAGCCGATTGTGCTGCACGGCCTGCACGGTGTCGGCGAGGGACTTCTGTGGGCGCAACGTGATGCGGGTCGGGACGGTGTTCAGGAACAGCCCGATGACCTCGTCGATACCGTCGATATCGGTAGGACGCCCGGCAACCGTGGAACCGAACACCACGTCGTCGCTGCCGGTTTCGTAGCCGAGCACCAGGGCGAGCGCGACGCTGATGACCGCGTTGAGTGTGACCCCGGCGGTGCGGGCGGTGTGATTGAGCTGCTCGGTCTGCTCCTCGGTGAGCAGGAACTCCAGCCGTAATGCCAGAGTGGCCTCGGTATCGACCGCCTCGGGCACCAGTAACGTCGGCCCGGCCAGACCGGCCAGCGCGGCGCCCCACTGTCGCGCCGAGGCGGCGCGGTCCCGACCCGCCAACCAGTGCAGGTAGTCGGTGAAGTCCGATTGCGGTGTAGGCAGATTGGCCGACGCCGCACCGGATCGGGCGGCGGCGTATTCGGCGAACAATTCACGCAGCAGGTGTTCGCGCGACCACCCGTCCAGGAGCAGGAAGTGGTAACTGAAGATCAGCCGGTCTGTGTCGGCACTCCGGATGACGGTGAACCGGGCCAGCGGCGGTGCGCTGAGGTCGAAGGTGCGCAACCTGTCCGCGGCGGTGATGGCACTGATCCGCTGCTGCGCCTCGGTCGCTGTCAGAGTGGAGATGTCGACGACCTCGGGCACACAGTCCGGGCTCTCGGCGATGACGGCCACCGGGTGTGGCAGGTCGTCGGCGCGGAACCCGGAGCGCAACACGGCGTTGCGGCGCAGGACCGTCGCGAAGGCAGCGCGCAGGGCCGCGGTGTCGACCGGTTGGGCGAAATCGAACACGTTCTGCACGATGTAGACGCCCGCATCGGAGTATCGCGCCTGGAAGTAGACGCCCTCCTGCAACGGCGACAGCGGCCAGATGGTCTGCACCGCCAGGGTTGCGGTGTCGACGATGCGGTCTATCTGGGGCTGGGTCAGGTCGACGAGTGCCAGATCGGACGGGGTGAGCGCACCCGATCCGGCCGTGAGGCCGCCGAATTCGCGCAGCACCTGGACCCAGTGCCCGGCCAGATCGGTCACCGTGTCGGCGCCGAAACCGCCGTCGGCGTAGGTCAGGGTGGCCCGCAGTCGCGGACCGTCCTGCGTCTCATCGCAGATGACGTTGATCTCCAGGAGATACGGGGTGCCGAGGTCGGGATCGGCGGCCACCCGCAGCGTGTCGACCTCGGGTGCGGAATCCCAGTCGGCGTCACCGTCGGCGGTCCACCGGCCCAGGTAGTTGAACAGTAGCTGCGGCGCGGGCAGTCGACCCAGCACACCCGCGGTGCGCGGGTTGCAGTAACGCAGCTGGCCGAATCCCAGACCGCGGTCGGGCGTGCTGCGCAACCGCTCCTTGACCTCCTTGAGGGTGTCCAGCAGATCGCCCTCGGCAGCGGGCAACCGGACCGGTGCGATCGCGGTGAACCAGCCCACGGTGCGCGACAGATCGAGGTCCGCACCCCACCCGTCGCGGCCGTGCCGCTCCAGGTCGAGCACCAGCGGTCCGGTGGGATGGTTGTGTGCCGATCGCCGGCGACCGATGGCGATATGCAGTGCGGCGAGAAGAGTTTCGTTGACATCGGCGTTGGCCGCAGCCGGGACGGATGTCAGCAGTGGTGCGGTCTCCTCGACGGTGAGCCGGATCTCGTGATCACGGGTGGCGCCGACCGTCAATCCGACGGTGTGTGCCTGCGGGTCGAGTTCCCCGCCGGGGGCCAACGTGGCCGTCCAGTGGTCGAATTCGGCGAGCCGGGCTGCCTGCTGGGCGTTCTCATTGACGGTGCGGGCGTAGCTGCGCAGTGAGGTCGGCACCGGTCCGAGCGCGACACCGCGGTAGGCGTCGGCCAGATCGTCGATCACGATGCGCCAGGACACCGAGTCCACCGCCAGGTGGTGGGCGACCAGCAGCAGTCGGCCCTGGTGCTCTCCCCCGAAGTCGAACCAGACCGCGACCAGCACCTGCCCGGCATCCGGGTCCAGGCGGTCGGCCGCGGCGTCGGACTCGATACCGATACGTTCCCGCAATTCCTGCTCATCGCAGCCGGCGACATCGACGTGGCGGACCGGGACAGGCTGTCCCGAAACGGTTTCCAGCGACCACAGCATTGGGGCGGGGCGGTGCAATCGCAGACGCAGCGCGTCGTGCCGGGCGACGACGGTGTTGACCGCCGCTTCGATGCTCTGCACGGTCGCACCGACCGGGGTGCGCAGCAGTTCGGTCTGGTTGAACCGGGAGACGGTGCCGCCGAGTTCGGCGAGTCGCTGGACGATCGGGGTCAACATGACCTCACCGAGATCGGGCCCGCTGTCATCGGGGTGGGCCGCCGCGGTGTCGGCGCCGACCACGGCGGCAAGTCCGGCCGGGGTGCGGGCGGTGAAGACCTGCTGCGGGGTGAAGCGCAGGCCCTGCCGGCGAGCCCGGTTCACCAGCTGGATCGCCACGATGCTGTCACCACCGACAGTGAAGAAATCGTCCTCGATGCCGACCGGGGTGCCGAGGATCTCGGTGCACAGCGCAGCGATGCTGCCCGCCGTCCCGGTGCCGACGGTACTCGGTGCGGGTGGTTCGGTCGGCTGCGGCACCGGCAGTGCGGCCCGGTCCAGCTTCCCGTTGACGTTGAGCGGCAACGTGGGCAAGGTCATCAGCACCGCGGGCACCATGTAACCCGGGATCCGGTCCGCGAGTTGTTCACGTGCGGCGGCGATATCGAGATCCTCCGGACCGACCAGGTAGCCGATCAGCCGGGCCCGACCGCTGTCGTCGGTATGCACGGACGCGGCGGCGTTGCTGACATCCGGCAGCGCGGCCAGTGCGGACTCGACCTCACCCAGTTCGATCCGATAGCCGCGCACCTTGACCTGCTGATCGGAACGGCCCACATAGACCAGCTCGCCGGAGTCCGTCCACATCGCGGTGTCGCCGCTGCGATACAGCCGCGCCCCGGTGCCGGACGGGTCGGCCACGAACCGGGTGGCGGTCAACCCGGCGCGGCCGACGTAGCCGCGGGCCAGTTGCCCGCCGGCGATGTACATCTCGCCGACCACACCGGTGGGTACGGGCTGCAGCGCACTGTCCAGCAGGTGGATCTGCAGGCCCGGGATGGGCCCGCCGATCACGCTGCCGCCGCCGGTGGCATCGACGCTGCGCAACGAGCGGAACGATACGTGCACACAGGTCTCGGTGATGCCGTACATGTTGACCAGTTGTGGCGCGTCATCGGCGTGCCGGTCGTACCAGCCGGCCAACCGGGTGGTGTCCAGGGCCTCGCCGCCGAACACGATGTAGCGCAGTGCCAGTGTGGGATTCGCCCGCCGGTCGGCATCGATCAGCGGGTAGAAGGCCGACGGTGTCTGGTTCAGCACCGTGACGCGCTCGGCGACCAGCAGGTCCAGCAGACGGTCCGGGTCACGGGTGACGGCCTGTTCGACGATGACCAGCCGACCGCCGTGCAGCAGAGCACCCCACAGCTCCCACACCGAGAAATCGAAGGCGGCCGAGTGGAACATGGTCCACACGTCGGACGCGGTGAAGTCGAAAAGATCTGCGGTACCGGCGAACAACGCCGCCACCTGCCGGTGTGCGACCGCGACACCCTTGGGGACACCGGTCGAGCCGGAGGTGTAGATGACATAGGCGCTGCAGTCGGCATGCAGGTCGACGCGCGGTATCGGCCCGGGGTGGCGGACGGCGTCACCGATCAGCACCGCGTCCGCGACGGGTACCCGCTCCGAGGTGTCGGTGAGCACACAGGCCGGTGCGGCGTCGGTGAGGATGTGCTGCAGCCGGGCCGCCGGCGAGTCGAGGTCCAGTGGCACGTACGCCGCGCCGGCCTTGAGCACCCCGAGCAGACCGACGATCATGTCCGTCGACCGTGGAAGGGCCACGGCCACCAGTGATTCGGGACGGACGCCATGCTCGGCGAGTGCCGCGGCGACAGCGGTGGACCTGTCGTCGAGTTCGGAATAGGTCAGTTGTTCGGTACCACAGGTGACCGCGACCGCATGCGGTGTCCGGTGTGCCACCGCGGTGAAGGTCTCGACCAGCGTACGGTCGGGGCCCGGTGCAGACCGGTCCCCCGACACCCGTGCACGTTCGTCGGCGGTGCGCAGGTCCACGGCGCTCACCGGTCGGTCCGGATGCGCGGCGAAGGCAGCGAGAAGGTGTTCGACCCTCTCGGCGTAGCGGTCGGCATCGGTGGCGCTGACCATGGCGGTGTCGTATTTGATCTCGATGCCCAGTTCGTCGTCCAGGTAGGCGACCAGCGACAGCGGGTAGTGCGGGGCGTCGGTGCCGGTGAACCCGCAGTAGGTCACCGCGCGGGGATCGTCCGGCGTCGCGGTGTCGGTGGCCGGGAAGTTCTCGACCACCACGAGGGTGTCGAAGAACTCCCGGATGCCGGCGGCGCGGGCCAACTCGGCCAGGCCCAGCTGCTGCGCGCCGAGCAGTCCACTCTGCTGATCCTGTAGTTGCGCCAGCACCGCCGCGATCGGGGTGTCGTGCTGCCACGTCATCGGTACCGGGACGGTGTTGATGAGCAGGCCGACAAGCGAATCGGTGCCGGCCAGGTCGCCGCCGCGACCGGAGACCGTCGATCCGAAGATCACCTGGCGGCGGTCGAGCAGTCGGCCGAGCAGCAGACCCCAGGCACCGTGCAGGACGGTGCTCATCGTCAGGCCGTGTTCGCGGGCGGTGCGGCCGACGGCGGTGGTGAGTGCCTGCGGCACACGGCGGGTGACGCTGCGGTGTTCGCCGACGGCCGTCCGCTCGGCGCCGAACAGCATGGTGGGTTGCGCGCCGGTCAGCGCGGTGGCCCAGGCCCCTCGGGCGGTGTCGAGGTCGCTGCGGGTGACGGACTCGATGTGGTCACGCAGTGTGGCGATGACCGGACGCGGGGCGGCGCTGCCGGTCAGGCCGGCGTTGTGGTGGGCGACGATATCGTCGAAGATCACCGGGTAGGACCAGCCGTCGGCGACGATATGGTGCAAGGTCTGGATCAGCCGATGCTCGGTATCGGACAGCGATACCAGGACGTAGCGCACCAGCGGCGCCTCGGACAGCGTGAACGGCCGGGCGAGTTCGCGTTCGGCGATTCCCGTGAAGTCACCAGGTGCCGTGCGGAATTCGACATCAGCGGTGCGCCAGATCACCTGGGCGATGCGGCCGTCACGAAGTTCCCGGAAGCCCGCCCGCAGTGCCTGGTGTCGTTCGACGACGGCGGTGATACTGCTGCGCAACAAGTCCGCGTCCACCGGTCCGGTCAGTTCGGCGATCTGCTGGACACGGTAGGTATCGGTGTGTCCGTCGGCCGCGTCGGCGAAGGCGCTGTGTACATACATGCCCTCCTGCAGCGGAAGCAGCGGAAGCACATCCTCGACCTCGCCGATGCTGTCCCAGTCGTCGAGATCCTGCTGGGTGACCGCGATGAGTCCGAAGTCCGACGGGGTGTGCCCGGCCAGGGTGTCGCACCGGGTGAGTGCGGTCAGCGCGTCGACCCACATGGTGGTCAGCTCGTGGATATCGGCGGTGTCGATGAGCCCACCCGGCCAGGACAGCGTGATGGTGAGCACCGGGCCGCCGGCGCGGTCCTCGGCGAGTGCGTTGATCTCCAGCGGCATGGCGGGATTGGTGTCGTCGACACCCTCGCGCAGTGCGCCGATGCCCTCGACCGCTTCCCAGTCCCGGCCATTACCACCGGCGAATCGGCCGAGGTAGTTGAACAGGATCTGCGGTGCCGCACCGCTGACAGGCTGGGCGGGATCCAGATGGCGCAGCACACCGAAGCCGAGACCGCGAGTGGGCACCGCACGCAATTGTTCCTTGACCGCGCGTGCGGCAGCGGCCAGTTGCGGACCCGCGGACAGCACCTGATCCCAGCGCAGCGTTCCGGGGTCGACGGTGACGGGGTAGATCGAGGTGAACCAGCCGACGGTGCGCGACAGGTCCAGATGACCTGGCAGCAGCTCGGATTCGCGACCGTGCCCCTCCAGACTCAGAACGGCCGCCGTCGAGGTGTGGCCGCGGTCGGCGCGCCATTGGGCCAGCGCCAGGCTCAGCCCGGTGAGCAGTACATCGTTGACACCGCCGTACATGGCGGACGGGATGTCGGCCAGCAGGGCACCGCTGATCGCGCTGGGCAGCGACACACTGTGCCGGAGCACCGTGGCGGCGGTGTCGATCTCCGGATCCAGCGGGCGGGTGCCGAGGTCGGGGTCCGTGGTGGCCAGCACCCGGTTCCAGTGGTCGGTTTCGGCGTCGAAGCCGGCCGTGCCGATCGCCTGCGCCCAGGTCCGGAAGGAGGTGGGTGCGGGTTCGATCGCAGGGGTTTGGCCGGCGGTCACCGCGGCCCAGCTGCGGGCCAGGTCGTCGGTGAGGATGCGCCACGACACCCCGTCGATCACCAGATGATGGATGACCAGCAGCAGCTGCTGCGTATCGGCGAACCAGATCGCGCGGACCATGTGTCCGCCGGCGGGATCGAGATCGGCTGCCGCGGCGTCGATATCCTCGGGTGTCGGCGCACCGGGGCAACGTCGGATATCGATCTCAGGTGCCGATTCCGGAACTGTCAGCGTCCAGCCACCGTCGTGGCGGTCCAGACGGGCGCGCAGCATAGCGTGGGCGCCCAGAACCGGCCCGACGACGAGGTCCAGCTGCTCACCGGTGATTCCGGCAGGCGTGGCCAGCACCATCGCCTGGTAGAAGTTGGCCAGCGGGGTGTCGGACTGTGCGGTCTCGGCGAGCATCGGTGTGGCGGTGATGGTCCCGGCACCATCGTCGACGACGGGACTGACCGGTGCCGCCGTGCCGGTGATCGCCGCGGCGAGCCCGGCCACCGTGCGGCGGCGGAAGATATCGCGTGGGGTCAGGTGCAGCCCGGCCTTGCGGGCCCGCCCGGAGACGGCGATCGAGGAAATGCTGTCACCGCCGAGGGCGAAGAAGTCGTCGTCGATCCCGACCGTGGGCATGCCGAGCACCTCGGCGATGATGTCCGCCAGCAGGGCTTCCCGGTCGTCGCGCGGGGCACGTGCTGGTCCAAGGGCCGGGGCGACGGGCTCGGGCAGCGCCTTGGTGTCCAGTTTGCCGTTGACGGTCAGCGGCACGGTCTCCAGCACCCCGTACAGCGCGGGCACCATGTAGTCGGGCAGCACGTCGGTCAGTTCGGCACGCAGCCGTGCGCTCAGTTCGGCCGCCGCCTCGGTGTTCTCGGGCACGACGTAGGCGATGAGTTGTTTGGTGCCGGCACCGGAGCGGGCGATGACGACCGCCTGCCGGACCCCGGGCAGCGCCTGCAGCGCGGCGGTCACCTCCCCGAGTTCGACCCGGTAGCCGCGGATCTTGACCTGATCGTCGGTGCGCCCGAAGAAGTCCAGGATGCCGCTGCCGTCGGTGCGGCGGGCCACCAGATCGCCGGTGCGGTACATCCGGCCGCCGGGGTTGTCCGGGTCGGCGACGAACCGATCGGCCGTCAGGCCGGGGCGGTTGAGGTAACCGCGTGCCAATCCTGCTCCGGCGATGTACAACTCGCCGAGCACACCGTCACGGACCGGGCGCAGCCAGCTGTCCAGGATGTGGGCGCGGGTGTTCCAGATCGGCCGGCCCACCGTCGGGGTGCTGCTGTCGTCGGTGCCGCCGCCGAGGGTGTTGATGGTGTACTCGGTCGGTCCGTACAGGTTGTATCCGGTGCCGTCGGGTTGGTCGCGCAGCCGGTTCCACACCTCGTCGGAGACCGCCTCACCGCCGAGCAGGACCAGCGTCGGGGAATGTTCTGCTGCATCGAGCAGTCCTTCCTCGAACAGGTGGTGGGCATAACTCGGGGTGACGTTGATGACGTCGATCTCGTGGCGGTGGCAGTAGCCGACGAGTGCGGTCGCGTCGCGCCGCAGTTCCTCATCGCAGATGTGTACCTCGTGTCCCTCGACGAGCCAGAGCAGTTCCTCCCAGGACATGTCGAAGGAGAAGGACACGGTGTGCGCCACCCGTAACCGGCGCCCGCCTGCCTTGGCGATGGCCGGTTCGAAGATCTCGGCGCGATGATTGAGCTGCATGTTGGTCAGCCCGCGGTACGGCGTCACAACCCCCTTGGGGCGGCCGGTGGAGCCGGAGGTGAAGATGACGTAGGCCGGGTGGTCCAGGCGCCGGCTACCGACGAACGAGCCGAGTTCCTTGTCGGACAGCGCATCTGCCGGTGTCCGCTGCAGGGTGGCAGCCACCTCGGCACTGTCGATGTGCAGGACCGCGCCACCGAGTCCGTGCTGGTGACCGGTCAGCTCGATGCTCGACTCCGGGCACACCAGCAGCACCGGGCGAGCGTCGTCGATCATGCCGGTCAGCCGGGCGGTCGGGTAGTCACGCTCCAGCGGCAGGTAGGCCGCACCGGTACGCAGCACCGCGAACAGGGCGACGACCATGTCGATCGATCGGGGTAGCGCCAGGGCCACCACGTGCTCGGCCCGCGCCCCGTTCTTGATGAGCAGCCGCGCCAATCGGTTGATGCGGCCGTCGAGTTCGGCATAGTCGAGTTGTTCGGCGCCGAACACCAGTGCGATATCGTCGGGGCACCGGGTCGCCCGGTCGGCCAGCAGATCGGCGATGGTGCTCTCGCCGATATCGTGGGTGGTGCTATGCCACTGCGTGATCCGGTCGTCGTGCTCACCGGTGAGCACCAGGTCCAGTGCGGCCAGGGAACTGTCCGGTTGGGTGACCAACAGTTCGACGACGCGGCACAGCCGCGCCACCATGGCAGTGGCCCGGTCAGCGTCGATCACCTCGGGCCGGTGTTCGAGTTTGATCCGCAGCCGCTCCCCCGGGGTCAGCACCCAGGTCAGCGGGTAGTGCGTGGTGTCGACAAAATCGACACCGACGATGCCCTGGGCGGTCTCGAAATCGGTGAAGGTGTCGTCGTCGAGGAAGTTCTGCAGCACGTACAGGCTGTCGAAGAGCTGTTGGTGGCCGCTGCCGCGGGTGATATCGCCGAGGCCCAGGTACTCGTGGGCCATCAGGTTCAGTCGGAAATCCTCGACCGCGCGCAGGAGTTCGGTGACGGTGCTCTGCGGTTCCATGGTGACGCGGGCCGGCACGGTGTTGAGGAACTGCCCGATGACATGTTCGATACCCGGTAGCTGCGGGGGGCGCCCGGCCACGGTGGTGCCGAAGACGACGTCGGTGCTGCCTGTTTCGTAGCCCAGCACGATGCCGAGTGCGGCGGTCAGCACGGTGTTGACGGTGGTGTGTGCCTGGCGGCCGTGCCGCTGCAATGCCGCGGTCACTTCTGCGGACAGTTCGCCGTAGACGCGCTGCGGCATGGTGGGCGCGGTGTCCCGGTGCGGGGGCGCAATGAGTGTCGGCTCGTCCAGTCCGGTCAGCGCCGCGGTCCATGCCGCCGCCGACTCGTCGCGGTCCTGCGCGGTCACCCAACGCAGGTAATCCCGATAGCTGCAGGTGTCGGCGGGCAACGCCCCGCGCAGTCCACCGGAGTTGTACAGCGCGAACAGTTCTCGCAGCACCAGCTCCCGTGACCAGCCGTCCCACAGCAGGAAGTGGCAGGTGAGCAGCAGGCGGTCGCCGCGGTCGGGCAGCCGGATGAGGGTCAGCCGCACCAGCGGTGGCATCTGCAGATCGAACGGGGTTGCGCTGTCGGTGGTCATCACCTCGGCGAGTCGGGTCTGCGCGTCGGTGGCGTGCAAGGCCGCCAGGTCGACGACATCGACGCGGGCCGGGACGAACCGTCCGATGTACTGCAGCGGGCGCGGCAGGTCCGCACTGGTGAATCCGGCGCGCAGGTTGTCGTGGCGACTCAGCAAGGCCGCGAAGGCCACCTGCAACGCGTCGACATCGAGGTGGTGGTCGAAGTCGAAGATGTTCTGTGCGAGGTAGCTATTGACGTCCTCGGCGTAGGTGCACTGGTAGTACACCCCCTCTTGTAGGGGTGACAGCGGCCAGACATCGGCCACCTCGACGGGGCTCGATGCGGTCAGCGCGGCGAGTTCCGGTTCGGAAAGTCCATGCCACGCATCGTGTTCGGCCGGCGCGCCGACAGGCACCGCGACGGGCACAGCGGCGTCGAGTCCGGCATCCAATGCCCGTGCGGTCCGCAGCCGGAACAGGTCACTGGTCGCGATGGTCACGCCGGCACCGGCCAGCCGGTTGACCACACGCAGCGCGGACAGGCTGTCGCCGCCGAGGGCGAAGAAATCGTCGTCGATCCCGACCTCGTCCGCGCCGAGTACGGCGGCGACCGTCGCGCAGATCAGCGCCTCGCGCTCGGTGCGCGCCGTGACAACCGAGGTGTGGCGCCGCGGTTGCGGCAATGCGGCGCGGTCGCGTTTACCGTTGGGCAGCAGCGGGATCTCGTCGAGGACGGTGAGAGTGGCCGGCACCATATGCGCCGGCAACCGTCCGGCCAGCGCCGCCCGGGCGGTTTCGAGGTCCGGTGTTTCGCCGGGTCGGGCCGTGACGTAGCCGTCCAGCCGATGGTCGCGGGTGGTGACAACAGCCGCGGCGACACCTGGCTGTTCGGCCAGGGCCACCTCGATCTCGCCGAGCTCGACCCGGAACCCGTTGATCTTCACCTGGGTGTCGGCGCGGCCGAGGTATTCGACGGCCCAGTCGGCCGTCCAACGCGCCAGGTCACCGGTGCGGTAGAGCAGTTGCCCGTTGTCGCTGAACGGATCCGCCACGAAGCGGGCGGCGGTGGCGCCGGGTTGCCCGAGATAACCACGGGCCAACTGGGCTCCGCCGACATAGATCTCGCCGACCGCACCCGGGCCCACCGGTTCCAGGTCAGGTCCCAGCAGGAGGATGCGGGTGCCGGGAACGGGATGGCCGAGGGTCACCGGTCCGGTCACCGGTCCGGTCGTCAGCACATCGCCGGCGACCTCGGACGAGCCGTAGGAGTTGACGATCTCGGCTTCCGGAGACACCCGTTGCAGTGCGGTGACCGTCGCGGCGTCCAACGGTTCGCCGCTGCAGATCCAGCGCCGGATCGAGCCGAGCTTGCCGCCCGCGACCTCGGCCATGGCGGAGCCGAGACTGGGGACGACCAAGAGTTGGGTGGCGGCCACATCGTCGACCAGTCGGGCCAGCGCGGCGCCGTCCCTGGCGGTGCTGTCATCGGCGATGACGGTGGTGGCGCCGGCGATCAGCGCGCCGAGCAGTTCGGTGGTGCCATCGATGAAGCTCAGTGAGCTCTTCGCGACGCGGATGTCGTGACGGTCGTGCGACCACGCGGTGCGGGCCCAGGACAGGCGATTGGCCAGCGCTTGATGGGTGCCCACGACGCCCTTCGGCGCTCCGGTACTGCCTGAGGTGTAGACGATCGATGCGGCATCGTCGGGGTGCACCGGTCGATCGCCGACCGGTTGGCCGGTGGCGCCGGTGTGGACCGTCGTGATGCGGTGTTCGGGCAGCGGGCTGCCGTCGGTGAGGATGAGCCGCGGCGCGGCGTCGTCGAGCATATGGGTGATGCGCGCCGCCGGGTAGCCGGGGTCGACGGGCAGATACGCTGCCCCACAGCGCAGTACCGCCAGCAGGGCGACCGCGAGCACACTGCTGCGCTCGGTGGCGACGGCGACGATATCGCCGCGGTCTACCCCGGCAGCGGCCAGGGCTCCGGCCAGGGCGGCCGATCGCTCGTCGAGTTCGGCGTAGCTGAGCCCGGTGGTGTCATCGCGCACGGCGATCGCGGACGGGCTGCGGCGTAGCTGATTCTCGAACAGTTCGACCACGGTGGCGGTGCGGCCGGGCCCGCCGGCACCGGCATGCAGCACGGCCGCGCGGCTCTCGGCGTCGAGGATGTCGATATCGGCACACGTCCGTCCGTCACCGGCGGTGACGATCGTGTCCAGCACCCGTCGGTACAGGACCAGGACACTTTCGGCGATGACCGTGTCGAGGATGCTGCGGTCGTGGGTCAACGCAACCTGCAGGCGCTGCCCCGGCTTCACCATCAGGGTCATCGGATAGTGCGGTGCCTCAACAACATCCATACCGGTGATGCGGATGGTGGCCTGCGGGTCGTCGGCGGTCGGGTAATTCTCGATGACCAGCAGGGTGTCGAACAGATCCGGCACGCCGAGGGTGTTCTGGATCTCGGTGAGCCCGATGTGGTGGTGGTCGAAGAGGGTGGCCTGAGCTTGCGCGTGGCGGGTGATGACATCGGTCAGGGTGTCGGTCCGTGACCATCGGGTGCGCGCCGGCACTGTGTTGATGAGCAGGCCGACCATCTCGTCGATCCCGTCGACATCGGCGCCGCGGCCGGACACCGTCGTCCCGTGCAGCACATCGGTGCGGCCGGTGAGACGACCGATCGTGATGCCCCAGGCGGCGCCGAGTACGGCGCCGACGGTCACTCCGTGGGCGGTGGCCCAGCCGGCCAGGTCGGTGTCGACCTCGGTGGCGACGCGACCGAAACCGGCTCCATCGGAGGTGTTCTGCGGTAGCGCATCCGCGAGCCGGGTCGGTTCGGTGACACCGGAGAGCTCGGCGCTCCAGGCGGCCAGCGCTGCCTCGTCGCGGGTGCCGATCCGTTCGAGGATGTCGCGGTAGCGGGCCGGTGCGGGCAGTCGGCGGGTGTCCGGGTCGTCATGCAGCGCGGCCAGCTCACGGAGCACGATCGGCACCGACCAGCCGTCGGACACGATGTGGTGGACGGTCTGGATGAGGGCGTGTCGATGCGGACCGAGCCGCACCAGGGCATACCGCATGAGCGGCGGTACGGACAGGTCGAAGGGTTCGGTGCGCTGCTGTTCGGCGATGGTATCGATGCGTCGGCGGGCATCGTCGTGGCTCAGCGAGGTCAGGTCGTGGTCAGCCCACGGCACTTCGGTGTGTGTACCGGTGACCGCGACCAGGCGTCCGTCTGCCAGCGCCCGGAACGCGGCACCGAGCTGCGGGTGACGCGTGATGACGGTGTTGGCGGCCCGGCGCAGCCGAGCGGCGTCCAGCGGTCCGTCATAGGAGATGATCTGTTGCACCACATAGGGATCAACATCGGCATAGGTGGCGTGGAAGTAGATACCGGCCTGCAGCGGCGAGAGCGGCAACACCTCGTCGATCGGCGTGGGCAGCGCGTCGATATCGTCCTGGCCGAGACTGAGCAGATCGAAGTCCGAGGGTGTCGGACCGGCAACGACAGGACTGGCGGCGATCGCGGTGAGCGCGCTGCGCCACAGTTGCGCCAACTCGGTGACCCGGTCCCGGCCGAGCACACCATTCGGCCAGCTGAAGACGGCCTCCAACCGTGCGTCGGAGCCGTTCTCGATCGTGACGGCGTTGACCTCGAGGACCCGTGGCAGCGGCATCCGCGGATCCCGGTCCTCACCGACCGCACCGTCGGCCAGTGTCCACGGCTCATGTCCCGCCGCGGTGAACCGGCCCAGGTAGTTGAACAGCACCTGCGGCGCGACGGCGAGGTCCGGCCGGCCTGTGCCGAGATGGCGCAGGGCGCCGTAGCTCAGACCGTTGCGCGGTACGGCGCGCAGTTGTTCCTTGACGGCCTTGACCACCGCACCGGTTTCGGCACCGCCGGCGATCACGTCATCCCACGCTGCGGGGCCCGGATCGATCAGCACCGGGAACAACGTGGTGAACCAACCGACGGTGCGGGACAGGTCCATTCGCTGTCCTGCGGCACCCAGATGGTCGGCCTCGCGGCCGTGGCCCTCCAGTTCCAGCAGCACACCGCCGTCCGCGCCGCGCCAGCGCACCAGCGCTGCGGCCAGCGCGGCGACCAGTGCGTCGTTGACCCGGCCGCGGATCGCGGTCGGCACCGGTCCGAGCAGACGCGCGGTGACTTCGGGATCCAGTGCGACGGTGAGCCGCTCCTCGGTGGCCACGGTGTCGACCGCCGGGTCCAGCGGCCGGCTGCCGAGCTGGGGATCAGCCACGGCCGCGGCGTGTCGCCAGTACTGCTCGTCGCTGCCGAACTCGGAGACCGCGGCCCGCAGCTCGGTAGACCATTGCCGGAAACTGGTGTCCGGCTTGGCCAAGACAATCGGACGACTGCCGCCGACAGCGGCCCACGCGGTCCGCAGGTCGTCGGCCAGCACACGCAGCGACACACCGTCGATCACGGTGTGGTGCACCACCAGGATCAGCCGGCCGGGTTCGGTGAAGCCGGCATCCAGCCACACCGCAGCCACCATCACACCATCTGCGGGATCCAGCCGGGTCACCGCCCGGTCCCGCTCGGTGCGCGGGTCCGCGGAACCCGGCACGCGGGTGAGGATATCGGCGGCACGCATCCCGCCGGTCGGCACGGTCAAACCCGCCGGGTCGCCGACCGTGCCCAATCGTGCCCGCAGCAGGTCGTGGCAGTCCAGCACCGCGTCGAGCATCTCGGTGAGGGACGGCAGCGTCAGCTCGGCCGGTGTGTTGAGGGTGATGGACTGGAAGAATCCGTCTGTGCCGTTGCCGATTTCGTGCAGCCAGGCCAGGATCGGGGTGGGCTCGATGGTGCCGACGGCGTCAATGGCGGCCGGTACCTCAGTGCCGGCCGGAACGACGTCGGCCTCGGCCACCACGGCCGCCAACTTGGCCGGTGTGCGCAGGGTGAGCACATCACGCGGACGGATCCGCAGTCCGGCGCGGCGGGCGCGACTCACCAGGCTCATCGCCGCGATGCTGTCGCCGCCGAGGCTGAAGAAGTCAGTATCCGCACCGACCGCGGGTGCGCCGAGCAGTTCGGCGAACAGATCACAGATGGTCTGGGTCCGTGAATCTGCGGCCGGCGTGCTGGATTCGGGCCGAGCAGGTGCCGGGATCGGCAGTGCACGGCGGTCGATCTTGCCGTTGGCGGTCACCGGGAACTCGTCGAGCACCATGATCGCGCCGGGCACCATGTGGTCGGGCAACCGGTCCGCGCACCAGATCCGCAGTTCGTCGGGGTCGGCGCCGGTGGTGGACAGCGCATAACCGGTCAGCTGCGCGCCACCCGCAGGTGTCTTGCGCAGCACGACCGCCGCATGCCGCACCCCGGGGTATGCGGCGAGGGTGGCCTCGATCTCCTCGAGTTCCACTCGCATACCGCGGATCTTGACCTGATTGTCGGCGCGGCCCAAAAATTCGAGCACACCATCGGTGGTCCAGCGGGCGAGGTCCCCGGTGCGGTACATCCGAGAACCGTCCTGGGCGAACGGGTTCGCGATGAAGCGAGCGCCGGTCAACCCGGGCGCGTTGACGTAGCCGCGGCCCAGCAGGAAACCGGCCGCATACAGTTCGCCGCCCTCCCCGACCGGTACCGGTGCCAGGTCGTCGTCCAGGACATAGAGCTGGGTGTGCGGGTTCGGCCTGCCGATCGAGGTTTCGATGCGTTCGGCGCTGTCACGGTAGATCACATGGGAGACACCGATGGTGGCCTCGGCGGGTCCGTATCCGTGGTACAGCGTGGTCGACAGCTGCGCCCGGAAGCGGTCGAACAGGGCCGGGGTCAGCACTTCGCCGCCACACCAGACATGTTTGAGGCCGGACAGCCGCGTGCTTCCCTCGGCGAGATCCAGCAGCACGTCGAGCATCGAGGACACCAGGTAAACGAAGGTGACCTTCTCGGTGGCGATCAGATCCAGCAGGTACTGCGGATCGCGTTCCCCACCCGGGGCGGCGACCACCACGTAGCCACCCGAGACCAGCGGCAGCAGTACCTCGTTGATCGAGATGTCGAAGGACAGTGGTGCTTTGAACAGCGAGGCGTCGCCGGGACCGAAGCCCAGGATCGTCTCGACCTGCCAGCCGAGGCGCTCGCAGATCGCCTCGTGCCGGATCATCGCGCCCTTGGGCCTACCGGTGGATCCCGAGGTGAAGATGACATAGGCCAGTTGGCCGTCGTCGATGGCGACCAGCGGTGCCGTCGTCGATTCCTCGCTGAAAGCCCAAGCGGACAAGTCGATGGCGATGGAGTGCGGATCCTCGGCTCGCTGGTCGTCCGGCGCGACCAGCACCGCGGTGGCACCGGTGTCCGCCAGTACCTGGCGGCGGCGCTCGGCCGGCCACTGCGGGTCCAGCGGGACGAAAGCACCACCGGCGGCCAGCACCGCCAGGATCGCGATGACCATCTCGGGGGAACGCGGGACCGCGATGGCCACCACCTGCTCGTGGCGCACTCCCAGTGCCCGGAGATGGTTGGCGAGTTGGTAGGCGTGGTCGGCCAGTTCGCGATAGGTCAACCGGATTTCCGCGCTGACGACGGCCAGCGCGTCGGGTGTGCGGCGCGCCTGGCGTTCGAACAATTCCGGAACCGTGGTGGTCGACGCGGGCCAGGTGTCGTTGTTCCAGCTGCGCAACAACGTGATGCGATCGTCGGGAGTCAGACCGTCGGTGCTCTCGGTGGTTGTCATGTGCGCGTCCTCTCCGCATCCGCGTGATGCGCGGCCCAGGCTCGCCACAGCTGGGCGTAACGCCCCTGCGCGGCCTCGAGTTCGGTGTGTGTGCCCTCTTCGACGATGGCGCCGTGCGCCATCACCACGATCCGGTCGGCGGCCGCCGCCTGGGTCAGTCGATGCGCGATCACCAGTGTGGTGCGGCCTTCGGTGACTGCGGCCGCTGCCCGTTCCAGGTCGCGGGCGCCCAGGCTGCCGGCCTCGGCGGTGGCCTCGTCGAGGATCGCCACCGACGGGTCGAGCAGCGCCAGTCGGGCCAGCGCCAGTTGTTGGGCCTGTGCGGCGGTGAGCTCGTGCCCACCCTCGCCCACGACGGTGTTGACTCCGTCGTCCAGCGCGGCGACCCAGTCCCGGGCACCGACGAGGTCCAGTGCGGCAAGGATTTCGGTGTCGGTGGCTTCGGGTTTGGCCAGTCGCAGATCGTCGGCCAGCGGGCCGGCAAACACGTGGACCTCCTGGCTGATGATCGCCACATGTCGGCGCCGCTGTTCGTCGCTGAGCTCGTCCAATGCAACACCGCCGATCCGCACCGCACCACGTTGCGGGGTCAGCAGTCCCGCCGCGATACCCGCGACGGTCGACTTGCCCGCGCCGGTCGAGCCGACGAGCGCCACCCGCTGTCCGGGCTCGATCCGGATGCTCACACCGTGCAGTACCGGATGTGTGCCGTCATAGCTGAATTCGAGATCGGTCAGGTCCAGCGTGGCATCCAATGGTGCGGCACCACCGGCACGCTCGGGCGCCGGGGGCGCCGGGATGCTGACCAGCCCCACCAACCGGGCCAGGCTGGCGCCGGCGTCCTGGGCCTCGTCGACGGTGAACAGCAGCATGCTGATGGGACCGAACAGGCGGTGGAACAGCAACGCGGCCGCGGTCGTCTGCCCGACGGTGATGGATCCGTGCTGCACCAACCAGTATCCGGCGACCAGAATGACCGACAGCCCGATGAATTCGGCACGGTTGATGCGCCCCACGAAGCGGGTGAAGAAGGTGAACACACCGATCGAGATGTCCCGGACCCGCGCCGATGCCTGCTCGATCGCATTCTGATGGGTGGTGTGTGCGTGATAGGCGTGCACGGTGGGCGCCCCGAGCATGCTTTCCATCAACACCTGGGAGCGTTCGGCGATCACCCGACGTTCCTCGGCGTAGCGAGGAGCCGAGCGCGGCAGATACCAGCGCAGCGCCAGGAGATAGAACGGGATCGACACCGCGCCGGCCAGCGCCAGGCGCCAGTCCAGACCCAGCATCGACACCAGGGTGAGCACGGCGAGCAGCAGTGCCGAGAACATCGTCGGGAAGACCTCGGTGACACCCTTGTTGATGGTCGCCACATCGGTGCTGACCCGCGACAGCAGATCGCCCCGCCCCACCTGCTCGATGGTCGTGGTCGGCAGTGTCAGGGCGCGGTCGACGCCGGCCTCCCGAAGGTCGGCGAGCATGACCGCACCGAGTCGGCCGATCAGGTAGTTCGACACTCCCGTCGCCACACCACCGACGAGCGCGGCGGCACCGAGAACGGCGGCGATGGTGACGATCACCGACGAGGGCGATCCGTCGATGATGCGGTCGACGAGCACACCGAGGACGTAGACGGGCAGCACGGATGCGGCCGCTGCGAGCACACCGACGAACACCGTTGCCGACAGTGCGCCCAGTCGGTTTCGCAGTTCGCCGCGCAGCCAGACCCAGGTCTGGCGTCCCGATGCGACGGGTAGGATCCCGCGCTGATCGGTGGGGGCGGTCATCGCAGCACCGCCGCCCGGTAGTCGGGCCGGTCCAACAACTCCTCGTGGGTGCCGGCACCGGTCGCCCGGCCCTCGTCCACCAGCACCACCCGGTCCGCGACGGCGAGCAGGGCGGGGCTGCTGGTCACGATGACGGTGGTGCAGGCGGCTGACCCACGGTGCCGCAGGTCGGCGATCCCCTGTGCCACCGAACTTTCGGTGACGGTGTCGACGGCGGTGGTGGGCTCGTGCAGCACCAGGACCGGCGCAGCCCGCAGCAGCGCACGGGCCAGCGTCAGGCGCTGCCGCTGGCCGCCGGACAGGCTGGAGCCGCGCTCGGTGACCTTGTGGTCCAGACCGTCGCGGTGCACATCGATGACGTCGGCGGCGTTGGAGGCCTGCAGCGCCGCGGTCAGCACCCCCGGTTCGATATCGGCATCGGACAGATTGCTGCGCAGCGATCCGGTGAACAGATCGGCGCGGTGCGGTTCGACCAGAAGTGCGGTGCGGGCATCGGTCAGCGACAGATCGGCCAGCGGGACCCCGCCCAACAGGATCTCCCCGCTGTACTCGGTGGCGGCCAGCCGCCCCGCCAGCACCCCGACGAGCGCCTCGGCATCGCTCGATCGGGTCGTCACCACCCCGATCAGTTCGCCTGGGTCGACACTGAGGGTGAGGCCGTCCAGACTTCCGTACCGGATCGCGTCCAGCTGCACACCGTGCGGCCCCGACCCGATGGCTGCCGCGCCCGGTGACAGCGCGAACGGCGCATCCTCGATCCAGCCGACACGTTCGGCGGATGCTCGTGCCTCGGCCACCCAGCTCGGCACCTCGGCCATGGTGCCGAACGGTTCGAGCAGGAACTGGGCCAGGCCGATCACCGTGATGAGTTGCCCGATAGTGATCTCGCCGCGCAGGGCGTACCAACCCGCGAGCACCGCAACTCCGACCGCGAGCAGTGCGCTCAGCGATGTCGAGAATCCGAGGTAGACACCCTGGGTTCGGGCCGCGCGGATACCGGCGGTCAGCGCGTCCCGGCTGACCTTGCGGTACCGGGCCGAGGCGGCGCGCTCGGCACCGATCCCGCGCAGCGGACGCAGACCCGCGATCAGGTCCGCCGACATCGCGGTGGCCTCACCGGCCGCCTCCTGCTGGTCGGCGACCCGTCGGGTGATCACCGGTCCGCCGAAGTGCAGGACGAACAGGATCAGCGGTGTGCCGATCAGCACCGCCACACCGAGTGGCACGTCAATGGTCAGCAGAACCGTTGCACAGACGGCGATTGCGGTGATCGCCCCCGCGATACGAGGAATGTAATCCAACAGGTAGGACACATTGTCCGCGTCGGTGCTGGCGATGGACAGCAGCTCGCCGGTGCGCTGCGAGGTGCGCAGTCGACGTGGTTCCAGGATGCGGGCCGCCAGGTCGATGCGCAGTTGATGTCCCTCGGTAGCGATGGCCCGCATCAGATGCCGGGCACCGAGCCGATAGCAGGCGGTCAGTGCCACGAACAGTGCGGCCAGCACTCCGATCCAGACCAGCAGCTGCCCGGCGTCACCGGGCTTGACGGCGCGGTCGACCAGCACTCCGATCAAAACCGGAACCATGGCCTCGCACAGTTGATGTGCGCAGATCAGTAGCGAGCCACTGGTCAGCAGCCGGGCATTGCGGGTGACGGTGCGCCACAGGATCGCTGCCCCGGTACGGGACCGCTCGGCGTGCTCGGCACCGTCTGGTTGCACGGCTACGATGAGGCGTCTCCCTGCCCGGGGCTGCCGGCGGACGCCATCCGGAGCCGAAGACTCTTGGGCCGCATATCCGTCCAGTTCTCCTCGACGTAGTCCAGGCAGGCCTGCCTGCCTGCCTGCCCGTCGGAGCCGAAGGCGACCGACCAGCCGCCGGGAACCGGCTTGAAGGTCGGCCACAGCGAATGTTGCTCCTCGTCGTTGACGAGGACGAAGAAGGTGGCTGTCTCATCATCAAAAGGATTGCCCGACACAAAAACTCCTCAGCGGTGACGTGGCGTCCGGCGCACCCCCAGCGCGCCCGCCCGAACCATTCGACACTACCAAAGGTTAGGCTGCCCAATGCAAGCCACCTACGAAGGGGAGTCATGCGGGTAGCAATGTTCGGGTACCAGACCTGGGGACACAAGACCCTGGAGGCCCTCATCAAGTCATCACACGATGTCGTTCTTGCGGTCACACACCCACCGAGTGATCAACCGTATGAATCAATTTGGTCGGATTCCGTCGAAGAACTGGCTCGTGACAATGGAATCCCTGTTCACCTTGCCCAAAGGCCGGACGGCGCACTGCTGGAACGCGTCCGACAGGCCGAACCGGACATCATGGTGGCCAACAACTGGCGCACCTGGTTACCGCGCGAACTGTTCGACCTGCCGCGGCACGGGACATTGAATCTGCATGATTCGCTGCTGCCGAGGTTCACCGGATTCTCGCCGGTGATCTGGGCAATGATCAGTGGTGCCAACGAAGTTGGGCTGACCGCCCATCGCATGGACGATGAGCTGGACACCGGGGACATCGTACTGCAGCGCGCCATCCCGATCGGCGCACAAGACACCGGGACCGACCTGGTCCGCGCGACCATCGACCTGATTCCCGACGTTCTCATCGAGGCACTGGATCTGATCGAACAGGGCACCGCAACCTGGACAGCCCAGGATCTGGACGAGCGCACCTTCTTCCACAAGCGCTCGGCACGCGACAGCATCATCGACTGGCGTTGGTCGGCAACCGAATTGGACCGCTTCGTGCGGGCGCTCTCGGACCCGTACCCGAATGCGGTCACCTACTACCGCGGGCAGCGGATCCGGGTCATCAAGGCCGCGATCTCGCGCTACCGCTACGGTGGCACGCCCGGCCGGGTGTTCATCGCCGAAGGTGACGGCATGGTGATCGTGGCCGGCGCCGATGCCCATCGCGGGGAGGGGCGCGGCCTGGTGATCCAGCGGGTGCGACTCGACGACGGGACCGAGCTGCCTGCGCTGGAGTTCTTCGGTCGCGGCGGCGGGTATCTGACCGACCAGCCGTGAACGGCGGGTAGCGGGGTTGGAAGTCCAACCCCGCTACCGCACAGCTCTTTTCAGAGTCCTGGTTCAGATTCGCCCGACCAGCTCATGCGCTTGTCGGCGCGCCGCCACCTGCCCGGCCACCGATTCGACGATCTCACCGCAGCGCACCGCGATGTTGGACAGCAGTGACGAACTCAGCCCGTGGGTGTGCTCTGTCCCGCCCTGCAGATAGATCGCACCGGAGAGCTCCCTGGCCACCCGGAGTCGGTAGTCGCGGGTGAGTTCCGGCCGGTCGGTACCGGCGTCATACAGATCGCCGAGAATGTCCGGCAACGGCATCGGCACGAACCCGGTGGCATAAACGACCGCATCGCAGTCCAGCATCTCGACCGTGCGGGTCGGATGATGTTCGATGGCCACCCGCACCCCGGAAGAGCCCTCGACGGCGCTCTGCACCGCCGAGGCGCCACGGAAGAACAGCCGCCGCTTGCCGGCCACCCGCTCGGCGTACTCGCGGGTGTACAGCTCCTCGATCAGTGGCAGATCGACACATGAATAGTTGGTGGCGCGGTGGTAGTCGATCAACCGTTGCCGGACAGTGGTTTCCGCAGAGTAGAAGTCGTCCACCGCGGCGGGATCGAAGACCCGGTTCGCGTAGGGACTGTCATCGGCGGGGCTGTACCCGTACTTGGCGAAGACCCCGTGAATCTCGGCGTCCGGATAGTTGACGTGCAGGTAATCGGTCACCTCGGCAGCGCTCTGACCGGCCCCGACCACCACGAACCGGTTGTTGTCGGTGGACGGCACGTTTCCGATCTTGGACAGCAGCTCGTGGTTGTGGAACTGGCGCGCGGTCTCGGTGACCCCGTCGGGCAACTGCGCCTTCAGCCCACCGGCGAGGACCACGGTGCGCGCCCGTAGGGTTTTCCCGCCGCCGCCGCCAACTCGCTCGACATCGATTGCCAGACAGTCACCCTCATCACGGACCGCCACCGCCCGGGTGCCGTAGTGCACCGTCGCCGCGACCCGATCGGCGGCCCATTCCAGGTAGTCATGGAACTCCAGACGGGTCGGGAAGAATGTCTGGTGGTTGATGAAGTCGTTGAGCCGGCCGCGTTCGGTGACATAGCTCAGGAAGGTGTATCGGCTCTGCACGTTGCGCTGGCTGGCCAGATCCTTGAGGAACGAGATCTGCATGGTGGTGCCAGGTATGAGCATTCCGGTGTGCCAGCCGAATTTCGCCTTCGTCTCCACGAATTCGGCCGTCATCCGGTCGTGTGGTCCACGACCGTCGTTGTATTCCTCGACAGCGATTGCCAGTCCGAGGTTCGACGGGCCGAAACCCACGCCCACGATGTCGAGAATGGTGTCAACACCGTTGCTGTAATTGCCATTTGATGGCAGTGATGACATCAAGCACCCGCCATCTGGTTGATCGCACCGGGTACCGGCTCGGCGGGATCGGAGCCGAGGGCGACGATGCGGTTGTTCTCGTCCACGTGGACGACCCTTGGCGCATGGTCTGAAATGCCGCGCTCGTCAATTGTCCGGAAGGACATGATGATGACCAGATCGCCGGGATTGATCAGATGCGCTGCCGCACCGTTGATTCCGATGACTCCAGAGCCGGCCTTGCCGGTGATCGCATAGGTGGTCAGACGTGCCCCGTTGGTGATGTCGACGACGTCGACCTGCTCCCCTTCCAGGATGTCGGCGGCTCGCATCAGATCGTGATCGATGGTGATCGAACCGACGTAGTGCAGGTCAGCTTGGGTGACGGTGGCGCGATGCACCTTGCCCCCCAACATGGTTCGGAACATAAGTCCCTCCAGCGCTTGTTAAGTTGATTCCCCACAGACTGCAAATTCAGTTGCGGAGCGTAGGTTAACCTAACCTCATGACGCCCACAAACGTACGTTTCACGGTTCGCAGGACTTTCACAGCTTTGGCCGCAACAACTTTCAGCGCAATGCTTATTGCCGGCTGCGGTGCATCCACCCCGAATGCCGCCGAAACAGCCCCCACCAGCGCCGGAACAAATGAATCCATTGTCATTGCACACAAATTCGGCGAAACGAAACTCACAGCAAACCCACAGCGAGTGGTGACCGTCGGCTGGAACGACCAGGACGATGTGTTGGCACTCGGCGTGATTCCGGTGGGTACCCGGAGCTTCTTCGACAATTACAACGACTTTCCCTGGGTGAAAGAAGCCACCGACGGCCAAGGCGTTCCGGTCATTCCCGGCGACGAAATCAACTACGAGGCCATCGCGAAGGCAAAGCCGGACGTCATCTTCGCGATATACGAGACCATCGACAAGAAGACTTACGACCAGTTGTCGCAAATTGCCCCGACCGTCATTCAGTCCGACGAATATCCGGACGAGGAAACACCCTGGAATGTACAGCTTCTGACGATCGGCAAGGCCCTGGGCAAGGAACAGCAGGCAAGGGAGTTGGTCGACGAGGTGAATTCAAAAATCACGGAGACCAAAACTGCGCATCCCGAGTTCGCCGACAAGACGCTGGTCGCCGACTACACCTCCGAGGTGAACGCGCAGTACCTGTTGGGCGAGGGTGACCCGCGCCGTCAGTTGTTCGACGCGCTGGGGTTCAACGCGCAACCCGACACCGGTGACATCTCCGACGAGAAGCTGTCGCTGCTGGAGGGTGACGTGTTGTTCGTCAACGGACTGACCAAACAGCAGTTGGCGGGATCGCCGGCCTTCACCCGACTCGACGTCGTGCGCGACGACCGCACCCTCTACGCGGGTTCGGACTCCACGCTCAGCGGTGCCCTGACCTACAGCGGACCCGATGCCCTGTTGTACGCACTGGAGGTGCTCACCCCGCAGTTGAGCAACGCGCTCACCGGCAAGCCGGTCGCCGACCTGTCGGAGTCCTGACCGCCCTGCGGTCAGGCGACCCGACCGACGTGGGCGGCGGATTCCCCGATCGTCGCCTCGGCATCGCCGATCATGGTGCGCAGCAGCTCCTGCTGTTCGCGATCGCCGCGGGCGGCGTCGGCGTCGGCTCGGTCGGGCACAACCAGGACCGAGACGCTGCGCAGCACGTTGACCGGTAGTCGCAGCACCGGATACCACGGCGGCATATAGGCCGGCAAGCCCAGCGCACGCATCGTCCGCGGCCCGAGGAACGCGCTCGTGACCGACAGATGCTGGGCGCGCGCGAGCCGTCGGCGTAGGCCGGCGAAGCTTCGGTAATGCCAGGCCAGCGGGTCCTGCGCCATCGGCATGGCCAGTGCCTTGGTGGATTCGTCGGGTTCGGACAGTGCGGTCAGCGTGTGGTAGAGCACCCGGATACCGTCGCGGTAATCGCGCGGCAACCACTCGTCGTCCACGCCGATCAGCCAGCCGACATAACGGGTCAGGTGCGCGATCGCGTCGTAGTCCCTGGGCGACAACAGGATTCCCATGCCCAGCCCGCAGGCCGACGGTGCAACCAGGGCGCCGACCAGGGTGGCGGCCATATCGGTCTGGTTGATCGGCACGCCCCAGTCGTCGCCGCGCCAATCCGGCATGGAAGCCACGTGGCGTCGCACCAGGGCGTGGATCAGGCGCACCCGCAGGGTCGAGCGATAGCCGGCGCCATGTGGGTCCATGCCGTTCTCCGAGATCACGTCCATGGCCCACTGCATGGTTTCGGCGAAGCGCTTGTTGGACCCCTTCTCCAGCGCACCGGTGCGCACCAGGGTCTTGTTGAAACCGGAGAACTGATAGCCGCCCAGCAGCGAGACGTCACGCGCGACGTACATGCCGTCGGCCCCGCCGCGCCGCATCGCGCGCTCACCGCGGCGGATCTTGTCCCAGTCCACCCAGTCCGGCACGGTCTCCACCGCCGCGAAGAACTCGCGCAGTGGCTCCGGCGCGTCCGGCAGCGCGCTGATCCCCTCCGTCAGCGCGCGGTCGAACAACACCCGGGTCTGCGCCATCCCGGTGGCCGCCATCCACTCCACCAGGCAGTCGGCGCGCTCGTCGCCGACCGTCAACCGCTCCCCCAGTCGGCGCCATTGCTCGGTGTCGGGTTCGCGTAGCGCCAACGCAGCGGCGAAGACGCGGATGGCACCGGGCACCGATCCCGGCCGGGCCGGATGACGCGCAGGAACGGCTACAGGCATGGCTGCTCTCCTTTGAGCTCCACTTTGGATAACGAGCGTTGTCCGAATCTAGTCGGCGGGTAGGGTGCTGTCAATGAAGCGCGCGAAGGTGGAGCGGGACTACGGCGGGATCAGCGCCGCCGACCGCTGCGCCGACCGCCGCCGTCGGCTGCTCACCGCCGGTCGCCAACTCTGGGGCGAATCGGGCGTCACCGAGGTCACCGTCCGCGGCGTGTGCAGCCAGGCCGGACTGATCACCCGGTACTTCTACGAACAGTTCGACAACCGCGAGGCGCTGATCTTCGCGGTCGCCGACGACGTCCGTGATCAGTTGCTCGCGGCGATGGTGACCGCCGGGGTCGGCGACCCGGGCTCGCTGACCGACAAGCTGCGATCGGCCCTGACGGCATTCCTGGAGATCATCGCGGCCGATCCGCATGTGCACCGGATTTCCACCGGCGATGTCAGCAATGTTCCCGGGCTCGGGCAGCACCGCGCCGGGATCCTGGATCTGATCACCGAGGAGATCACCCGCCGCGCGCCCGATGTGCTCGGTGAGCAAACCCCGGGCACCACCGAACTGCGCCGCGGTGCGCTGTTCATCGTGGGCGGGGTCAATCAGCTGATCGAGGACTGGCTGCGCGACCCGGTACTGGCCCCCGCCGAGTTGGCCGGGATCGCCGCCGAGATGTGCGTGGCCTACTTCCGCGGTCTGGCGGGCTCCCCTCCTCGTGATTTCGGAGCGGTCACGTACTCTCAGCGTACGAAAGCGCGCCGAAATCACAACTAGCGCGCGACGGGCCAGTTCCACACGGACATTTCACCGCGCGGGTAGTTCATGCAGACCGCGGCCGCCTTGGCCACCACACCCTTGTTGTTGAAGAACACCTTGGCCCAGTTCCCCCACCGGGTGGCCACCTGCTCGTAGTAGATGTTGGTGGCGGTGTCCTCGGAGTACTGGCGCCGGCCCGCGGCGTCCAGTGAGTAGAACCAGTGGATGCGGTCGACGGCCATCTGCTGCACGTCGGGCGGACGGTTGCTCTTGTCGAGCATGTAGCGCTCGAAGTAGATCGGGCTGGTGTCCCGGGCTGCGGCCAGATATTGCTCTGCGTCGCATTGGGTTTGGATCTGCTTGCTCGGGATCGGATATTCGTCGGTGGCGTCGGCATGCGCCGGCGCGGCCCCCAACGCGGCCATTGCCGCGGCCACCGTCACGGCTCGCACGAGAAGATTCACTGTACCGCCTCCAATTTGTCCAGATGCACCGGGCAATACATTCGCAGCGCCGTGCCGAGGAACTGCCACACCTGTTCGGTACTGCTTGTGCGGGCCAAGTTCATCTTCAGGAACTCCGCGGAATCTGTTGCGGCCGGGTCGACTCCGGTGTCCATTCGCTTGCAGGTGATCTTGGCCATCCAGGCGTTGTAGTCCCGTTGGCCGTAGATCCCGAACCCGTGTAACTCACGAGCGAAATCGGTGTCCCGGTCGGCGGCGGCAATCCCGGTACCGAGTGGCAGCACCATCACTGCCGCCGCGGCAATTCCGAACAGAATCCTTCTCATGACAGCACCTCCTGCGGTTCACGCTGCAGCGGTTTGGGCCACGGCTTGGGCTTGGGGCGCGGGCGCACCTGCAACGGCCACCAGAACCACCGCCCCATCATCGCCGCGATCGACGGTGTCATCAGCGAGCGGACGATCAGAGTGTCGAACAGCAGACCCAGACCGATCGTGGAGCCCACCTGACCGATCACGATCATGTCGGACACGAGCATGCCGATCATGGTGAAAGCGAACACGAATCCTGCTGCAGTGACCACGGATCCGGTACCGGCCATGGACCGAATGATCCCGGTGTTGATACCGGCGTGCACTTCTTCCTTCATGCGTGACACCAGTAGCAGGTTGTAGTCGGCGCCGACGGCGAGCAGCACGATCACCGACATCGGTAGCACCATCCAGCCCAGTGGGATGCCGACGATGTGCTGCCACACCAACACCGAGAGTCCGAATGCGGAGCCGAGGCTGAGCACGACGGTGCCGACGATGACGGCGGCCGCCGCGATGGCCCGGGTCAGGATCACCATGATCAGGAAAATCAGGATCAGCGAGGCGACCGCGGCGATCAGCAGGTCGTAATCGGCACCCTGCTGCATGTCCTTGTACATCGCCGCACTACCGCCGACGAAGATCGTCGACCCCTCCAGCGGGGTGCCCTTGATGGAGTCGGCCACCGCGATCCGCATCGGATCGATGCGCTCGGTGCCCGCCTCGGTCAACGGGTCGCCCTGGTGGAAGACGGTGAACCGCACCGCTTTTCCGTCCGGCGACATCATCAGCTTCATACCGCGCTGGAAGTCGGCGGTCTCGAAGGCCTCCGGCGGCAGGTAGAACGTGTCGTCGTTGCGGGCGGTGTCGAACGCCTCCCCCATCGCCGTGTTGTCCTCCAGGTTGGCCATGTTCTGGTCCTGCTGCATCTTCTGCGCCTGGTACTGGTTCAGCATGATCTGCTTCTGGTTCTTCATCGTCTGGATCATCGCCGGCATGACGGCCGCCATCTGCGGTGTCAGCTGCGCCATCCGTTCGATATCGGGGACCAGTTCGGTGAAATCGTCACTCATCGTGCTGATGCCGTCCAGGCTGTCGAACACCGATCGCATCGACCAGCACATCGGGATGTTGAAGCAGTGCGGTTCCCAGTAGAAGTAGTTGCGCAACGGCCGGAACTGATCATCGAAGTCCGCCAGGTGATCTCGGACATCGTTGAGGTTGGCCGAGGTGTCGTTCATCTTGTCGGCCATCCGGCGGGTCACATCGGCAAGTTCCAGGGTGATGCGCTGCATGGTCTCCATCGAGTCGATGGTCACCTGCATCTCGTTGGCCTGGGCCAGCGTGTTCTCCAACACGGTCTGCTGGAAATCGTTGTTCATGATCTGGCCGGTACCGCTCTGTCCGACGGTGTAGGCCAGGGTGGAGTGCTTGATCGGTTTACCGTCGGGACGGGTGATCGTGGTGACCGAGGCGATACCGTTCACCTTGACCAGCGCCTTGGCTATTTTGTCGATCACCAGGAAGTCCGCCGGATTACGCAGATCATGATCGGCCTCGACCATGACCAGGTCGGGGTTCATCTTGGCGTCCGAGAAGTGCCGGTCCGCCGCGGCGTAGCCGACGTTGGCGGGCACATCGTCGGGCAGATAGATCCGGTCGTTGTAGGTGGTGTGGTACCCGGGCAGGGTCAGCAGACCCACCAGGCAGAGCACCATCGCCCCCACCAGGATCGCGCCCGGCCAGCGCACGGTCGCCGTGCCGAGTCGGCGCCAGCCGCGGGCGCGGCCATTGCCCTTGGGCTCCAGCACCTTTCCGAAGCGCGTCACGATCGATATCAGCGCTGGGCCCATCGTCAGGGCCGCAGCCACCACGATCGTCATACCGACCGCCAGCGGGAACCCCATGCTCTGGAAGTACGGCAGCCGGGTGAAGTGCAGACACAGGGTGGCACCGGCGATCGTCATGCCCGAGGCGAGCACCACATGCGCGGTGCCGTGGAACATGTCGTAGTAGGCGTCCTCTTTGTCCAGACCTGACCGCCGGGCCTCCTGATAACGGCCGATCAGGAAGATCGCATAGTCGGTGGCGGCGGCGATCGCCAGCGTCACCACCATGCTTGTCGCGAACGTTGTCAACCCGAACACCTCGTAGAAACCGAGGAAGGACACGATGCCGCGGGCCGACAGCAGGCCGACGAAGACCATCGACATGATCACCAGCGTCGTGACGAACGACCGGTAGATGATCAGCAGCATCACGATGATGATGCCGATCGTCACGCCCTCAATGGTTTTCATGCTGGCGTCACCGACGATGTTCTGGTCGGTGGTCAGCGCGGCGGGCCCGGTGACATAGGCCGCGACACCCGGCGGGGCCTCGGTGCTGTCCACAAGATCGCGCACCGTCTGCACCGACTCGTTGGCCAGCGCCTCGCCCTGGTCGCCGGCGATGTACACCTGCACATAGGCGGCCTTGCCGTCGATACTCTGCGCGCCGGCCGCGGTGAGGGTGTCGCCCCAGAAATCCTGCACGTGCTGAACATGTGTGGTTTCGGCCTCGAGCTTTTGCACGATCTCGTCGTAGAAGGTGTGCGCCTCGGGACCCAGTGGTTCGTCACCTTCGAGCACGATCATCACCGAGCTGGAGGTGTCGTACTCCTCGAACTTCTCGCCGACATGCTTGGTGGCGATCAGTGCGGGCGCATCGTTGGGGCTCATCGAGACCGCACGCAACTTGCCGACCTCTTCGAGCTGCGGGACGACGGTGTTCAGGATCGCGACAATGGCGATCCAGATGAGCACGATCGGCACCGCGAAGGCCCGGATGAAGCGGGGCAGCTTGGGCCGGGCCGCGTGCCGTGCGGGCGGAATCGGGCCGGTGGGCGCGTCATCTGTGGTGATGGTCATGCGGCCTTCACCAGGCAGTAGGTGGCGGCGTTCATACCTTCAGCCGTCCTTTCGTCTTTCACCTCGTCGTCGACGGTGACGCGGCAGCTGATGGAGGAACCGTCGCCCTGGGCCATGACATTCGGCATCACCGAAGGCAGCGTCGTCTCCAGAGTCAAGGTCCAGGGCAGGCTGACTTCGCCGGTGCGCTGGGGCTTTCCGTCCAGATCCGCGTAGTTGATCCGCGCGTAGGAGCCGGTGCCGAAGATCTCGTAGGTGACGACCTTGGGATTGAAGTTGTCGGCAGTATCGGCGTCGATCGGGGTGACGACCGCGCCGTCGGAGCCGAACACCGAACGCAGCTGCGAGACCGTCAGACCGCCGATGGCAATGGCGAAAACGACCAGAACGGGTAGCCAGACCCGCTTGATGACGTTCAACGTCCGACCCGCCGTGCACCGGAACCGCTGCGGTCCAACAGGTTCACCGATTCTGAGATTCGCACGACAAATCAAACCCTTCCCTCAGGTGACACCGCGCAACAACGGGCGGCAGGCGATCCTGAGAAAATCTAAGACTAAAAGTGGATAGAGTCAATCCGTTTGTGGCGAACGGTAAGCCTCGTCACTAAAGTGGGCCCCGTGATTGACAAACCATGCCGCGGCCTGCGCAAGGACGCCGAGCGCAACAGACAGCGTGTGCTGCAGGCCGCGCGGGAGCTGTTCGCCGCCAAGGGCATGGAGGCCACCCTCAACGATGTGGCCCACCACGCCGGCGTCGGCGTCGGCACCGTGTACCGCCGCTTCGCCACCAAGGAGGACCTCGTCGAGGCGATCTTCGAGGACGGTATCGCCGAGGTCGTCGCGCTCGCGGAAAAGGCGCTGCAGTACGAGAATTCGTGGGACGGGTTCGTCTGGTTCGTCGAGCGTCAGTGCGAGCTCGCCGCCACCGACCGCGGCCTGCGCGAGATGATCTACAGCCGGGCCTATGGTGGCGATCGCGTGGACAGCGCCCGCGAGCAACTCGTCCCGCTGGTCTATCGGTTGGTCGAGCGGGCCCGCCGCGACGGCCATCTGCGCCCCGATATCCAGCATCCGGACACCCCGGTCATCGGCTTGCTAGCCGGGACCGTCAGCGAATGGGCCGGGCACGTCGAACCCGAGCTGTGGCGCCGTTACGTCGCGCTGCTGCTCGAGGGCATGCGCAACCGCTCGGACATCAAGCCGCTCGGGGTGGAACCGCTCAACGAGGGCCAGATGCACGAGGCCATGCACGGCTGGGATCCGGCGAGCTGAGTCGGCCGGAGCACGATATGACCGTCAACGTGAACATCCACGAGGCGAAGACACATCTGTCGCGGCTGCTCGAACGGGTGGCCGCCGGCGAGCGGGTCATGATCTCCAAGGCCGGAAAGCCCGTCGCAGACCTGGTCCCCCACCGGTCCGTCGACGTTGCATTCGGTGGGCTGCGGGGTCAACTCACTCTGGCTGCTTGACGACAGCCCTCGCCTGGGCGCGTCTGCGCGGCAGGCCATCGGTGCGGCGCATGGTGTGCACGTCTCGGCCGCGACCGTGTGGGAACTGACCATCAACCAAGCTCGGCAAACGCGACGTGCCCAGCGGACTGCCCGCACTGCTGGTCGAACAAGGATTGCTTTTGCTCGACGTCACCGCCGAAGACGCCGAAGCGATCCGCGACTACCCGGAACTTGTACGGCACGACCCGTTCGATCGGCTGCTGGTGGCCCAGGCCGACCGGGCCGGTCTGCGCCTGCTCACCGCCGACCGGGTGCTGCTCGGACTCGGTCGAGACTTCATCCTCGACGCCACCGAGTGACGGCCCGGCTCGTCGGGTGTAAATCCTCGGCGGTTCAGATCTGATCGCTCATGCCCAGGCGCGTCCCATGATCTCCTGGTCACCGAGATCGGAATGTGGCGTCTGGATCTACCTCGGTACAGCCTCGCGAGCGCCGGTCCCGCGGAACTGAAGTCACGTCGCGCAATGAAAAGGGCCCCAGGCTCAAGGCCTGGGACCCTCTCAAACGTGGAGCTAAGGGGATTCGAACCCCTGACCCCCACACTGCCAGTGTGGTGCGCTACCAACTGCGCCATAGCCCCGTTTGTTGTGCTGTAGAAACGTACACCACTGCCCTACGCAGGTTCAAAACGGCTGGTCAGGGCACCTCTCCACCGGCCTCCGGGCCCAGCGGACGGGCCGGGGTGTGCTCCGCGGGCGGCCGTCCGCGGGTCTCCGGGGCGAAAATCCAGGCCAACGCGGCGATCAGCAGAATCAACCCGCTGATTACAAAGGCCCAGGAGAATCCGAAGTACTGCGCGATCAACCCGACCAGCAGTGACCCGCCGATCGAACCCACATCGGCCATCATCTGGAACGTCGCCACCGCGGTGCCGCCACGCGCCTTGCTGCCCACGATGTCGGCGACCGCGGCCTGCTGCGGTGAGACGAAGATCCCGGTGGCGGCGCCGGCCACATAGGCCGCCACCATGAACTCCGGCAGCGACGACGTGAACCCCACCAACGCAGTCGACAGTGCCGCCAAGGTCAGCCCGAAGATCAGCAGCTTGCGCCGCCCCAGCTTGTCCGACAGATACCCGCTCGGGATGACGACCGAGATGTTGCCGACCGCGAAGGCGGTCAGCGCCAGCCCGGCCACCGCCGGACTCCGCCCGAGCACCTCCACGATGAACAGCGGGACCAACGCGATACGCAGGCCAAACGAGGCCCAACCGGTCGCAAAATTGGACAGCAGGGCCGCCTTGTACGCGCGGTGGGCGAAGACCACCCGGAACGGCACCGGCGGACCGTCGTCCTCGCCGGGTCCGGTGACGACGGTCGAATGCCGCAGGCTGACGAACACCACCGTCGCGGCCACCAGCAGCGCGGCACCATAGATCAGGAACGGCGCCGACAACCCGAACCCCGCGGTCAGCGCACCCAGGATCGGTCCGCCCACCGACCCGATCATGAATCCCGACGAGAACAGCCCGGCCACCCGGCCCCGCGCATCGGCGGGCGAGATGCGGATCATCAGCGCCAGCGAGGACACCGTGAACATGGCCGAGCCGACACCGCCGAGCGACCGGAACAGCAGCAACTGCCAGTAGGTTTCGGCGAGCGCGCACGCGGCCGTCGACAACGCGACGATGATCAGGCCGCTGATGTAGATCCGTCGTTCACCCCAGCGCTGGACCAGGATACCCGCCGGGGCCGCACCGGCCAGCCGCATGATGGCAAACGCGGTGATGACGAATGTAGCCGCCGCGATGCTGACGCCGAAGTGCCGGGCGTACTGCGGCAGGACCGGCGCCACCACCCCGAAGCCGAGCGCCACCACGAAGTTTGCCGCGACCAGGACCCAGACCTCACGGGGCAGGCGCGGTTTTGTCGTGGACGGACAGTCGTCCTCCGTACGAGAGCTCACCCGATGACTGTATTGACCACCGATTTGGCGGCCTCCTGCACCTCCGCCAGATGCTCCGGACCCAGATAAGATTCGGCGTAGATCTTGTAGACGTCCTCGGTGCCCGACGGTCGCGCGGCGAACCACGCGTTCTCGGTGGTCACCTTCAGCCCGCCCAGGCCCGCGCCGTTACCGGGTGCCGTGGTCAGTTTGGCGGTGATGGGTTCACCGGCCAGCTCGGTCGCGATGACCTGCTCGGCCGACAGCTTGGCCAGCCGCGCCTTCTGCTCACGGTCGGCGGGCGCGTCGATGCGAGCGTAGGTGGGCGCGCCGTACCGTTCGGCCAGTTCGGCGTAGCGCTGCGACGGCGTCTTACCGGTGACGGCCAGGATCTCCGAGGCCAACAACGCCAGGATGATGCCGTCCTTGTCGGTGGTCCAGGTCGACCCGTCGGTGCGCAGGAACGACGCACCCGCGCTCTCCTCCCCGCCGAAACCGATTGTCCCGGTGACCAATCCGTCGACGAACCACTTGAAGCCGACGGGCACCTCGATGAGCTTGCGGCGCAGCCCGCCGACCACCCGGTCGATGATCGAACTGCTGACCGCGGTCTTGCCGACGGCGGTGTCCGGCGACCAGCCCGACCGGTGCGCGTAGAGGTAGTCGATGGCCACGGCCAGGTAGTGGTTGGGGTTCAGCAGCCCGCCGTCGGGGGTGACGATGCCGTGCCGGTCGGAGTCGGCATCGTTACCGGTGGCGATCTGATACTTGTCCCGATTCGCGATCAGGCCGGCCATTGCGTTCGGCGAGCTGCAGTCCATCCGGATCTTGCCGTCGGTGTCCAGCGTCATGAACCGCCACGTCGCATCGACCAGTGGGTTCACCACCGTCAGGTCCAGCTTGTGGGTTTCGGCGATGGCGGCCCAGTAGTCGACGCTGGCCCCGCCCAGCGGGTCGGCGCCGATGCGCACCCCCTGCGCGCGGATGGCATGCAGGTCGACCACGTTGGGCAGATCCGCGACGTAGGCGTTGAGGTAGTCGTGGCGCTCGGCGACCTCCAGCGCCCGCGACAACGGGACCCGCTTCACCGCCCGGATGCCTTCGCGCAGAATCTCGTTGGCACGCTTGGCGATCACGCTGGTGGCGTCGCTGTCGGCCGGTCCCCCGTTGGGTGGGTTGTACTTGAAGCCGCCGTCGCGTGGCGGGTTGTGGGACGGGGTGACGACGATGCCGTCGGCCAGGTCTGTGTCGCGGCCGCGGTTGAAGGTCAGGATGGCGTGGCTGACGGCCGGGGTCGGGGTGTAGCGGTCGGCGGCGTCGATCATCGCGACGACATCGTTGGCGGCCAGCACCTCCAGCGCCGACACCCAGGCGGGTTCGCTCAGCGCGTGGGTGTCGCGGCCGATGAACAGCGGGCCGGTGGTGCCTTGGGCGGCACGGTACTCGACGATGGCCTGCGTGGTGGCCAGGATGTGTGCCTCGTTGAACGCGCCGTCCAACGCCGAACCGCGGTGCCCGGAGGTCCCGAACACCACCTGCTGGGCGACATCATCGGGGTCGGGCTGCACCGTGTAATACGCGGTGACCAGATGCGCGAGGTCGACGAGATCTTCGGGCTGAGCCGGCTGACCGGCACGCGGATTGGCCACCATGACCTCCATCCTTGCCTACCCGCGGGGCGCGTGTCTCGTTGTAGCCGCAAGCCCGTCACAAGTTCTCCGCAAGTGGACATCGTCAAGGTCGGTGGCATGAACAGCTCCCCACAAACGTCCCAACCCGTCGTGCCCGACCTGAGCGGGATCGCCCTGGCTCACCGCGCCATGGTCACCGATATCGGTCGGCTGGCCGACCTCACCACCGCGATCGCGCAGCGCCGCCGTCCGTGCAGCGCCAAGCGGGCCCGCACGGTGCACCGCTATGTCGAGCTGATGTGTGAGTCGATCCACCATCACCACTCGATGGAGGATGACGTGCTCTGGCCGATCATCGAATCCTCGGCGGCCGGCCTGGTGGACCTGACCGAGCTCACCGAGGATCACGCCACCCTCGACCCGCGGCTGGACCGGTTGCGGGCCGCCGCGGCCGCGTTCGCCCGCACCGGTGATGCCGAGTTGGCCCGGCCGCTGGCCGCCGGGCTGGCCGATCTGCACCGGCTGCTGCACGCGCATATCGCCGACGAGGAACGCGATCTGTTCCCGGTCATCCGCCGGCATGTGTCGGTGACGGACTGGGAGGCGGTGGAGACGGCAGCCCGCAAGTCCGGTCGGCTGTCCTTCGACGGGCCGCGGATGCTGGCGGTGGCCACCGATACCGAGCGCGCGACGATCGCCGCCGGGGTGCCCGCCCCGCTGATGCTGCTGCTGCGGTACCTGACCCGGCGGCACAACCGGTTCGACCGCGCGGTGTTCGGCTGAGCCCCCGATCCCCCGCCGAGAGTGACGAATTGGCCGGGCCTTCCTGGCACTTTCCCGCCCAAACGTCACTTTGGGCGGGAGAGAGCCTCCGCCTCGGTCGCCAGCCGCTGAGTCAGCTCGGCCGCGGCCCGCCGGTGGGCCGCGGCCTTCTCCACATCACCGTCAGCCTCGGCGACGGCGGCCAGCGCGGCGTCCACCGGCCCGGTCAGCAGGGTGCCGTTGTTCAGGCCGGCGAACCGACCGGAGTACGGCGCCAACTCGGCGGCGGTCGCCCGTGCGGTGTCCAGATCACCGACGGCGACGGCGGCGTGCACCCGCAGGGTGGCCATCGCGACAAAGTAGAAGGACCGCTCCAGCGGCAGGCGCTCGGACCAGATCTCGTGCGCCTCTTGGTCTCTACCGGCCTGCAGCAGGGCCAGCGTGGCACCGTCGGCGATGATCTTGGATACGAACCGGTGCACCGCGACCAGGTCGTCGGCGATCGGCGCCAGGCTGCCGCGGACCAGGCCCGCGGTTACCCGGCCGACGATCCCGATCTGCGCGCCGTTGGCGACCCCGTACTCGGCCAGCCTGGCCGACACGGCCAGATAGCCCTGCTCGCCCTCGTCGACTCGGCCGGCCAGGATGGCCAGTTGCGCACCGAGGGCGTCGAGCACGCCGAGCAGGAAGCCGAGCTGTCCGGTGCCGGCCCGCGCGACCGCCTGATCGGCGTGGGCGGCCGCGGCCGTCAGGTCCGAGCGCCCGGAGGCGTCCAGGAATGCGAACCAGTGCGCCACGGCCTGATAGTCCACGGCATCGAGCGCCTCTGCCACCGAGAGCATCTCCGCGACAACACTTTCCCGCTCATGCTCCAGGTCCGGACCGAGGCAGGCGAACGCGCGGACGTTGAGCGCCGCCAGCAACAGTCGCTGATCATCGAGCTCACGAACAAGCGTCAGCGCCTCGGTACTGGCGGCCAGTGCGGCGTCGTGCTCGACACCCTCCAACTCGGTGAACAGGGTCAGCAGCAGCCGGATTCGGGTTCGCGGTGGCTGTTCGCAATCCAGGACGCGCCGCAGTGGGTCGACGATCGCGGGGTCGGTCAGATCACCGGCCCGCACCCGCCACACCAGCGGGCTGTCCGATGCTGTGAGCGCCCGCACGGCCAACTCGTCGTCGTGGCCCACAGCGATCATGGCGTGGTGCAACTCTTCCCGTGATCTGAGCGCGTCACCGGCCTGGGCCAGCGCCGCGATCAGCCCACAGCGGGCGGGGAAACCCGCGGCCGGTTCCGCACCGGCCAGGTCGAACATCCGCACGGCGGCGCGCCACTGCCGGGTCGCCTCCACCGGCGCGCCGACGGCATCGGCATCGGTGGCTGCCCGCATCGCGAAACCGGCTGCCTCGGCGGCGGTGTCGGCCGTGGCAGCGGCCACGGCGTGATAGGCCAGCGAGGAGGCATCGGCACCCCGGTCGCGCAGCAGCGCCAGCGCCGCGGAGTGCAGTCGGGAGCGCCGCAGCACCGAGGTGTCCTCGTACAGGGTGTCGCGGATCAGGTTGTGCGCAAACCGGATCCGACCGGGTGCCGGCTCGTCGAGCAGACCGGACAGCACGGCGGGTTCCAGCGCGTCGAGCAGTTCCTCGTCATCACTGCGGGCGAGTTCGCCGAGCAGGGTGATGTCGACCTCGCGCCCCAGCACCGCCGCCTGTCGCAGCGCGGTGGCGGTCGGCGGCGGGAGCCGGGCCAACCGGCGGCGCACGACATCGCCCACCCCGGCGGGTATGCGTGCGTGGGCGGCGTCGACGCCCTCGGCGACCATCAGCCGTGCCAGTTCCCGTGCGAACAGCGGGTTTCCGCCGGTGCGCTCGCGCAGCAGCGCCACCGTCTCCCGGGTCACCGCGGGCAGGCCGCAGTCGGTGGCCAGTTCGACCAGCGCCACATCGTCGAGTCCGGTCAGCTGCAGATGCGCTGCGGTGTGGTTGGCCAACGCCGCGCGCGCCTGGCCGAGTTCGGCGCCGGATTCCGAGGGCCGGTAGGTCCCGATGACCAGCACCCGGTGTGTACCGAGCCTGTCGGCGGCCAACCGCAGCAACTCCAGGGTCAGACCGTCGGTGCGGTGCAGGTCGTCGAGCACCACCAGCAGCGGCGCCCGGTCGGCGACGTCGACCAGCACCTCGGCCAGCGCGTGTGCGATCCAGAACGTCCCGGTCTCCCCGGCCGGGGTGCCGTCATGCAGCAACGGGCCCAACGCGGCGGGCAGGTCCCCGCCGATGGCGGCCAGCACCTCGGTCCACGCCCAGCCCGCCGGGGCACCGTCCACCTCGGGGCTGCGCCCGGTTGCCACCGTCCACCCACCGTCGCGCAAGCGGGCCGCGGCGGCGTCGACGAGCGTGGTCTTGCCCGCGCCGGCCTCCCCGCCGATCCAGACGACCCGCAATCCCCCGGACGCCTCGGCGGCCGCCCGGTTGATCGCGGCCAGTTCGGCGCCGCGACCCCACGTCCGCTGCCGCACCGTCGGCTCATGCGGTGCGGGGGCCAGGGCGGGTTCCAGCCGGATCGGCTCCAGATGGTCGGCCTGGTTCAGGATGTCGGTTTCCAGGTCACGCAACGCGCGGCCGGGCTCCAGACCGAGCTCGTCGACCAGGTAACCGGCCGTGCGACGCAGCACCTCCAGGGCCGCGACCTGCCGGCCACTGCGATAGTGCGCGGCGGCCAGTAGGCACGCCGCGGCTTCCCGGGCCGGGTGGTCGCGCACCGTGGGCTCCAGCGCCCGCACCACGGCGGCATCATTGCCCAGCGCGGCCTGCGCGGCGGCATGCGCCTCGACGGTCGCCAACCGCAGCTCCGCGAGCCGGGTGACCTCCGGTGCCGCCCACAGCGCATCGCGCACCTCGACGTAGGGATCACCGGACCAGACGGTGACCAGGCGCTGGAGCCGGGCGGCGCGGTCGACGGCCTGCTCGGCGGCGGTGATGCCGGCCTCCATCGCCCAGGTGTCGACGGCTGCATCGGGCAGCTGCAGGCAGTACCCGGGTGCGGCGCTGACGATCACCCGGGCCGCGGCCCGGCGCTCGCGCCCCGGTTCGAGGACACGGCGCAGATGCGAGATATAGGCCTGCAGCGCAGCCAACGCCTTCGGCGGCGGTTCCCCGGCCCACAGATCCTCGATCAGCCGGTCGACGGAGACCACCTCGCCGTGCGCGAGCACCAACCGCAGCAGCACCGACCGCTGTTTGGGCCCGCCCAGATCCACCGGTTGCCCACCCACCCACGCCCGCAACGGGCCCAGTACGCAGATCCGCACCGGGGAAAGGTCCTGCGACGTCATGGTGTGCCGACCCTATCGGTCCGGCCCCGACCCGACATACTTTGCGGGTGGCGCTCACCGACCGGCGGGAAGTCGCCGCCGTCTTCATCGGCGGCGGCATCGGCACGCTGGCGCGCGCCGGCCTCACGCACCTGCTCGCGGTGCCGCCCGGACACTGGCCGTGGGCCACCTTCACCGTCAACATCGTCGGCGCGGCACTGCTGGGTGTCGTCGCGGCCCGACTCCCGGGCCCGGGCTATCCGCGCGCGCTGCTGGGGACCGGGCTGTGTGGCGGGCTGACCACGTTCTCGACCATGCAGGTCGAGACGGTGCTCATGCTGGAGCACGGGCACTACGGCCTGGCCGCGGGATACGCGGTGGCCAGCGTCGGGCTGGGGTTACTGGCCGCCTACGCCGGGACGAAGGCGGCGCTGCGGATATGACGGTCTGGATCGGCGTCTTCCTCATCGGCGGCCTCGGCGCGGTGTGCCGACTACTGGTGGACCGGGCGGTGCTGACTCAGGTCGGCGGCATCTTCCCGTCGGGCATCCTGGTGGTGAACGTGACCGGGGCGTTTCTGCTCGGCCTGCTGGGCACGCTGGCGCTCAGTCCGCATACGGCCTTGTTGGCGGGCACCGCGTTCGTCGGCGCCTACACCACCTTTTCCACCTGGATGCTGGACACCGTCCGCCTGGCCGAGGAACGCCGTCGGCGCTACGCCGTACTGAACATCGTGGGCAGCGTCGTGCTCGGACTGGGCGCGGTGTGGCTGGGTCAGCTCGTCGGCCGGCTGTGAGTGGCGTGTAGCACGTCAGGTAAGCCTACCCTGAGTAAATTCTCAGGTGTAGGGTCGCCGAACATGGAAATGTCACAGCCCGAAGCGGTCCATCCCCAGCTCCTGGCAATCCTGCGTGAGGACCTCAACGTCGACGTCAGCCGGGTCACCCGCGACTCCAAGCTGATCGACGATGTGGGCATGGATTCGGTGGCGTTCGCGGTGGGCATGGTGGCGATCGAGGACCGACTCGGCGCCGCACTGGACGAGGAAGATCTGCTCAGCTGTGAGACCCTCGGCGACCTGGAGAAGATTGTCCTGGCGAAACTGCCTGCGGACCAGGCGAACTCGTGACCTCAGCGCCATCGGTTCTGGCGCAGGCCTTGTCCCGGTCGATGACCTCGACCGACCGCGCGCTGAGCGTTCTCGACACCGAGACCGGGGCCTGGAACCGTCACCCGTGGGGTGAGATCCATGCCAGGGCCGAGAATGTGGCCGCCCACATCTGCGATGCCGGAACATCGGCCATCGGCCTGGTCGGCGACCCGACCGCCGAGTTCATCTCCGCGATCCCGGGGGCTTTCCTGGCCGGCGCCGGGGTGTCGATCCTGCCCGGCCCGGTACGCGGCGCCGACCCGAAGCGCTGGGCCCGGGTGACGCTGGATCGCTTCGCCGCCATCGGGGTGCGCAAGGTGTTCAGCCACGGCACGCATCTGCGCGAACTCAGCGCCGCCGACAGCCATCTCGGCGTTTACGACATCACCACCATCGCCCACCCACAGCGCTCGCACACCCACATCGGCACCGTCGGAGACGCCGATACCGCGGTGCTGCAGGGCACCGCCGGGTCCACCGGCACACCGCGGACCGCGCAGCTGTCGCCGGAGGCCGTGCTGGCCAACATCCGCGCGCTGATCAACCGCGTCGAGGTCACCGACGCCGACTGCGGGCACTCCTGGCTGCCGCTGTATCACGATATGGGGCTGTCCTTCGTGCTGACGATGGCGCTGTCGGGCGCCGAGCTGTGGCAGGCACCGACGACGGCGTTCTCGGCGCAGCCGTTCGGTTGGCTCAAGTGGCTCACCGAAAGTCGTGCCACGCTCACCGCGGCGCCGAACATGGCCTACAACATCGTCGGCAAGTACTCCAGCCTCATCAGTGATGTCGATTTCTCGGCACTGCGTTACGCGCTCAACGGCGGTGAGCCCGTCGACTGTGACGGCAGCCGCCGCTTCGCCACCGAGATGGCCCGCTTCGGGCTGGACCCCGGTGCGCTGGCGCCGTCCTACGGTTTGGCCGAATCCAATTGCGCCGTTGCCGTTCCCACGCCGGGACAGGGTCTCCAGGTCGACGAGATCCACGTCGTCACCGATGACGGCGGGTATGTGCGCAAGCATGCGGTGCTCGGTGCGGCCATCCCCGGTATGGAGATCCGGATCGCCGCCCACGAGCGCTTCTCCGGGGACGTGTCCGACCGCGAGGTCGGCGAGGTCGAGATCCGCGGCACCTCGATGATGCACGGTTACCTCGGCGAGACACCGGTGCAGGCCGAAAGCTGGTTCCCCACCGGTGATATCGGATATTTCCTGGACGGCGGCCTGGTGATCTGCGGGCGCGCCAAGGAGATCATCACCGTCGCCGGCCGCAATATCTTCCCCACCGAGATCGAGACCGTCGCCGCTCAGGTCGACGGGGTGCGTGCCGGTGCGGTGGTCGCCGTCGGCACCGACGGCCCCGCCAGGCCCGGGCTGGTGATCGCCGCCGAATTCAAGGGCGCCGACGAACCCGCCGCCCGCACCGCCATGGTGGAGCTCATCGCCTCCGAATGTGGCGTCGTGCCTGCCGATGTCGTGTTCATGCGGCCCGGGTCGCTGCCCCGCACCTCGTCGGGCAAGCTGCGCCGACTGGAGGTCAAACGTAATCTGGAAGGCGCCGGACAATGACGCTGCTGAACGAACCTCCTACGACCGCCATTCCGGTGGCCGAGTACGAGCAGTTGCTGGGTCGGGTGTTCGACGACCGCGTCCGCGACTGGACCGCCGAGGCCGAGCGCACCGACAAGTTCCCCCGTGAATTGATCGAATACCTGGGCGCCGAAGGTGTTTTCAGCGCCAAGTGGGGCGATGCCGTGCAACCCGATGTGGCCAAGGTGATCGCGCTGGCCTTGGAGCTGGGCAAGCTCGGCTCGGCCGGCATCGCAGTCGGGGTGAGCCTGCACGATTCGGCGATCGCCTTGCTGCGCCGGTTCGGCCGCTCCGATCATCTGCGGGCCATCACCGAACAGGCCATCCGCGGTGAGACGGTGCTGTGTGTCGGGGCGTCCGAGGAGTCGGGCGGGTCGGATCTGCAGATCGTCGGCACCACGGTGCGTTCCGAGGGCGGCGGTTATCGGGTGCAGGGCATCAAGAAGTTCGTATCGCTGTCCCCCATCGCCGATTACGTGATGGCGGTGGCCCGCAACATCGACAAGGACCCGGACAGCAAGCACGGCAACGTCGTCGTCATCGCGGTGCCGTTGAAGGATCCCGGCGTGCAGGTGCAGCGGCCCTACAACAAGGTCGGCGCCGGCCCACTGGACACCGCCGCGGTGCACATCGACACCTGGGTGCCGGCCGACGCACTGGTGGCCCGAGCCGGCATCGGGTTGGCCGCCATCTCGTGGGGTCTGGCGCACGAGCGGATGTCGGTGGCCGGGCAGATCGCCGGCAGCTGTCAGCGGGTGCTGGGAATCACGTTGGCGCGCATGATGAACCGCAGCCAGTTCGGGCACACGCTGTACGAGCATCAGGCACTGCGGATGCGGATGGCCGATCTGCAGGCCCGTGTCGACCTGCTGCGGCACGCACTGACCGGGATCGCCGCGGGCGGTACCTTGGACCTGCGCACCGCCGCCGCGATGAAAGTGTGCGCGGCACGGCTCGGCGAAGAGGTGGTCTCGGAGTGCATGCACATCTTCGGCGGCACCGGATATCTGGTCGACGAGACCCCGCTGGGCCGCTGGTGGCGGGATATGAAGCTCGCCCGTGTCGGTGGCGGCACCGATGAGGTGCTGTGGGAGTTGGTCGCCGCGGCCATGAAGCCCGACCACGACGGTTATGCCGAGATGATGGGCAACGCCGGCTAGCGGTCCCCTCGCGAACTGGGGGCACCTCCCCCTTGCGAGCAGACGCAAATGGTCGCATTTCCCCAGGGATTTGCGACCATTTGCGTCTGCTCGCCGGAAAAACTTCAGCGCAGCGCCGGGATGTCCTCCGGGGTACGCGGGAACACATACAGCGCCATCTTGCGGTTGGACATCTGATGTTCGCCGAGGAACGTGCACCCCACGTACTCGACGAGCCGGCGCGCGCCGGTGTTGCGGTGATCGGGATCGAACATCACCCGCCGGCACTGCGGCTCCTGGGCGAAGATATCGGCCATCAACTTGGGCAGCATCAACGGCGCGATGCCGCGGTTGACCAATTTGGTGTCGGCGATCGCGGCATGCACACCCAGGTCGTACGGGTGCGCCTCATATCGGGTCGCGATGGAATCCTTTGCGGCCCTGTACACCTCAACATAGCCGATGTCCTCACCCTTGCGGCTGGTGACATACGGACGGGAGAACGTCCCGGCGAGTTGGGCTTTCAGGTACAGCCGCCACCTCTCGGGCGGCCAGTCGTACTCCCACGCCTCGACCAGGTGCGGCATGTTCATCCACTGCGAGATCATCTCGGCGTCGGTGTCGGGGTCGGCCACTCGCACGCCGTAGGGCTCTTTGACGAAAGGTGTCAGCGGAGGGCCGACCCGACGCACGTCGTCGGGAGTGTCGGTCAGCTCGCGCGGCAGGATCGGCAGCGCCTCGTCAGTCTCGATCATTTGATCGCCGAGCCTACCGAAACGGTGGAAGTTGAGGACGGCTACGCCACACATGCGAGGCTGAGATCATGACCCGCGATCACGTCGAGGAACTGCGCCGCTGGGAGGACACCGGCGCGCACTGGCAGGTGGTGGCGCGCCGTCCCGGCGAGCTGACGATCGCACTGTTGCGCTGTGACGGCGGTGAGGAGGTCGACCGGTTCACCTCGAGCGACCCGGCGTTGCTGGCCTACGTCGGAGCCCGGGATGGTTCGGCTTAGAGTCAGGTTGTGCAGATCCCGATCGTCGACGCCGCGCTGAGCCGGCTGGGCCGTGGCCGGGTCCCCGACGAGCACACGAACGAGGAAGCGATCCTCGAGGCCGAGGAGCAGGAGAACGTCGCGGCGTTGGACGCCGAGCTGCCCACCACCGATCCGGCGCTGGCCCTGCAGAAACTGGAGAACCGGCTGGTCCGGCTGCACCTGGGCACCCCCGATGTACTCAGCGACGAGCAGCTGCGCCGGCTGCGCTACCTGCTGAACTTCGCCAAACTGTCCGAGTTCGAGCCGGGCGCCGCCGGCCCGGGCGGCACCCGGGGCCGCGGTGATGTGGCGGTGGCCGACGAGCTCGTCGGCTGGCGCACCCGGGTCGCCAACACCCTGCACGGCCCGCTGCGCGAGGACCGCGACCCGATCCGCGCGCTGCGCGATGCCCGCCACATTCTCGACGCACTGTCCGAGGACCAGGACGAGCAGCGCACACTGCTGGCGCAACGGCATGCCGACCAATTCTCGTTGGCCGAACTCGACGCCGAGGTCGGACACAAGAAGCTGGTGACGGTGCTCGGCGGCGGTGGTGGCGCCGGGTTCGTCTACATCGGCGGCATGCAGCGGCTGCTGGAGGCCGGCCAGGTCCCCGACTACATTATCGGGTCGTCGATCGGCTCGGTGATCGGTGCGGTGATGGCGCGCTCGCTGCCGGTGCCCATCGAGGAGTATGTGGACTGGGCCAAGACGGTCTCCTACCGCGCCATCCTCGGACCCGAACAGCTGCACCGTAGGCATGGCCTGACCGGGATGTTCTCGCTGCGCTTCGACGAGTTCGCCCGTGCGCTGTTCACCCGCGCCGACGGGGAACAGATGCGGATGTCTGATCTCGGCATCCCGTTCGAGGCGGTGATCGCCGGTGTGCGCAGGCAGCCGTTCGCCGCGCTCCCCGCGAAGTTCCGCCATCAGGAGCTTGCCGTGCTGCGGCTGCGCACGCTGCCGTTCCTGCCGATCGGGATGGGCCCCGAGGTCGCCGCGCGGATGTGGCAGGCCGCGGCGTTCATCGACTCCCGCGTGGTGAAGGCGATCGTCGTCGGCGGTGACGAACTGACGAGGGACTTCAACGTCGTTGACGCGGCATCGTTCTCGTCGGCGATCCCCGGGGTGCTGCACCACGAGACCCGTGATCCGCGGATGGTCGGAATCCTTGACGAGGTGCTGTCCACCCACGATGTGGCGGCGATCGTCGACGGTGGCACCGCGAGCAATGTGCCGGTCGAGTTGGCTTGGAAGCGAATTCGCGACGGCAGGCTCGGCAGCCGCAACGCGTGTTATCTGGCCTTCGACTGTTTCCATCCGCAGTGGGATCCACGGCATCTGTGGCTGGCGCCCATCGCGCAGGCCATCCAGCTGCAGATGGTGCGCAATCTGCCCTACTCCGATCACGTCGTCCGGTTCGCGCCGACGCTCTCACCGGTGAACCTGGCACCGTCGGCCGGTTCCATCGACCGGGCCTGCGCATGGGGCCACAAGCGGGTAGACAAGGCTATTCCGGTGACATCGGCACTGCTGCAGCCGATCTGGTGGGAGGACACGCTGCCGTCGAACGGCACGCGGGCCGCGCGAGATACAGCCACCCCGATGAGCACGGTGCTCTCCGAGGTGCAGCGGCCACGCAACCGGCTGCAGCGGTGGCGCAACCGGCACATCACCTAGAGATCGCTGGCGTCGTCCGGGACGTCGACGGCATGTTCGGCCAGCACCTCCAGCGGCACGATGTTGAGGGTGCGTTCATGCGTGCACGCCATCACCACCGGGGCCGCGAAGCCGTCCTGATAGGCCCGCAGCCAGTTGACCGCGGTGACACACCAGCGGTCACCGGGCACCAGGCCGGGAAAGCGGTACTGCGGCATCGGGGTGCTCAGATCGTTGCCGATCGACCGCTGATGTTCCAGGAATTCCGCGGTCACCACGGCGCAGATGGTGTGCATACCGGCGTCCTCGGGGCCGGTCGAGCAGCAGCCGTCGCGGTAGAAGCCGGTCACCGGATCGCTGCCGCACGGCTCCAGTGGGCCGCCCAGCACGTTCAGTTCGGGGTGTTCGGGCATGCCCCCATCATGCTCGTCGGGCTCAGAGCGTGGTGACCGCCACTCCGTTGAGGGCCACACCGATCATCTGATACAGCGACCGCGCCACGTTGGTGTAGGCCGCGGCGATGGTGTTGGAGCGTTGCAGCGTCAGGTTTCTGAAGGTGATGCCGCTGACGGTGGCCCCGTTCTCGGCGATCATGCCGAGGATGCGGCCCGCACCCAGTGGGGTGCCGGTGACGGTGAGACCCTCGAAGGTGACGTTACGGATGCTGGTGCCGGCATTTCCGGCGTACACCAGGACCGCGCCGTGCACGACGGTGGCGCTGGTGTTGGCGTTCGTGACGGTACCGCCGTTGATGCGAACCCCGTCCACCGACCGGGTGTCATAGCTCCACTCGGTGGCGATGTAGACACCGGCCGAGTCGGTATCGCGGACAGTGATGTTGTTGTAGGTGATGTTGGTGCCGCCCACGACGCTGACGCCGCGGCCCCAGGTGGTGCCGTTGACGGTCGGATTGTTGATGACGATGTCGCGGCTGGTGCCGCCGACATCGGGCACATAGGACACCACCGCGATACCGTCGTCACCGGTCCACTCGGTGTACGGGTTGTTGAGGACGCCGTTGTGCGACCCGTTGGTCATGTGGATACCGTCGGCACGCGAGCGGATCACCCGGACATCGGTGAGCTCGAAATACCCTGCGTTGTCGATGTATATCCCGGCGCCGGCCGAGCCCTTGATGGTCACGTCGGTGACGGTGACATGGTCGGCCATGATGACCAGCTTGTGGTGCTGCGGCGCGTAGTAGCGCGGTCCGGTCAGCGCCGCGGACAACGTGATGTCCTTCAAGGTCACACCGTCGGCCAGGATCTGCACCGATGAGGTGTTGTCATTGGTGGCGTGCAGGGTGGCCCCATTGCCGTTGATGGTCACCCCGGCGACCCGGATGGTCAGCACGCCGGAGTGCTGGTAGGTCTGCGGCGCCAGCGTCAGGGTGTCCCCCGGTTTCAGCGCGTCGAACATGCTCTGCAGCAACGACGTACTGTCGCCGGGCACCGTCGTGGTGTTGGGCGCGATCGGCACCGTGACCGTGACCGTGACCGTGGCGGCCCCGACCCGACCGTCATTGGCGGCGACGGTGAAGGTGACGGTGTCGATGCCCGGGGTCTGTGCGGCCGCGTCGCGGGCGGCCTGGGTGGGTGTGAAGGTGTAGCCGCCCCGGGCGTTGATCAGCAGTGTGCCGCCGGTCGGTGCCTTGGTCACGGTGTAGGTGAGCGTGTCCCCATCGGGATCGGTGATATTGAGATCACCGGTGACCGCGCCGTTCTGGGCGTTCGGCGTGCCTACCGTCGGAGCGCCTGCAGTAGGGGCGGTGTTACCGCGGGTCAGGGTCAGCGTGCGCAGTGAGTTGTCGACCATGTCGGTGATGTAGATCTGCGAGCCGTCTGGGCTGAGAGCCAGTCGGTGCGAACCGGTTTCGGCCCGGGAGTCGATGGTGACCGTCTGGATGACCGCACGGGTGGCGGTATCGACGACCGAGACGGTATCGCGGCCGTTGGCGACGTACAGCAGGCTGCCGTCGGGGCTGAGCGCCAGGCCCTGCGGTTTCGCGCCGACGGTGACGGTGCCGGTGACGGCGTGAGTGGCGGTGTCGATGACCGAGACGGTGCCGCTGCCGTAATCGGTGACGTAGACACGTGCGCCGTCGCGGCTGGCGACGAGTTCGGAGGGGTTGGCGCCCACGGTGATCGGGCTGCCGACGACCTTGTTGGTGCCGGTGTCGATGACGGTCACGGTGCCGCCGCTGTTGTTGGCGACATACAGCCGGGAGCCGGCCAGCACGAGCCCGTTGGGCTTACTGCCGACTGCGATGGTCGCGATGACGGTGTTGGTGGCGGTGTTGATCACCGAGACGGTGTTCTTGCCGTTGTTGGCGACGTAGATCCGTGATCCGTCGGCGGAGACGTCGAGACCGTAGATCTGGCCACCATTGGTGGTGATCTTGGTCAGCACCGTGTTGGTCGCGGTGTTGATGACCGAGACCGCATTGCTGCCGCCGATGTACAGGCGGGTGCCGTCCTGGCTCAGCGCGATCGCCTTGGGCTCGTTGACGACCTTGATGGTGCTCGTCGATCCGGTCGCCCGGTCGATGACCGACACCGTGTTGCTGCCGGCGTTGGTGACGTAGATCTTGGTGGCCGACACCAAGACTCCCGCGGGGCTCCACCCCACCCCTTTCGAGCTGGGACCCGACAATGCGGCGGGCAGTACGGGCACCGTGACGGTGACGGTGCTGGACTGCACACCGTCGCTGACGGCCACCGAGAAGGTGTCGAAATCGGCGGTGGGGGTGATACCCGCGGCCAACCGCGCCGCGGCGGACGGGGTGTAGGTGAACTGCCCGGTGGCCGCATCCACGACCAGCGAACCCTGGCCCGGTCCACCGGTGACGCTGTAGGTCAACACCGTTCGGGCCTGCGGCTGGTTCACCGCACCGTTGATCGCGCCGGTCACCACACCGGTCACCTGATCCGGGATTTCTTGGGTGGGTGACGCCGTGGGCGGCGTACCGGTTCCCGAGTCCGACGCGGCGGCCGGCAGCAGCGCCTCCTCTGTCTGGCGACGGGTCCAGGCCAGCAGGGCGAGCGCGGCCGGCGTTTCGACCGGGATATCGCGCGTGGTATCGGCGGACTGGTCGGAGGTGGCGGTCTCGGCGGCCACCGGTGTCATCCCCTGTGCCGGGGCGACGACATCCGGGATGACCGGCGGTTCAGGGGAACTCGGCGCCGGTGCGGTGACGGCGACTTCGGCCGGTGCGGCGGGCTCGCCGGCGGCTGCACGGACGGCCTCGGGTTCCGGGTCGGACTCGACCTTCGGTTCCGGTTTCGGGGTAAGGTCCCGGCAGGTGGTGCACGCGACGGTGGCCCTGCGGTCGCGGTCGGAGCGCTTGCGGACGGTGGCGGGCGTGGGGGTGTCGGCCGGTTCCGGTTCAGCGGCCTCCGGAAGGTCGACGTCCGGTTCGTCGTCGGGTTGGTCGTCGGGTTGGTCGTCGGGTTCGTCCGCAGGTTCGGGATCCGGTTCGCGTTTCGGGTCCGGCGACGACGAGGCCGGCGAATCGGATGGGGATTCGGACGGCGACGAAGACTGGGACGCGGTGGACGTATCCGAGCTGTCGGCGTCGGTGGAGGCCTGGGCGATCGCGGGCACACCGAGGGCCGCGTATCCGATTCCCAGCGACACCGCCAGCACTCCGATACGACCGACGTGCTTTGCATAATCAGTTGCCATGAGCCAGCCCGTCGACATCAGAGGCGAACCTCGTATTTGGTTATTTCATTCGCGATCATGGCCAATTCGCCGTCGAAATGCATGCTAAATCAATGAATTTCACCCAAACGTGCTGGTAATCACGCCATTTGCGAGTGGCGATCACGATTTATTTAGATTCACTTATTGTTTGCTATATCTGCCATTTTTCGCGGAGTTTGCGGCATAACGACGTTCGGCGAAGCCTTAGCTCCGCTTGCCACTTTCCCGCAGACGAAACTTCTTGCGTTCGCAAGGAACTTCGGGGGTTTACAGTGATCGCGTGGTGCTGATGTTCATGGTTCGGGTCATCGACGTGATGGTGCGCGCGGTCCGCCTGATGGCGAGCGGCTCGCCGGCGGGTATCGCCCTGCTCGCGCTGGTGGTCGTGCTGTTCACCGCCGGCGCGTTCTCGGCTGTCGCCCTGGCGGCCTGGCTGCTCGCGAACCTGCAGAACAACCACGGCTGGATGGACGCCGTGCTGCCCTGTGCGTTGGGCGGCAGCTGCTCGCGCTAGACCGGGCCGACCACCCACACGCCGCGGTGCAGAACCCCGGTCACCGCCAGCTGCGTGTCCAGCACCACCAGGTCGGCAGCCGTCCCGGGCATCAGACGGGCATCCGGTAGGCCGAGCGCCCGCGCCGGATTCACCGAGGACTGCGCGACTGCCGCCTGCAGCGCCGCATCCGGCTCCAGCCCGCTGTGCGTGACCGCGAACCGGAACACGTGATCCATGGTCGCCGTGCTGCCGGCGATCGTCTCGGTCCCGGCAACCCGCGCCACCCCGTCGAGCACCTGCACCCCCAGCGGGCCGAGTTCGTAGAAGCCGTCGGACATGCCGGTGGCTGCCATGGCATCGGTGATCAGCGATACCCGTTGCGGCCCCGCACTTTGGGTGATGTGCCGGTAGATCGCCGGGTCGACGTGCACCCCGTCGGTGATCACCTCGACGGTCACCCGCGGATCCTCCAGCAGCGCGATGACCGGACCCGGTTCGCGCCGGTCGATCGGTCGCATGGCGTTGAACAGGTGGGTGCCGACGGTGGCGCCGGCGTCGATGGCCGCGCGGGTCTGCGCATAGGTCGCCTCGGTGTGCCCGACGGCGACCACCACACCGGCCGCGGTCAGTTGCTCGATCGCCTCAAATGCGCCTGCCCGTTCCGGTGCCAGGGTCACCATCCGCACCGCGCCGGCACCGGCGGCCAGCACCGAGTCGATCTCGGCCGGGTCCGGGTCCCGCATCAGCGCGGGTTCGTGCGCACCGCAACGCTGTTCGGACAGCCACGGCCCCTCCAGGTGGATACCGGCCAGCACACCGGCACGCACATCGGCGGCCAGCGCGGACACCTGGCGCAGCAGCTCCTCGGGACCGGCGGTCACCAACGAGGCGACCAGTGTGGTGGTGCCGTGCCTGCGGTGCAGCCCGGCGGCGGTGGCGGTCCGTTCGGTATCGCCCGCGGTGAAGTTCGCACCGGCCCCGCCGTGCAGATGGGTGTCGACGAACCCCGGCACGACGGTCACCGCACCCAGCGCGTGATCCACCGGCCCAGGCGGATCGCCGGCACCGACCGCGCGTACCGAACCTGCCGACACGTCAATCCAGCCGGGCCGCAACAGTTCTGCACCGGTCAGCAGGGTGTCAGCGGTGAGCAGCACTCAGATGCCCTGCCAGTCGGGTTTGGACCGGTAGGTCTCGCGGTAGTACTCGGCCAGTTGCAGCCGGCGGGCGGCGGCCTCGTCGAGCAGCACCGTGACATGTGGATGGTGTTGCAAGATGGTGCCCGGCCACATCGCGCTCACCGCACCCTCGACGAGGTGGTGGACGGCCTCGGCCTTGCTGCGGCCGGTCGCCACCAGGATGACGTGCCGGGCGTCCATGATGGTGCCGAGCCCCTGGGTCAGACAGTGTGTGGGGACGGCGTCGATGTCGTCGTCGAAGAAGCGGGCGTTGTCGGTGCGGGTCTGGGTGGTCAGCGTCTTGATCCGGGTGCGCGAGGCCAGCGACGACCCGGGCTCGTTGAAGCCGATGTGCCCGTCGGTGCCGATCCCGAGGATCTGCAGGTCCACTCCCCCAGCCGCCCTGATGGCCGCCTCGTAGGCGGCACAGGCCGCCGGGATGTCATCGGCCAGCCCGTCGGGTCCCTGCACGGCGCCGTCGGCGAAATCGACCCGGGAGACGAACACCGTGTCGATGACGTTGCGGTAGCGCTCCGGGTGATCGGCGGGGATGCCGACGTACTCGTCGAGGGTGAACCCGCGGACATCGGCGAACGAAAGTTGGCCCGCGGCATACCGAGTCGCCAACTCATCGTAGATCGACAGCGGCGAGGACCCGGTGGCCAGCCCCAGCACGGCGTAGGGTTTGCGCCCCAGCAGCGCCTCGATCGCATCCGCGGCGATGGTGCCGATCGTCGCCGCATCGGGCGCGATGATGACCTCCATCAGCTGCTCGCCGTGAACAGCCCGGCACCGGCGGCCAGGTTCGCGCCCAGCGGCGGGGTCACCGCGATGTTGCCGGGTTCACGCTCGTCCATGATCACCACCGGCACGATCGGGTTGAGCCCCTTGGCCAGAATCGCCGGGACATCGTAGGTGATGATCAGCTGACCGGCGGTGACCTGCGCACCCTGTTCCAGGTGGGTGGTGAAACCCTCGCCGCTCAGCGCGACGGTGTCCAGGCCGAGATGGACCAACACACCGACCTTGTCGGCGGTCAGCACGATATAGGCGTGCGGCATCAGCTTCAGCAGCGTGCCGCTGACCGGTGCGACGGCGTCGATGACCTCGTGCGGCGGGTCGATCGCCGCACCGAAACCCACCATGCCTTGCGAAAACACCGGATCAGGGACATCGCCGAGGGCCACCGCGCGGCCGGGCACCGGAGCAAGAACGGATGTCGTCATGGTTGCACCCTACGAGCGTCGCCGAACACGGTCTTGGCTTCCGGCGTTCTCGTTTAAGCTCCGGTGAATGGGCGGGAAATCGAAAACTCAAAGTAGTCCGCGAATTCCGGGGTTCGCACAGTTGCAGCGGCTCGGCAAGAGCCTGATGCTGCCGATCGCGGTCTTGCCCGCGGCCGGCATCCTGCTGCGGCTGGGCCAACCCGATCTGCTGGGCCGTATCGAGGCCCCGGTCGTCGGGCCGTTCTTCCAGGCCATGAGCGCCGCGGGCGGCGCGTTGTTCGACAATCTGGCGCTGTTGTTCGCCGTCGGTGTGGCCATCGGGTTCGCCAAGAAGGCGGACGGTTCCACGGCTTTGGCGGCCGTCGTGGGCTATCTGGTGATGGACAAGGTCTTCGAGACCATGTCCCCGTTTGTGCTCGACGGGATCCTGGACAAGGCCGGTGAACAGGCGCAGATCAACTACAGCGTGTTCGGCGGCATCGTCATCGGCCTGCTGACGGCATGGTTGTTCGACAAGTACCACACCATCGAGTTGCCCTCGTATCTCGGCTTCTTCGGCGGTCGGCGGTTCGTACCGATCGTGGTGTCGCTGGCCAGCCTGTTCGTCTCGTTCGCGATGAGCTACTTCTATCCGATCTTCGACGCCGGCCTGACCAGCCTCGGTCAGTTCATCGGCGGTGCGGGAGCGATCGGTGCGTTCGTGTACGGGTTCGCCAACCGGATGCTCATCCCGGTCGGTCTGCACCACATCCCGAACTCCTATATCTGGTTCCTGTACGGCGATTACGAGACGCCCGACGGGGTGGTCACCGGTGAGCTCACCCGGTTCGCCGCCGGTGATCCGACGGGCGGGCACCTGACCGCGGGCTTCTACCCGATCCTGATGTTCGGTCTACCGGCCGCCGCGCTGGCGATGATCCACGTGGCCAACAAGAAACAGCGCAAGGTGGCGGTCGGCATCCTGTCGGCGGCGGCGTTGACGGCGTTCCTCACCGGTGTCACCGAACCGCTGGAGTTCGCCTTCATGTTCGTGGCATTCCCGCTGTACGTCATCCACGCGGTGCTGACCGGCCTGTCGCTGGCGATCGCCTACGTGCTCGACATCCACCTCGGGTTCTCGTTCTCCGCCGGCCTGATCGACCTGCTGCTCTACGGCGGCGCCCCGGCGGCCAAGAACATCCCGCTGTTGGTCGGGATGGGCCTGGTCTTCTTCGTCATCTACTACCTGCTGTTCCGGTTCGCGATCACCCGGTGGAACCTGCGCACCCCGGGCCGCGAACCCGAGGAGGAGTTCGAGGCCGAGCAGGCTGCCAATCTGGGCGAGGGCACCGCGTCGACGACCGCGGTGACCGATCGCGCCGAGGCCGGCCGCACCGAACAGGTCATCGCCGCGTTCGGCGGCCGGGAGAACCTCGTCAACGTCGACGCCTGTATCACCCGGCTGCGGATGGAGGTGGCCGATCCGGCCAAGGTCGATCAGGCCCGGCTGAAGTCCCTGGGCGCGGCCGGGGTCATCGAGGTCGGCAACAACGTGCAGGCGGTGTTCGGCACCGAGGCCGAGGCGCTGAAGAACGACATTCTCGGGGTGCTCTAGCGGCAGTAATCGTGTGTCGCGTGCTCCAGTGCGCGGCGGTACACCGGATCCAGGCCGCGGTTGACGGCGGCCTCGTTGACCGATGCCGCGAGTTCGGCCGGGCAGCTCGGGGCGTGCAGATCGTCCCAGCGCTGCGCGATCTCGCTGACCATGGTCTGGTTCAGCTCGTCGATGGTGACGCGGGTGGCGGCCAGGTCGGGTGCGGTGGCCGGGACGGCGGCGGGGTCGAGCTTCCAGAATGCAAAGATGCTGTGCTGCAACGACACCGTCGCATCGATCTGGTCGCGGAACACCTCCCGTACGTATGCTGGGTCGGCGCCCTGGGCCTGCGCGGCGGCCGCGACGGTGTCGAGCACCTGCTGTTCGCGGGCCGGGTCCTCGATCTGGCCGCCGGTCAGATACTTCGACGCGGCGACGGGGTCAGCGGTCTGCAGGCGTTGGGCGGCGGCATCGACGAGCGGCAGCAGCGGGCTGAGCACATCGGCGGTCGCCGTCGGTGCGCAGGCGCACCACGCCAGAGTTAGGGCGACGGCGGCGGCGCGCCTCACCGGGCGCCGCGCACCAGTCGGCCCGGGCGCGCGCCGGTGTCCGCGCCGTCGCGGCGGGTGACGACGCCGTTGACGATGGTCGCGGTGTAGCCGGAGGCGCCCTGGACCAGTCGGTGACCTCCGGCCGGCAGGTCGTAGGCCATCCGGGGTGCGTGCAGGGTCAGCGCGTCGAGGTCGATCACGTTGAGGTCGGCCTTCTTTCCGATGTCGATGACACCGCGGTCGGCCAGCCCGAACAGCTGCGCGGTGTCGTGGGACTGCTTACGGATCACATACTCCAGGGGAAGTCTCGCACCCCGGTGCCGATCACGCGCCCAATGTGTCAGCAGGAAGGTCGGATAGGAGGCGTCACAGATCATGCTGCAGTGTGCGCCGCCGTCGGACAGGCCGAGCACCCCGGCGGGATGGGTCATCATCTCCCGGATGGCGTCGTGGTTGCCCTCGGCGTAGTTGAACATCGGCAGCATCAGCATGGTCGATGCGTCGGCGCCAAGCATCAGGTCGTACATCGCGGCCAACACATCCTGGCCCCGGTCGGCGGCGATGGCGGCCACCGTCTTGTCCTTGGTCGGCTCGTAATCGGGCGGTTCACCCAGGGAGTACAGCCGGTCCGCGGAGTATTGGGCGAGTGCGAACATCCCGTCGAACAACACGTTCGGATCGAGCGGCAGATCATCCTCGGTCAAGATCGCCTGCCGGACAGCGGGTTCGGCGAGTCGGGCGGCCAGTTCCTCGCGACTGCACTGGGTCTTGAGCCGACGATAGGTGGGTCGGTGGGTGAACGCGTGATGCCCCGGGAATCCGAGCAGCATGCCGAACGGGCGGGCGGCGACCTGCGGGTGCAGCCGGCTGCCCGCCTCGTGCGCGGCGGCCGACAGGTCGAGTTGTTCGCGCCACAGCTGCGGGTCGGCGTCGACCTGGATGAGCGCGAAACTCAGTGCGCAGTCGATCTCTTCACCGAGGCGGCGCATCCATTCCAGTTCCTTGCGTGGTGCGACGATATCCTCCCCGGCTGCGCCCTGCGGTGCGAGTTCGAACACCGCGCCGCCGCCGGCCGCGGTGGCCCGCCCGAGCGCGAACAGTTCGTCCTCGGCGGCGAAGGTGCCCGGCACCGGTTCCCCGTCCATGGCGCGGTGGGCCAGTGTGCGTGAGGACGAAAAGCCCAGCGCCCCAGCCTCGATGGCGTCGCGGACGATGCGGGCCATGGTGGCGATGTCCTCGGCGGTGGCGGGTTCGTTGCGGGCGCCCCGCTCCCCCATGGCGTAAGCGCGGACGGTGCCGTGCGCGATCTGGCTACCCATGTCGACGGCGAGTTCACGGCGGCCGATGACGTCGAGGTACTCGGCGTAACTCTCCCAGCCCCAGGTGATGCCCTCGGTCAGGGCCGTGCCGGGAATGTCCTCGACACCCTCCATCAGCTCGATGAGCCACTGCTCCTGGCCGGGGCGCACCGGGGCGAACCCGACACCGCAGTTACCGGCGACGACGGTGGTGACACCGTGACTGCTCGACGGTTCCAGCATGTCGTCCCAACTGACCTGCCCGTCGTAGTGGGTGTGGATGTCCACGAACCCGGGGGCGACGATCTTGCCGGTGGCGTCGATGGTCTCGGCGGCCTCACCGTTCAGCGTCGGATCGCCGGGCCCGCGCCGTCTGACCTCCACGATCTTGCCGTCCTTGACCGCGATGTCGCCGGTGAACCGGTCGGTGCCGGTGCCGTCGACCACCGTCCCGCCGATGATCTTGAGATCGAACATGTCCCGCTCCTTCGGACCCGTTGCCGTCGTGTCTAACAGGTCCACACACCCCGACTAGGCAGATTTCGAAAAGTGTTCACTGATAGGTGCCCCCGGGGTCTGGAACCGAGACGCCCACGAGACGCTCTGACGAGATCGACCTCACGGTCGCGATTACCGACCCACGGCCCAGAATGCGCAACCTTCAGATCGAACTCGGCACGAGATCGACCTGAGGGTCGTGGATTCCACGAGCTCCACACCAAACCGCGACCCCGGTGTCGATCTCGTCAGAGCATCACGAGTCCTATCTGGGCCGGAACCCCGGATGGGTTATCCACGGCCCGGCATCCACGCGCGCACCGAAATGTCGGTGCCCGCGCCCACGATGACCTCATGGCATGGAACACGAGCCGCGAACCCATCGTCGGCAGCGCGGCCCTCACGGCCGTCGCGCTGCTCGAGCCGTTCATGGCGGCAACAGGAATCAGCATGGACAGCATCTGGCAACTGGCCGAGCGGTACCGGGGCACCCGCGCCATCAGCACGGCCGGCGACACGCTGCTGGACGTCGAGCCGCGCGCGACAACGCCGGAACAGACGAGGGTCCGGCTGCTGCTGCATGACAACGGAATTCGCCCCACCCACTTCCAGATTCGCATCTTCGACGGCTGGGATGACAGCGTGGTCGCCATGGGATGGTCCGACCTCAAGGTCGCCGTCGATTGCGACCTGACCGACGCGCAGTGCGCCCACATCATCCGGACGGCGGAGTTCCTTCGGGGCATGGGCTGGCTGTACATCCCGGTGCTGTCGCAGCACACCGACCGCTCGGTATGTCATCGCACCTGGACAGCGGTGATGTCGCGGCTCAGGAGGCGGCCGACCGTGCCTGTGCACTGAGATCCGGCAGCGGACGCGCGCAGATCGTGTCGGGAGACACCCCCCGGTGGCTGCGCGGCCAGACCGTGATCGTGCAACCGGATTTCACCGTGGTGGGGAGCCTGTCCCGTTTATAGGTCTGCGAAGCAGGGGTCGCTGTCCCCGGACGGGATGGTGGCATCCGTGCTGGAGAATGTGCCGACCACACCGGTATCGGTGACCTCGACGCTGTCGGCCTTGATGCCGAGCGGGAAGTTGTCGTTCAGCTGGGTGGTCAGCCCGTCCAGGGCGGTCTGCACGGTGTCCTTGTCGAACACCCCGGCGACATCCTGCACAACAAGCTGCAGGCCACCGTCGCGGACCTCAGGTTTGGCGGTGATCGTCGTTCCCCCGCTCGCGTCCAGGATCAACGTGCCCACGGCCGCGTCGGTGCGTACCCCGGTGACCAGATCACCGACGACCGGCAGATTCTCGGCGACGGTCTGCTTGATCCCGTCCGCGGTCCAGGACAGTATGGCCCGCACAGATCCGATGGTGCCCTTGGAGTCGGCGGATTCGGCCAAGTCGATATCGCTGAGCGTGACGTCGGCGGTCATCCCCTTGGCGGCCTGGACCCGGTCGCCGGTGGTGACCACCGCGATATCGGCGTAGTTGTCGGTCAGGTACTGCCACAGAAACGGCGGGTTCACCGCGAACGAGGCCTCGGCGGTGTCCTCGACCAGGCAGTCGGTGATGGCCGACAGCACAACGTCGGCCCGGTGCCGGGCATAGAGTTCGGCGCCGGCCAGGCTGCCGATCAGCGCGGCGACCACGATGACGGCGATGAGCACGAGGGTCTGCCGGTTGCGTTTGGCCGGCGGTTCGGGTGGCTGCGGGCCGGGCGGCAGGTTCTGCAGCGGTGGCGGCGGGATGGGCGGCGGGGGCGGCACCGGGATCTTGCGGGTCGCCGGGTCCGGCACCCGGAACTGCTGGGTGGGCGGTTCGGGCACCCGGATCTGCTGGGTGGGCGGCTCGGGCCGCGGGATGCGCTGGGTCGGCGAATTCGGGTTGGGCGGTAGCGGGAGCCGACGCGTGGCCGGGTCGCGCGGCGGGTCCGGTGGCGGCGGTCCGGGCGGCGTGGGCGGCATCACCCGATTCTGCCGAAAACGACGCCGGCGGGAAACCGAAGTCTCCCGCCGGCGCGCTCCCCCGGCTACTGCTCCGCGGTCGAGTACCGGGTCCAGAAGGCGAATGCCACCAGGCCCGACGCCGCGGCGACGGCGATCCACACCACGAAGGAGATGATCAGCGAGATCGGCGACAGCCCGAAGCTCGACAGCGCGAAACCGGCGTACACCAGCCACAACAGCCGGTAGATCGACCAGAGCACGCTCAGGCCCGCGAAGATGGCGATGACCAGGGCGGGGGTGCGCTCGACGCGCTTGGTCAGGTCCTGCAGCTGGGCGGGGATCAGGTTCATGTCTGCTTCCTTTCGTGGTGCGCCGCCACATCGGCTGCGTCATGGCACAAGTACAGCGAGCCGCATTCGCTACCGATCCCAACAATTCGGTGTTGGATGTGACGCATGGGAAACCCCGACATCGTCATCCTGATGACCGACGAGGAACGCGCCGTGCCGCCCTACGAGTCGGCCGACGTGCTGGCCTGGCGGGAGCGGGTGCTGACCGGGCGGCGCTGGTTCGACGAAAACGGGGTCAGCTTCACCCGGCACTACACCGGATCGCTGGCCTGTGTGCCGAGCCGGCCGACGCTGTTCACCGGGCAATACCCGGACCTGCACGGGGTCACCCAGACCGACGGGCTGGGTAAACGGTATGACGATTCCCGGTTGCGCTGGCTGCGCCGCGGTGAGGTGCCCACCCTCGGAAACTGGTTCCGCGCAGCCGGATACGACACCCACTACGACGGCAAATGGCATATCTCGCATGCCGATCTGACCGATCCGGTGACGGGCAAGATCCTGGCCACCAACGATGACGACGGCAATGTCGACGCGAAAGCCGTACAGGCCTACCTGGATGCCGATCCGCTGGCACCGTACGGGTTCTCCGGCTGGGTCGGACCGGAGCCACACGGAGCGTTGATGGCCAACAGCGGTTTTCGGCGTGACCCGCTGTTCGCCGACCGGATCGTGACGTGGCTGGAAGACCGTTACGCTCGCCGCCGGGCCGGTGATGCCGCGGCGCTCAAACCGTTCCTGTTGGTGGCCAGTTTCGTCAATCCCCATGACATCGTGCTGTTTCCGGCGTGGTCGCGGCGGACTCCGCAGCTCACGCGAGCGACTCCCCCGCATGTGCCCGCGGCACCGACCGCCAGTGAGGATCTGCACGACAAGCCGGCCGCGCAGGCCGCGTTCCGCGATGCCTATTACTCCGGGTACGGGCCGACCCGCGCGGTGGCCCGCACCTACCGGACCAAGGCGCAGGAGTACCGCGATCTGTACTACCGGTTGCACGCCGAGGTGGACGGCCCGCTGGACCGGGTGCGCCGCGCCGTCACCGCGGGGTCGACCGAGGCGGTGCTGGTGCGCACCTCAGACCACGGAGAGCTGCTCGGCGCGCACGGTGGGCTGCACCAGAAGTGGTTCAACCTGTACGACGAGGCAACCCGGGTGCCGTTTGTCATCGCCCGCACCGGTGCCGCGGCGACGGCGGCCCGGGTGGTCGATGCGCCGACCTCCCATGTGGATCTGGTGCCGACGCTGCTCGGCGCGGCCGGGGTGGACGTGCCGGCGGTGGCCGCGCAGTTGGCGGCCGAGTTCAGCGAGGTGCATCCGCTGCCGGGCCGGGATCTGATGCCGGTGGTGGACGGCGCGCCGGCAGATGAGGACCGTGCGGTGTATCTGCTGACCCGCGACAATGTGCTGGAGGGCGATTCGGGGGCGTCGGGTCTGGCGCGACAGCTGGGCCGTGATGTGAATCCTCCTGCGCCGCTGCGGATCCGGGTGCCCGTTGATGTCGCCGGCAACTTCGAGGGGTTGGTGGCGCGGGTGGACGGTCGACTGTGGAAGCTGGTGCGCACCTTCGACGATCCGGGCACCTGGACCGAGCCGGGGGTGCGGCAGCTGGCCTACACCGGGCGCGGGGCGCAGCGCTACCGCAGCGATGTGCTCGACGATCAGTGGGAGCTCTACGACCTGACCGGCGATCCGGGGGAGGCGCGCAACCGGTGGGACGATCCGACGCTCGACGAAGTCCGCGCCGAGCTGCGGACCCAGCTCAAGCAGGTGCGGGCGGCCGCGGTGCCCGAGCGCAACAACCCGTGGCCGTATGTGCGGCGGCAGGCGCCGGCAGCGCGGACGGGGTTTCTCGCGCGGTGGCGGCGCTGACCTGCGCTCGAGATTGCCGTCATTGGGGCACTTACTCCGCACTTTGTGTCGATAACTGCAATCTGGCGGGGCGCCAGCGTCACCGCTTGGCCAGCTGCACCAGGAACTCGATGGTGGCCACCGGCTGCACCTCCAGCAGCGACGCGAACGGCCGGGGCGGGTCGACGTTGAAATCGTAGAACCGGATGACGATGGTGCCTGCGATGTCGACGCGGTCGCCGCTGCGCCGGATCTCGGTGGCGGCGACGGCCGGTTGGGAAATGCCGTGCAGAGTCAGGTGGCCCGGGATGTCCAGAGCCACGGGGCTGCCGTCATCGGGGATGACCGACAGGTCCAGCGGGGTGTTGACGACGAGCGTGGCGGACGGGAAGGTCGCGGTGTCCAGCGCGTCGGTGCTGCGGAAGCGTTCGTCGCGGCCCGGCCGCCCGGAGTCGAAGGTGGCGACATCGACGGTGAATTCCGCTGACTGCAAACGGGATTCGACGACATCGACGCGGCCGGTGACGGCATCGGTGCGGCCGGTGACGTCGACCAGTTGCCAGAACAGTTCCTGCTGCACGCGGTAGCCGGCCACCCCGCCGGGTTGCACCACCCAGGATCCGTCGATGCCAGTGCTCGCGGGCCTGGTCTCGGCCGACAGGGCCAGGACGGGGTCCGGCGGGCCTTCGATATAGGTCTTGTACGCCCACGGGCTGAGCGCGACGGCAGCGACGAGCAGCACCACCAGCACACCCGCCACGATCGAGATCGCCTTGCGCACCAGTTGATGGTGACAAAACAGCCGGCTACCCGGGGTGATCTTGACCGAAATTGCTCAGGTACGCCAGCGCGTCGGCGCGGTCCAGCAGCTGGGCCTTGCGGTCGGCGAACTCGCGGGCCGGGGTCGTGTAGCGGGCATCCAGGTGGGCGGCGGGGCACACAGGGTGCACCGGCATACTGGCGCCCATGTCGACCTGGCTCATCACCGGATGCTCCACCGGACTCGGACGTGCTCTTGCCGAAGCGGTCATCGCCGCCGGCCACAACGCGGTGGTCACCGCCCGGGATGTCAGCCGGGTGCAGGACCTCGCCGATGCCACCCCGGACCGGGTGCTCGCCGTCGCGCTCGACGTGACCGACGTCGGGCAGATCAACGATGCGGTCCAGCAGGCCGAAGACCGGTTCTCGGGCGTCGACGTGCTGGTCAACAACGCCGGGTACGGCTACCGGGCCGCCGTCGAGGAGGGTGACGACGCCGATATCCGCACCCTGTTCGACACCCACTTCTTCGGCACGGTCAATGCCATCAAGGCCGTGCTGCCCGGGCTGCGGGCCCGCCGCTCCGGGGCCATCGTCAACGTTTCCTCGATCGGCGCGCAGATCACCCCGGCCGGGTCCGGGTACTACGCGGCGGCCAAGGCCGCGATCGAGGGACTCAGCGGATCGTTGCGCGGTGAGCTTGCACCGCTGGGCATCTCGGTCACCATTGTCGAGCCCGGCCAGTTCCGCACCGACTTCGCCGGCCGCTCACTCACCCAGTCGGCCACCCCGATCGCCGACTACGCCGAGACCGCTGGGAAGCGCCGCAAGGAGAACAACACCGTGCACGGCACCCAGACCGGTGATCCCGTCAAGGCCGCCGCCGCCATCATCGCCGCGGTCGAGTCAGCACAACCGCCGGGCTTCCTGCTGCTCGGCAACGACGCGCTGACCCTGTATCGGCAGGTCGCCGACACCCGGGCCGCCGAGATCGCCGCCTGGGAAAGCGTGAGCGCCGGGACCGATTTCTAGCGATTATCGGATTACCGACCTGGGCAAATATCATCGGAAGTGTTATGACCGAGAACGCCGTCACCACCGCCGAGACCAAATCCGCCGCCAAGGTCGCCGAGGAGGCGACCCGGCGGCGCACCTTCGCCGTGATCAGCCACCCCGACGCCGGTAAGTCGACGCTGACCGAGGCGCTGGCGCTGCATGCCCGGGTGATCAACGAGGCCGGTGCCATCCACGGCAAGGCGGGCCGCAAGTCCACCGTGTCTGACTGGATGGAGATGGAGAAGGCCCGCGGTATCTCGATCACCTCGACCGCACTGCAGTTCCCGTACCGCGACTGCGTGATCAACCTGCTCGACACCCCCGGTCACGCCGACTTCTCCGAGGACACCTACCGGGTGCTGACGGCCGTCGACGCCGCGGTCATGCTCATCGACGCCGCGAAAGGCCTTGAGCCGCAGACGTTGAAGCTGTTCCAGGTGTGTAAGCATCGCGGCATCCCGATCATCACGGTGATCAACAAGTGGGACCGCCCCGGCCGGCACGCGCTGGAGTTGATGGACGAGATCCACGAGCGGATCGGGCTGCGCACGACCCCGCTGACCTGGCCGGTGGGTATCGCCGGCGATTTCCACGGCGTGATGGACCGCCGCAAGGGGCACTACATCAAGTTCACCCGCACCGCCGGTGGTGCGACCGCCGCCCCGGAGGAGCACATCTCCGCCGAGCAGGCCCACGACTCCGCGGGCAACGACTGGGACACCGCCGTCGAGGAATCCGAACTTCTGTCGATGGACGGCTCGGACTATGACCGCGAGACGTTCCTGACCGGGGCGTCCTCGCCGGTGCTGTTCACCTCGGCGGCGCTGAACTTCGGAGTGAACCAATTGTTGGACGTGCTGGTCGACCTGGCGCCGTCCCCCGGTGCGATCGTCGATGTCGAGGGGGCGCCGCGGGCGGTGACGTCACCGTTCAGCGCGTTCGTGTTCAAGGTGCAGGCCGGGATGGATTCCTCGCACCGCGACCGGATCGCCTATGCGCGGGTGTGCTCGGGGACGTTCGAGCGTGGTGATGTGCTGACCCACGCCGGGACCGGAAAGCCGTTCGTGACCAAGTACGCGCAGTCGGTGTTCGGCCAGCAGCGCTCGACGCTGGACGACGCCTGGCCCGGCGATGTGATCGGGCTGGCCAACGCGGCCGCGCTGCGTCCCGGTGACACGCTGTATCGCGATGTGCCCGTGGTGTTTCCGCCCATCCCGAGCTTCTCGCCGGAGTACTTCTCGGTGGTCCGCGGCAAGGATCCCAGCAAGCACAAGCAGTTCCGCAAGGGCATCGAGCAGCTCGACCAGGAGGGCGTGGTGCAGGTGCTGCGCTCGGACAAGCGCGGCGAGCAGGCGCCGGTGTTCGCTGCCGTCGGACCCATGCAGTTCGAGGTGGCCAGCCACCGGATGGAGACCGAGATCGGGGCGGCCATCACGCTGGAGTCGCTGCCGTATCAGGTGGCGCGCATCGTCGACCCCGAGGACGCCGAGTTCATGAACAAGCAGGTGTCCGCCGAGGTGCTGACCCGCTCCGACGGGGTGCTGTTGGTGCTGTTCTCGACGCCGTGGCGGCTGCAGGGTTTCGAGCGGGACAACCCGACGATCAAGTTGCGGTCGTTGGTGGCCGCGGCGGACGGGTAACCGCAAAACCCGTCAGTACCTCGGCGATGTAATCGAGGCCGCAGTCGGCGGTCGCGACCTCGTTCATCAGATCCTCGGCTCGATCCACATCGAAGTCAGGTGCCAACTCGACGCCGTTGATGAACAGGAAAGTCCACGCCGCCGCCCAGGCGGTGCGCTTGTTGCCGTCGACGAGCGCGTGATTGCGCGCCAGCGATTGCAGCAATGCCGCAGCTTTGTCCCACAACTGTGGGTAGGCATCGACGCCGAAAACCGTCGCCTGCGGGCGGGCACCAGCGGCGTCGAGCAAGCCGTAGTCCCGGACCGCGAGCTCGGCACCGAACGCGATCGACCCAGCGGTCAGCACATCCTCGCGGTCGAGGTATTCCGTCACGCCAGGCGGCGGTTCAGTTCGGCCGATCTTTCGGCCACGATCCGGGCCGCCTCGGTGACCCGACGCCGATGCATGCTTGCCCGCTCCATGACCGCTGCGTGCACGAACTTCTTCAGCGACAGGTCGTCGGCCTTCGCCGCTGCGCGGATCTGCTCCATCTCGGCGTCATCGAAATCCACGTTCAGCGAGGGCATACACCACCGTACCTGGATTGGTACCGAAACCGGTACCTATTCCTCGGCCCCAACCGCAACCGGCGGCCGCAGCGCCGCGTACGGCAGGTCGATGCCGTGCTCGTCGTAGGCCTTGAGGATCTCGCGGCGCAACCGGCGCTGCACCGACCACTGCGCGTTCGGTTTGGTCTTCAGGGTCAGTCGCAGCGTCACCTGTTCCGGTGACATGGACTGCACCCCGAGCATCTCCGGCTCGCCGATCACCTTGGCGGCGATCGTTTCGTCCTTGATCGCCTCGCGTGCCGCCTCCAAGGCGACCTGCTCGGCCTGGTGCATGTCGGCACTCAGAGCGACCGGCACCTCGATGCGGGCGACGGCGTAGTCCTGGCTCATGTTGCCGACGCGGGCGATCTCGCCGTTGCGGACGTACCACAGCGTGCCGTCGATATCGCGAACCGTGGTGATGCGCAGGCCGACGCTTTCCACCTCGCCACTGGCCTCACCCAGATCGACGGTGTCGCCGACGCCGTACTGGTCTTCCAGCAGCATGAACACCCCGGTTACGAAGTCGCGGACCAGGTTCTGCGCACCGAAACCGATGGCCAGACCGACCACGCCGGCCGAGGCAATGAATGGTGCGATGTTCACCCCGAACACGTTCAGGACGCTGAGCACCACCCAGACCAGCAGCACGATCGACACCGTCGACTTCAGCACCGACCCGATGGTGGTGGCCCGCTGCTGGCGCCGCGCGGCGACCCGGGCCGCGTTGGACGAGGAGCCGGCGCGGTCGCGCAGTCCCCTGAGCAGGGCGGGCCGCTTGGATTCGACCCCGGTGTCCTTGGGCGCACGTGCGAGGGTGGCGCGGTCGATCATGCGGTGCACGATGAAGCGCGCGACCAGCGCGACCAGGATGTATACCGCCACTCGGATGGGGACTTCGATGAGCCAGTGTCTGTTGGTGTCCGTCCATTCGAAAGCAAGATTGACCACATCCATGTTTTCGACCGTACCCACTACGGCTGCGCGTCAATCGGGTGTCGCAATGCCACAGCAGCCACTTGCGTCACGTGCGTTCAGCCCAGTTGTGCCCGGACCGCCTCGAACGTCGCCGTGTCGAAGGCGACGATGTGCGCTTGCGTGAGATTCGTCTCGGCCGCGGCGATGGTGTCGATGGCGGCCTTGATGGCATCGCCTTTGGGCCATCCGTAGATGCCGGCGCTGATCAGCGGGAAGGCAATGGTGCGGGCCTCCAGCTCATCGGCCACCTGCAAGGACCGCGCGTAGCAGGACAACAGCAACGTCCGGTCGCGCTGACCGGCCGAGTAGTTGGGGCCGACGGTGTGGATGACCCAGCGGGCGGGCAGCCGACCGGCGGTGGTCCAGCCGGCATCCCCGGTGGCCAGACCGTTCGGGAACCGTTTGATGCAGTCGTCGAGCACCGCGGGGCCGCCGGCGCGGTGGATGGCGCCGTCGACTCCCCCGCCGCCACGCATCGCGTTGTTGGCGGCGTTGACGATGGCGTCGACGCTCTGCTTGGTGATGTCGCCGTGCACGGCGGTGATGGTCGGCATGACGACCACTATGCCTGCGCCAGCGCCAGCACCTCTTCCGGCGACGGCGGGCTGTCCGGGTGATACGACAGGCACCACGGTGCGGTGATCCGGTGGAACGACTTGCCCTCGGTGGCGACGTAGAAGTTGCCTGCCCGCAGCCGGCTGATATCGCTGATCAATCCGCCCTTGGCGCGGGCCATCTCCTCGGCGGTGGCGATCTGCACCGGCGAGTTCAGCAGACCGTAGAACTGGGTGGCCGCGTTACCCGGAATCGCGTTGTCCAGGCCCTTGGGCTGCTGCGTCGCGAAGATCAGCCCCAGCCCGTACTTGCGGGCCTGCGACGCCAACGCCAGCGTGCTGCGGGTGCTCGCGGTGACCCCACGCGCCGGAGCCAGCGTCTGCGCCTCGTCCATCACCAGCAGACCGCCGAGCGGTTTGTCACCGGCCGGGTTGCGTTTGATCCAGGCGAACAACGCCATCTGCAGCCGGCTGACGAAGCTCTGCCGCTGCTCATCCGAGGGCAGCCCGATCATGCTGATCACCGACACCCGGGCGCGTTTCCCGTCGGCCGGGGTCAGCAGCTCGCTGGGATCCAGCGGCGTGCCGGCACCGCCGAACAACGGATCGTTGACGGTGGCGGCACGAAGGTTCTGCGCCATTTCGGCGGCCATCCGGGGCGCGTCGGCGAGTTCGCTGACATCGTCGGGCAGGTCGGCGAGCATGTTGATGAACCCGGGCAGCGTCGGATCAGGCCGACGGCCATACTCCTGCAACGCTTCTCGCAGCACGGCACGGGATCGGGCGGCCTTGGCGGTCTGCCCGGAGATCTGGGCGCGCGGCTCCAGGGCGGCGACGGCGGATTCGACGGCCTCGATGAACTCGTCGTGGTCGTCGAGCACGCTGGCAAAATCCGGCAGCGGCTGGAATGCCAGCGGCCGACCGGTGGAGCGGCGCGGGGTCCAGATCACGACATCTGTGTTGTCCAGGTATTCACGGGCGCGGTCATTGTCGGCGCGCCGCCAGCCGGTCGGCGGGGTGGGCCAGGCAGAGCCGAGTCGGGACAGATCGTTGTTGGGGTCCAACACGATCGATGACACCCCGCGCAGCGCGGCCTCCTCGACGAGGCGGCGGATCAGCACCGTCTTGCCGGATCCGGAGCCGGCGAAGATGGCGACGTGTTTGCGCATCGCGGCCAGGTCGATCGCCACGGTGGCCTGGCTGCGCACGTCGATTCCCAGCGGCATCTTATCCCTGCCGGCACCGAACTCGGGGCCGTCGTCGATCGTCTCGGCGGGTTCCTCGATGATCTGAGTGGGTGTGTCCCCGTTGAGGTTCAGTGCCTCTCGCAGCAGGGTGATGCCATGTGCAGGCCGGCGGGCCCGCAGCCAGCCGGTGAGGCCGGCGACGTCGTCGTCGATCAGATCGCGCAGCGCGGTCATGGTGCGGATGTCGTCATCGGACAGGGTCAGGGTGCGACCACCCTGGGTCTCGAAGTCCCGGATCAGCGCCTCGGTCTTGGGGCCGGACGGCCACGGGCTGTTGCGCAGCAGGAACAGGCTGCGCCGGTCACCGCCGTTGTGTAAACCGGTGGCACTCAACACCTTTTTGATGCGGTTCTGCGCGGCGACGGCATTGGTGGCACCGATCGCGCGAAACGCCCAGTGCCGTTCGTCATCGGTGGCGGCGTCCAGCGTCTGGCGCAGCCGGGCGTGCAGTACGACATGCGAGCCGGGCGGCGGGTCGCAGACATAGGATTGGTCATCGCCGTGTTCGGCGATCCAGGCGGTCAGTGCGGCGCCGAGCAGTGCGGGAACGGCGGTGTCCTCGCCGTCGGCATCGACCGCGGCGGCCGGGACCGCGCGGGAGCGGTACTGGGTGAACAGCCGGTCGATCTGCGTGGTGTCGGCCTCCTCGCCACCGGTCTCGGTTTCTGGCGGTAGCTCGGTGGACAGCTGCGTCAGCTCGATGATCTCTTTGCGGCGCAACAACTCCCGCACGTGGCCGTCGGCGCGGATCAGCAGCTGACGCGGGGTGTAGCCGGCCGCGTCTTCGAAGGCCTCGGGTTTCAGGGGCCAGCTCGGATACGGCGGGTGGAATCCGACGGTCAGGTAGGCGGCCTCGAAGCGGCGTTCCAGGATGGCCCGGCCGATCTCAGCGCTGGGAAGCGGGGCCAGCGGCGCGGTGACCCGGAAGCGGTCGGACACGCTGGCGGTGGCGCGGTCGCGGATGCTCTCCCACGCCGAGGGCAGGCACGCGACGACAGGAACGGTGCGGCGCATGGTCTGGCGTACCGACATCAGGCCGTGCGCAACCTGTTCCAGCACACCGTCACCGGAGCCGGTGCCCTCGCCGGTGCGCGCCGAGGACTGGGCCAGCAGGGTGTCGATCTGATCCAGCGCAAGCACCGACGGGCCGGCCAGCGCGGCGAGCCGGGCGATATCGCGCACACAGTGCTGGGCCGAGGGCGCGGTGCCGCGCAGTCGCCAGTGCAGCCGATCGTCAGTGCCGTCCTCCTCGCTGCCCTGCAGATACGAATCACCGATATCGCGGGCGACAAGATCGTTGGCGGACAACAACACCAGCGCACGCAGCGTCTGGTGGCAGTCGCGGACATCGCGGCGGGCCTTGGCCAGCGCGTTGACGAAGGCGTCCAGCGTTTCGCGCTCCAGGTCCTCGTCGCCGATGATGGCGCGACGGTCGGCGCGTGACACGTGGGCGATCGAGGACAGTTCCCACAGCAGGTCTTTGAGCTGGGTTTCGCGGTTGGCACCGCGGCGCCCCAGGCTTTCCAGCACCCCGGCGCGTACCGACTCCCAGAAGCTGGCGGCGTCCAGCAGTTCGACGACGAAGAAGAACCCGCCACCGGCCTGTACCCGTTCGCGGATCTGGCCGAGCAGGTGGGTCTTGCCGGAGCCGGCCTGGCCACGGATGGCGACGCCGAGCGGGGCGGATTCCGGGTCGCGCAGCGCGTCCTCGAAGGCCTCCATGACATCGTCGACGGCGCGTTCGTTGAGTCCGCTGACGTGGGTGGGTGCCTGCGGGCGCCACAGGTCGTCGCTGGTGGGTGCCCAGGTCAGCCGCAGCGCGGCCAGTGCTTCGCGGTGTGCGTCCTGCATCAAACCTCAATCGCCATAAGGTGTTTGGCCTGCCCGCCGACGGTCAGGGCGGCGGCACGGTCGTCGTCGGTGAGGACCTTCTGGTTTTCTTCGGGGATCAGGCTGACGGCGCCGCTGCGGTACAGCTCGGTCAGCGTGACGTCGATATCGGTCAGGTCCGGCAGTTCGGCGCGCAGCCGGGCCAGGCCTACCCAGGCGCCCGGGCGCGGAGCCAGCGCGGTGTAGGTGGCCCTGATCCGGTCGGCACTGCTCTGCTCGGCCGGCGCCCCGAACACGTCGGCCAGGCTCAGGTCGGCGGTACCCAGGTAGTGATCCAGCCCGGCCAGCACCGTGTAGAGGGTCTTGGCGGGCCCGGTCGAGCGGGGCGGCGCGCCGGCGGTGATGATGTCGCGGCATAGTCGCCAGCCGCGGTCGGTGAGATCGTGCACGTAGCGGCCGCTGCTGCGGTCCGACTCGATGAGTTTGAGTTCGTTGAGCTTGTCGCGGCTCGGTTTGTCCAGCTTGGGGCCGTATTCGATGAGCTCCGGGTTGGGCACCGGACGGGACTGGGCCATCAGGACGAGCAGGACCGCGCGCTCGGTCCCGGTCAGGTCGGCGGGCGTGACACTCACGCGTTACAACGTAGCGGCATGCGCATCGGGTGGCGCGGGCTACCGGACGCGGTCGATGAACGGCAGGCGGTCGAGCATCGGGTTGTCGCGGATCCGCGGTGGCCGCGGCGGCGCCATGGGGGCCGGGGCGGCGGCCGGCGGCGGTGCGATGTTGAGGTGACGGGCGAGCTCCGGGGCCTTCGGCGTCTTCGGGGCGGCGGGCGGCGGCGCGGCCGGAACGACGTTCTGCGCGAGCTGCGGGCGTGGGTCGGGTTCGGGTGCTTGCGCGGGTCGGTCGGGCCAGGCCAGGGTGAGCGACAGCGAGACGACGAACACGATGACCGCCGCGACCAGGGTGACGGTCAGCGCGGCGACCTTGGTGATGCCCGACTTTCGCTCGGGTTCCTCGGGGATGTTGGCCACGTGCGCGGACGCCAGCGCGGCGCCGCGGGTGAGGGCGAAGTCGGCCTCGGTGCCGGTGATGACGGGGCGGTCGGCGTCCTGACGTAGGGCAGTGACGACGTCGTCGGTGTCGGCGGAGCCCAAGATGTAGACGGCGTCGGGGCTGGGCTTGGCGGCGCGCACCACGGCCAGGACGCGGTCGGTCAGGGTGTCGGCGTCGACGTGCTCGACACTTTCGACGTGGGTCTGGAAGCCGTCGACGGTGGCGACGACGGAGCTGTCGGGTTCGACGACGGCGACCACCAGGAAGTCGTTGCCGGTGAGGTCGGCGATACCGCGGGCCAGGGCGCCGGCGGCGTCGACATCGCGGACCGGGACGACGGGTGCTCCCCCGCTGTAGCTGTCGAGGGCCTCGCGGACCTTGATGGCCTCGTCCTGGGCGTCATGTGACCAGGTCAGGCCGACGGCGTGCAGCGGGTCGTCGGGCAGTTTGGCCAGGTAGTCCTCGATTTGTTCGACGTCGAGGACGGTGCGGTCCAGGTGATCGCCCTGGCCGGTGACGCCGTCCACCAACTCGCCGTGGATGTCCTTCGAGGTGACCGAAAGACCCAGTACGAGGCTCACGCCGATACCCCCTGCTCTATCTCCTGTGATCTTGAGGTTACCCAGTTTGGCCGGGGACGACGCGTCGTCCGTGTCCGGGTCAGGCGGACGTGATGTCCGTATGGGTGAAGTCGTCGCCGACGAAGAGCAACGGATCGCCGGTGACGTCGGCCAGTGCGTAGGAGTAGCAGTCCCCGAGATTCAGTCCGGCGGGATGTCCACTGCCGCGACCGAAGTCGCCGTAGGCGCGCGCCGCGCTGGCGGCTTGCTCGGCGTCGAAGGCGATGGTTTTGAGGCCAAGTTGATCGATTATCCGTTGCACGCGGCGATAGTCCTCGGGCGCCAACCGGCGCACGAGGACCGCCGCGACCTCGACGACGGTCGCGGCCGAGATCTTCGCCTCGGGGGCATCGAGGATGGCATCCACCAGTCGATCCCGCTCAGGCTCTCCGAGGACAATGGCCACGATCGCCGACGTGTCGACGATCACCTGGGCAACCCGTCGCTGTCGTAGAGATCGTCCTGCGCCGTGCGGATCTGGCGCTTCTGTTGCGCGGTGAGAGTCAGGTGAGACAGCAGCTCGTCGACCTGCGTCCGGCGCGCAGCCCGGCCCCGTACTCCGTCGATCTCGGCGAGCTTGGCGCGGACAGCCTCCTCGACTGCACTCGTTTGACTGAGTCCGGTGCGGCGGGCGAGCTCACGCACGAGTTCCGCGGTGCGCTCGTTCTTGATATTGAGCCCCATGGGTAGAAGTCTAGATAGACACGGTAGAAATCGCTACGGAGGTATCGCCTATGCCCTCCGATGGAGGTCTGCCCAGGCGGCCCGTGGTATGAACGCCGTGGGCAGTGGGACGGTGTTTCCAACCCAGTGCGGGAGGTCGACGTGACGGATATCTTGCGGGTCCGGGTCAAGTTGGACGGGTCGTCACCGCCGATCTGGCGGCAGGTGGATCTGCGGGCCGACCTACCGTTGGATCTGGTGCATCTGGTGTTGCAGACGGTATTCGGTTGGGAGAACCGGCATCTGTACCGCTTCTCCGTCGGCGGTGGGCCGTTCGAGCCGGGCAGCCACAAGTTGCTCTGCGCCGCGGACATCGCCGAGGGCGACAAGGGCCTGCCGGTCGAGCAGGTCTCGATCGGCGCGGTGCTGACGCACCCCGGTTTCCGGCTGGCTTACGTCTACGACTACGGCGACAGTTGGGACGTCACGCTGGAATCGGAGAAGGCCTTCACCGCGCTGGGCCCCTACCCCGCCGTCATGGTGGTCGACGGTGAGCGGGCCGGTCCGCCGGAAGACTGCGGGGGCGTGACCGACGGCGCCGAGTTGGCGCGACTCCTCGATGACCCCGCGCTGTTCGACAAGCAGTGGTACAACAACATCCTGCAGGGGCCGGGTTTCACCGCGCTCACCGATGGGGTGCATCCCGATGTCATGTTCCTGATCGGACGGCTGCGGGCCGGCCCGGTCAACTCTGATTTTGCGGCGTGCCTACCGCTGCTGGGGTCCGGCCCGACGATCCCGGACGATGCGGAGCTGCGAGCCAACGTGGCTGCCTTCCAATGGTTTCTCGATCGCGGCGCCGACGGTGGGATTCCCTTGACGTCGGCGAGCTACATGAAGCCCGAGGACGTGGTCGCCGCATCGGCGATGGTGCCGGCCATGGGTGACTGGATCGGCAAGAACAATCGGGAAGTGAATTGTGAACCGCTGCTGCGCTTTCGCGAGATGTTGCAATCGCTCGGCTTGCTCCGAAAGCACAAGGGGGCGCTGCTGACGACCAAGGTCGGTCTGAAGGCGCGGAACGATCCCGCGGTGCTGTGGCAGCATCTGGCGTCGCGGCTGGTGCCTACGGAACAGGGCTCGTTCGAGCGGCACGCGACGATCTTGCTGCTGACGCAGGCCGGTGGTGCTGCGGACGGCCGGATGAATCTCGAGATGGCGGCCGCCGCGATGGACGCCTTCGGTTGGCGGCTCACCGACTACGACCGGGTGCCGACGTGGCTGTTTCACCGATTACCCGCCCATGATCTGCTGATAAACGTTGCCGACCGACCACGCAGCTTTCGCGACGAGGATATGGTCAGCCCGGCCGCGGCGGCGTTGGCACGGGCCGCGTTACGGCGGTGACTGGACGTTCTTGGCTCCGTCATCGCGTCCGGAATTTGAGGCGACAATGCACCTGTAGAAGCGGTACTACGGGTAGTACTGCTCGGACATGGACGTAGGAATTACCGCTGGTCCCGCTGACGCAAGTGGCTTAACGTAGATTCGTGTACACCACCGTGACCAGCTCGGTGGCCAAGAACAAGCTCGATCAGATCTTGGCCGATATCGAGCGCACCGGGGAGTCCGTCACGATCACCCGCCACGGGCGCCCGGTCGCCAAGCTTGTACCGGTCGCTACATCCCCGCGAGTATTCGGCCAGCCGCCACACTTACAGGTACCCGCGGATTTCGACGCTCCGCTGCCCGAGGAAGCGCTCGCCGGCTGGGATAGTGGCCGATGTCCAAGACCTATCCGGCACTCAACTCCGCCGTGAGTCGATGAGGTCGAACATCACGTTGTCCGTGATAACCGTTTCAGCTTTGGCGACAAGCCGACCGTGCGAACCCTGCTCTATTCGTGCAGTCCGGCCGCCTGGGACTATGCGCAGCCCGCTCCCGTAGACCGAAACATCGACCGTGGCGCCTGGGACGAGGCCCAAAGCGTCACGCAGTGGCTTGGGGACGACGATCCGCCCTCTTGAATCCATCGTCACCTCCATGGAATCAGATTATCGAGAATGTCCTGATCGAACTTCCATATCTCGGGAACCAACGCATGGAACGTGTACCGCATCGGTACGCAGTTGCGACTCCGGTGCCGTCCGGAACTCGGGGCGGCAATGCACTAAAGAAGTGACACTGCCCGTAGTACCGCACTTTCAGACGCATTGTGCCTCCAGATTCCGACAACCCACCGCGCCCTATCCGGTCAACGCGCCGGCGCGGCGGAACTCCGCGGCGAACGCCTCCGCGATACCCGCGGCTCGGCGGGCATACCCATCACCTCGCAGATCGCTGTCGCCCCGCCGCTGACGCGACGCCAATCGCGCGAGGGCGTCCGCGCCCTCGTTCAGTGCATGTCCCGAATGCCCGCGCACCCAACCGATTTCCAGCCGTGGTCCGTCGGCGTAGATGCGTCGGCGGAACACATGCAGCGCCCGCTCGACCGACACCGGCGTCGGGTAGTTCACCGGCAGCACCGGATCGCCGGATATCCACCGCCTGACCATGTCTACGGCGCGTCGGTTATCGCAGAGAATCGTCAGTCGACGTCCCGGCAGTTGGCACACCGCATCGCCGATCGCGCACAGTTCGGCGACGAGGACCGGTTCGGTCCCAACCGTGCGGGAGCGCGAACGGTAGTTGGCCAAACCGTACTCACCCGATGACGTGAGCCAACCGAATCCCGCGTGCATGTCACGCACCGATCCATCGGTCGCGATCACCATCGGCACACCGTCCAACAATGGAACCAGCGGTGGCGGCGCGGGCGCGTGCGGCTCGCGCATCGCGACTGCGGCATCAAGCATTGGTTGGTCTGCGTGGTCAGGACGATCGATCCACCAATCCCGGACATCGCCGGCGATCTCATCGGTGTGCTGCCACAGCGGACTGGAGCGCGGTAGCTTGACGACGAATCGAACGCGTCGCCCGGCCCGTTCGGCAATGATCCGAGCAATCGAATCCAGCACTGCCACCTCGACGTTGGGAACCGCTGATACCGTCGACCGCGACCACCCGTCCCCGAGCGCCACGCATTGGATGCCGAAGTCCACAGCCGACACATCGATTGCAACAGTCTCTATCGGACGCGGACACGCGAGCGCCACATCGACCGGTCGGTCACGCGCTTGCGGCAGCGGCACCGTCACGACATCTCCGGCGGCAGATACTGGCCGTGCACACCGCGCGGGTCACCCTGTTGGAACAGCCGGTCCTCCCGATCGGCGCGCTGGGCGAGCATGTCGCGCTGGAACTGCTCGGCGCGCTGCTGCTCCTCGCGCTGCTGGGCGGCCTTCAACGCCCAGAATCCCGCGCCGGCCAGCACGCCGATCACCACGAGAACGACCAGCAGCCAAGGATGTTGGGCCACCAAACCCATCAGGAAGAACCCGCCGAACACCGCCAACGCGATCAGCGGCCGCCGGTTCCCGGTATGCACCACCGCCCCATTGCCTGCGACGGCGACCGCCGAGGACGATCCGCCGCTGAAGATCGCTGTCGATGGCGACCGGTAGCTTCTGGCCCGGGAGGTTCGATGACGCAGGACTACGTGCCGGCGCGGGTGCTGGTTGTGGTGGGGTCGCCGTGGCGCGACGCGGTGTTTGCGCTGCTCGGGGCGCCGCTACAGCCGTGGCCATCAACGGACGACGCCACCGTTGTCGTGATCGACAGCGCACCGCGACTGGTGCTCACAGCCCTCGCCACCGCCGGCCCGCCGCACTCGGTCGTCCCGCTGACAGACATCGAGACCGCGATGGGCTGGTCACTGCCCGCCGACGACGTCCTTGAAGGCGACCGTGTCGGCGCGCTCCTGGCGGTGCTGGACAAACACCGCTGGCGCGACACCACGCCGGTGTTCGGGCATTCGACGCTGGCGGCGGCGGAAACGCTGCTGACCTCCGAGGGCCGGTGCACGGGTTGCTGGGCGGAGTTCGATCTGCAGACCGCGGCCGGCCGGGACGCGGTACAGGTACGCACCGTCGGGGGCAACAACGACTGGCCGGCGGCCCTGTGCACCGAATGCCAACGCAGCATGGCCGATCGGGACTTCACCAACTTCCTGGACTACCGGTTCTCCCGGCATCCACGCTGTCCGTAATGTCATGGCCGGCGCACCGCGAACGCCTGGTACGGGATGCCGGCCTTCCCGATGCGGTACGCACCGTGGGAGGCACCGCAGGGCTGCTGTGTAATGCCGACTGACTGGGTATGCCGATTGTGCGAGCACGAGTGGTAGACGCCCAAGCACAGCCACCTTTGTCCATTCAATGAGGCCGGGGAGGCGCCGTAAGGCTGCGCGTCAGTGTGATCGAATGGCCGCTCGGCGCCGGAACAGTTCGGCCGGCCGCCCCCGTCCGACGGCAACCCGCTGCCCGGTCGGCGTCAGCTGCGCCTCCATCGCGCGGCGGAAGGTGTCGCGCTGCAACGTCTCTCCCGCCACCAGTTCGTGGACCAGGCGCAGATCGCGCAGGGTGAACTCGGCACCGAGCAGCCCGTCGGGGTCCGGGGCGGTGCCGTAGCGGGCGCGGACCTCCTGTGCCGCGCGGCCGATGATCTCGGTGTGGTCGTACACCAGCCGGCCGGGCGCGGTGACCGGCACCAGCCGGGTGGACGCCAGGCGGCCCGCGAGTCGCTCGGGCCCGACGACCGCGACATGGGCGACCGACAGCACCCAACCACGGTCATCGCGACCCAGGGCATCGAACACATGCAGCTGGCGTGGCGCCAGCCCCTCGACGCCGGCCTTGTCGCGCAGTGAACGCCTGACGGCCATCGCGAGGGTTTCCCGCTCGTGCAGGAAGGTGCCCGGCAGCGCCCAGCCGCGACCCTGCGGGCGCCGGACTTGCAGAACCGCCAAACCGATTTCGGGATCCGGGGTCAGCACCGCGGTGTCCACGGCGACCGAGGGCCGCGGATAGTCCGTCAGGGCCCGTCCGCTGCTGTTCACCGCATCTCCGTTGTCCATGTCAGTGCCACAGCGTACAGTCAACCATTAATTAGCGCAGTTTCGCGCAAAATGGGAGGGGATGCCATGACCGCACGTCACGATCGCATCGAAGGCTTCCTGTTGGGCACCGCCGCCGGCGATGCCCTGGGCGCGCCGTACGAGTTCCAGCCGCCGCGCGGCCCCGAGCTGCCGGTCGAGATGGCCGGCGGCGGGGGTTGGGAACCCGGCGAATGGACCGATGACACCGCGATGGCCGTCGCCATCGCCGAACTCGCCGGAGACGACCTGCGCGACGAAGCGGTGCAGGACGCCCTGGTGGCCCGCTGGTACGAATGGTCGCGCACTGCCAAGGATGTCGGCATCCAGACCCGTGCGGTGTTGTCCGCGGCCGCGCGCGGCGGGCCGATCACCGCTGCCAAGGCGCGGGCAGCCTCGGCCGCACACCATGCCGATACCGGGCGCACCGCCGGCAACGGGTCGCTGATGCGCACCGCCCCGGTCGCGCTGGCCTACCTCGACGACGAGGATGCCATGGTGGCCGCGGCGCGAGCGATCAGCGAGCTCACCCACTTCGACCCCGATGCCGCCGACGCCTGCGTGCTGTGGTGCTGCGCGATCCGGCACGCGGTGCTCACCACCGATCTGGATGTGCGAATCGGTTTGGGCCACCTGGATTCTTCGCGTCAGGGGCTGTGGGCGCAGCGCATCGAGGAGGCCGAGCGGGTCTGCCCGGCCGACATCCCGAACAACGGATGGGTGGTCGCCGCGCTGCAGGCTGCATGGTCGGCGATCCACGGGTGCGGCGGCCACGGGCCCGCGCACCTGCGCGACGGACTGGATGCGGCGGTGCGTGCCGGGTTCGACACCGATACCGTCGCCGCGATCGCCGGCGGACTGCTCGGCGCGGCGTATGGGGCTTCGGCGGTGCCGCTGCAGTGGCGGGCGCTGCTCCACGGGTGGCCGGGGCTGACGGCCCGCGGGCTGGTCGGTCTGGCGCACGGCGGCTCGCCGAACCCGAGCTATGCCGGGTACTCCGTCGACGCGCTGGTCCCTCACCCGTTCGACGACGGTCTGCTGATCGGCGGTATCGGGGCGCTGCGCAATCTGCCCGACGGTGTCGATGCGGTGGTGTCGCTGTGCCGGGTCGCCGATGCGGACGTGCCCGTCGGCATGCCGCATGTCGAGGTGCGTCTGATCGACGGTGCCGATCCGGACGAGAATCCGCACCTAGATCACGTCCTGCGCGACACCGTGGCCACCGTGAAAGCGCTTCGTGCGCAGGGCCGGACCGTGTTGCTGCACTGCGTCGAGGCGCTCAGCCGCACCCCGACCGTGGCGGCGCTCTACGGGGCCGGCACCGTCGGGATGGACGAATCGTTGCGGGCGGTGCTGGCCGCGCTGCCGCACGCGGATCCGAATCCGGCGTTCCGCGACGCCTTGAAGCGACTGGGAGGGACATCATGATCGATGGTTTGAATGCGGTGCTGTTCAGCATCGGCAGCGATCAGATCAGCACCGCCGAGCTGCTCGGCTTTGTCACCGGCGGCCTGTGCGTGGCGCTGACGGTGCGGCGCAGCATCCTGAATTTCCCTGTCGGCATTGCCAACTGCGTGTTCTTCCTGGTGCTGTTCAGCTCGGCGCAGCTGTGGGCCGGCGCGGCGTTGCAGCTGGTTCTATATCGCGCTCGGGGCGATCGGGTGGTGGCAGTGGCAGTCCGGGCGTGTCACCGACGACGAGATCGTGGTGCGCCGCGCTGGGTGGCGGGTGCTGGCCGGGTGTGTGGCGTTCGTGGTGTTCGGCACCTGCGCGCTGCACGTGATCCTGGTGGCAGTGCAGGGGTCGGTGCCGTTCTGGGATGCGTTGACGACCTGCCTGGCGCTGGCGGCGCAGTTCCTGCTCAACACCCGGCGCATCGAGACGTGGTTCTTCTGGATCGCCGCGGACTGCATCTACATTCCGCTCTACCTCAGCCAGGGTCTGTCGCTGACGGCGGCGGTGTACGCGCTGTTCCTGGTGATGTGTGTGCTCGGGTTGCGGGAGTGGAGCCGGTCCCGTGAAAGGGTGGCGGTGTGAGGGGGTTTCGGCACGGGTTGATGATCGGGAAGTTCTATCCGTCGCGCATCGGGCATCACGAGGCGATCCGCGCGGCTGCCGCTAGATGCGACGAGTTCACGGTGCTGGTGATGGCGTCGGCCGTCGAGACCATCCCGTTGGCGGATCGGGTGACGTGGATGCGGGAGGAGCATGCCGGCGATGCGAATGTCCGGGTGGCCGGAATCCGGTGTGATGCCCCGATGGATGTGACGGATCAGCGGGTGTGGGCCGCGCAGGTCGCGATCATGCGGGCCGGGATCGGGCCGGCGGCCGTCGACGCGGTGTTCAGTGGGGATGACTACTGCACCGAATTGGCGCGGTGGTTCGACGCGAAGGCGGTGCCGTTGGAACGGTCGGGCAGTTCGACGTCGGTGCGCCGCGATCTGGCCGGGCGGTGGGTTGAGTTGGCGGCGCCGACGCGGGCCGGGTTGACCTGCCGGGTTGTTGTGGTGGGCGCCGAGTCGACGGGAACGACGACGGTCGCCCAGCGGTTGGCGGCGCATTATGGCGCGTTGTGTGTGCCGGAGTACGGCCGCGAATACACCGCTCTGAAGATGGCGTCCGGAGCTGCGGTGGATGAACTGATCTGGACCGCTGAGGATTTCGACGTGATCGGTCCGGAGCAGACCCGCCGCGAGGAGGCCGCGGCGCGGGCCGGCGGCCCGGTCCTGATCTGCGACACCGATGCGTTCGCGACCGGGGTGTGGAAGCGGCGCTACCTCGATGATGCGTCCGGTGGGCCGTGGACGGCGGTGCCGCCGCGGGCGGTGTACTTGGTGACCGATCACGAGGGTGTGCCCTGGGACGACGACGGGATGCGCGAGGGCGACCTGGCGGTGCGGGCGGCGATGACGGGTTGGTTCATCGATGCGTTGACCGCGGCCGGGCATTCCTGGGTGCTGTTGACCGGGACCCTGGAGCAGCGGATGGATATCGCGATCCGGACCATCGATCCGTTGGTGGCGCTGCGGGCGCGGTTCGGGGAACCATTGCGGGGGCCGGGGTTCGAGGCGACCGGGTGATTCAGTTCAGCTGATTGCCTCGGCCTGCGGCCACGCGCGGGCAAGCCGTTCGTCGGTGGTCAGGAGCACAAGATCCTGGTTGTCGGCCAGCTCGACATACAGCGCGTCGGTCAGGCGCAGTGAATCCCGCCGAGCCCACGCGCCGACGATCAGAGAATCCAGACCGTGCCGGGTGATCGGCGCCCGACTCAGCGCGTCGAGTGCTGCATCAACCTCGGCCACGGTGACCACACCGGCGCGTTGCAGTCGGCCCAGAGCCGACAAGACCTCGGCATCAAAATGGGCCGGCGCATGCATGACGGTGCGGGCGAGCCGCGCGCGGACCGCGCCGAAGCGGTCGGCGGTGCGGGCGAGCAGATCGACCATGGCGCTGGCGTCGACAACCACGTGCTCCGGCGGTGTCGGCACGCTCACGACTCGAATTCGGCACGCGCGGCGTCGATTGCGGCCACGACATCCGCGTGCCGCGCTGCGGCCGCGCCGCCGGACAGCCCGTCCAACCAGACGTCGGTGGCGGAGTCCTCCAGCTCGGCACGAATCGCCGCCTGCGTCAGCGCCGACACGTTCAGGCCGTGAGCTCGTGCTCGTTCGGCCAGGTCATCGGGGAGATACACGTTCACCCTCGCCATACACACTAATATACACACATAAGCCGATCTTCCACCCACCGCCAGTCGATCCGCTCCTGCTCCAGCCGGACCCGCTCGGCCAGTCGGTCTTCGACCACATCGGTATACAGAGCCAGCTCGGAGGGCGTCAGCCGGGTGAGGGCCGATCGCGCCGGTCGATCCTCGGTAACCCACCTGTCCTGGTGCGCCAGCAGCGTCTCGCGGTCCATAAGCACCGAGCGCGTCGTCGGCAGCCAGGCGCGCAGTCGGTCGAGGATGGCGAAGCCGTGAGTGTCGATGTCACCCCAGTACGCCACCACGACATCGGACAACCACGGCATTCTGCCCACCTGGTCGACCTCAAAACCTTTACCCCACAGCACAACACCATCCTCGGGTACCGAGGCGCTCAGATAGCTGATCTCGTTCTCGACGATCACCGCGGTCCGGGGACGTAGGGGCAGCGCAGCCAGCTCATCGGCACGTGCCGCGATCTCGGTCAGCGGGGCAGGTAATCCCAGCGTCGGCCCGAATCGGACCCGGACCATGGCCGGTTTGGTCCGAAGGCCCAGGTCGTCGAGAAAGGAGGTACGTGACACCCCCAACATGTCTGCCAGATCCGATCGGTATCGCTCGGCGAACTTGGTGTCGACCCCGGGTGCGCTGATCTCGCGCAGGTATTTTCGCGAGTCCCGATGGGTGTCCAGCCACTCGTAGGCGGCGATCAGCCTTGCCATCTCGGGCTGCAAAGCCAACACGCGATGCGGTGCCGCGACGGCCCAGGCATGCAGGGGTGGGTGTTGTTGGACAAGGGTGAGCAGTTCGCCGAACCGATTGACGACGGACTGCGTCCCCAGCAACGCCCACGCCTGTTGGTAACTGGACACCACGGCGCGATGTGGAAGCTGGTTGCGGCCGATCTGCCGACCGCCCACCGACTTCCACTCCAGGCCGTACCGGGTGTCACTACGCCGGCCGGTGTCCAGTGCGGTGACCCAGTCGCGGACGGCACCGATATCGTCACCTATCTGCGCCGGTTTGGGTCCGCGCAGCACCACGACGATTGGCTCCCATGGTGCCCCGGCGGCGAAGGTACGCAGCAGTGAGCCGTCGTCCCACCGGCGCCGGACCCTCGCGGCGATATCCTCAGGTGTGCTCCACCCGGGGGTCATGTGCGTGAATTATCGCGGCGGGTGCGGAACTCCTCGATGGTCATCGTCTGCAGTCGCGAATAGGTCCCGCTCGGGTTGTCGACGATGCCGATGGCCTTCACATACGGTTCGATGACGTGCACCTTCTGCAACGGGGTGACGATCAGCAGCTGCAGTCCGAGGGTGCCGAACAGGTCCAGGGCATAGCGGGTCGACATGTCCGAGCCACGGCCGAACGCCTCGTCGATGACCGCGAAGCGGAAGTCGCGGGACTGTTCGGCGCCCCACTCCAGACCGAACTGGTAGGCCAGCGACGCGGCCAGGATGGTGTAGGCCAACTTCTCCTTCTGCCCACCGGACTTCCCGTCGGAATCGCTGTAGTGCTCCCATTCCTCGTCGGTCTCGTCATCGCGCTCGGAGGCGGAGAAGACGAACCAGTTGCGCACATCGGTGACCCGGCGGGTCCAGTTCCTGTCCGAGTCGGCGTACCCCTGGCGACCGCGGAAGCGCTCGATGATCCGCTTCACGTCCAGGAACCGTTGCTCGGAGTATTGATCGCCGTCGACGGCCAGGGTGTCGTTTGTCAGGTTGCGTAGGTCCGAACGGAACAGCGCCACATCCTGATTGGTGGTGGGCTCCTTTTCCAAGCGGATGTAGCGGCCCGGGTTGTAGGGCACCGCACCGAGCGCCTCGTTGATGCGATCGATGCGTTCGTCGATGGCTGCGGCCTGCCGGCCCAGCCAGTTGTTGAAACCGGCGAGCTCCTGGATGGCGTTCCTGTTCAACTGCTCCTTGAACTCGGTTTCGAATCGCGGTAGATCGTCGGTGGCGACGCGGTCTCGCAAGGACTGGAAGTCGCCGCGCGCTTCGACGCTGGCATCCATATCGGCGCGCAACTCGGGCCAGCGGTTGAGCACCGCACCCATATGCTGAGTCAGATTCAGGCTGTGCCCGTTGAGTTGGGCGGATATCCGTTCGATACGCCGATGCAGGTCGGCGGACAGTGTGGTCTCGGCCTCGGCGCAGTCAGCGGATCGCCGGGGTATGCCATCGCCCAGGCGTTCGGCCAGAGCCGAGTAGGACGCCCGGGCCGTGTCGCGCTCCGTGGCCCCGGCGATGCTTTCCTCGTCACGCGCCCGGTCCTGCTCTGCCCGGTGTCGTGCGGCCGCCGTCGTGGCCAGCTCACCGGTGATCATCTTGATCCGCTCCCCTACCTGGGCGGCAGCCTTTTCGTTGCGCTCCAGTGCCGCGGTGATCTCCGTCAGACGCGACGACCCTGCCTGCAGCCGAGCGCGTTCGGCATCGTGGGCATCGGCGCGAGCGATCGCCTCGTCGATGTCGAGGTCGGCCCACGCCCGGAATCCGTCCACTCGCAGGAAGGCATCCAGGCGAAGCTGCAGGACGTCGCGTTGGTCACCCAGCCTCGCGGCCCGGGCGCCGGCGTCGTCGCGGTCACGCTCCCGCTCGGTCAGCTCGGTGCGCAGCGCGCCGAGCTTGCGTTCGTTGACCCAGCCGAGCACCCAGCGGCGCGGGTCGTCGACCCGATGCCGGTCGTCCTTCTCGTGGCGGTCCCCGGAGCGCACCTGGCCTTCGCGGGTGACCGCACGGTGATGGCTGCCGAACTCCTGTAGGTCTACCGCGCAACGATAATCGGCCCGCTTGAGCAGCTCGGTACGCAGGTAATCCGCGAAGGTGCCCTCTCGCACCTCGATGCAGTCGGCCAGGACGAGGCCGCTCTGGCCGCTGGGCTGCAGTCGGACGCGTTGCTGGGGCACCCTCTCGTACACCAGCTTTGCTCCGCGGCCCGCGACGGTGAGCCTGCGCGCATTCACCCACCCGGCGACGGCGTCATAGTGCCGTTGCGGCACCAACAGCGACAGAGCGAATCCGCGTAGTACCCGTTCGGCGGCACCACGCCACGCGGTGTGCTCCTCGTACACGTCGAGCAGTTCTCCCGCGTAGGGCAGATCTTCGGGGGTCAGTCCCAGCGCCGCACACAGTTCCGCCCGGACAACCACCTGTTCGTGCGGCAGGTTGTCGGTGCGCTGCTCGAGGCTAGTGATCTCGTCGGTGAGCCGCTCGCAACTGCGGCGGCCCTCCCGTTCCCGGCTGATCGCGTCGGCGGTGGCGGTATCGAGTTCGCGCTTCTGCGCTGTGAGCTCAAGCCGGTGATCGGCGATCTGTGCGGGCAGTCCGCTGAACTCGTTGCTGTCGGTGACCGGCGACAGGCCGGCGTCGTTGACCGCCCGATCGAACAGAGTCCTTGCTGCGCGGCGTGTTCCGGCCTGCTCCCGCGCCGCGTCGGCTAGTCGTTCCAGCTCTCCGATGCGGTCACCACCGGCGTTGGCGCGCTCGGCGATCAGAGTGTCACGCTCGGCGCCCAGCCTTCGCTGCTCGGATTCGGCGGAGTCCTGCCGGCTCAGTAGCGCCGCGCCGTCGGCGTCCAGCTGCGCGATCTCCTCGGCGAGCAGGCCGAAACGAAGTTCGGCGAAGAACAACCGCAGTGCCGCCCGCTGCACGCCCAGGTCATCGCGTTCGGCGAGGGCTGCATCGTACTTCGCGGCGGTGTCGACGACCGGTTGCAGCGCTTGAAGTTGTTCGCGGGCACGGGTGACGGCGTCGTGCGCTTTGGTGAGATCGTCGAAGTGCCCGATGATGTCGCGGACCCGGTCGCTGGAATCGCTTGGTTCCAGCATGTGGTCGCGGACGAAATCGTTGAGGTTGCCGACCGACTTCATCGACACGGTCTGGTGGAACAGTTCGAGGGCCTGCTCGGAACGGATACCGAGCAGACGTCTCAATGATGTTGCGTATTTCGGGAATTCATCGAAGATCTCGGCGCCCGCACCACGCAGGCGCTTGCGTAGGTCGCGCAGGTCGGTGCCGAAATCGGCGAAGTCGGTCGCGACCGACAGTGCCTTGCTGGCGGTGAGGAAGAATCGGTAGGGCTGGCCGGTGCTTTCGCGCTGTTGAAATATCTGGGCCAGGGTGACCGTTTCGTCGTGGCCGTGGTTGTGGAAAACGCCGAGGATCACCGAGTAGGTGCGCTTGTTCTCCCGCAAACCCTTCGGCCGGGACTTGCCGGTGGCCTCGTTGCGTTCGGATTTGTAGTGACCCTCTACGTAGGACCGCAGCGTGCGTTCCTTGGCCTCAGCACCGGCGGCCTTGTTGTAGGCGGCCTTGTGGGATGGCACCAGCAGCGTGGTGAGTGCATCGACGATGGTGGATTTCCCGGAACCGATGTCGCCGGTCAGCAGCGCGGTATCGGTGGCGGGTGTGAACCGCCAGACATGGTCGTCGAACGTGCCCCAGTTGTACACCTCGGTGTACTGCAACCGGTAGCCGGCCCGGTGTTCGGTCGCGGCGAAGGCGTTATCACTCATCGGATGCCACGCTTCCGGCGTATTCGCGTAGTTTCGCCGCGAAGTCGGACAGCGTCTGCGCGTCAACGTAGGCCTTCAGGATGCGCCGCACCTCCCAGTGGTCACGCTGGCCGCGCAGCTGGTGCAGGAATCCGAGCTCCGCTGCCTTCTTGATGGTCGTCTCGGCCTGGTCGACGACGCGGGCATCGTTGGTGGAGTCGGCCTGGAACAGGCGCAACATCTCGACGATCTGTTCGGTACTGAGCACCAACCGGCCCTCGCCACCACCGGTCTCGAACTCGACGAGGCGTTTGCGAAGCAGCACCAACAGCAGGCTGACGTTGTAGGTCAGCGCCCGGCGGCGCACGAGCCGCGGCAACGCCTCGGCGCCCTCCTCTTCAGGGCGCGAACGCAGATATGCGTAACCCTCGACATCGTCAATGACCACATCGACCCCGATGGTGGCGAAGTGGTCGCGCACACCGGCGCCCAGACGTTCCAGCGTCGCCCAGGTGTCCTCGTCGGTGGTGCGGTAGACGACGCCCTGCATCAATCTGATGATGGCGGCGGCAACGGCGTGGTCGTTGTTCATATCCGTTTCACCGTCACCTTCGGCAGCCGCGCCCGCTTGGTGACGTTGGGATCATCAGGGTCGCCGTAGTCGAGGACGGTTTCCTGACTGTCGTCCATCTCGATACACACCCCCTCGTCGTCGAGCGCCAGATAGCCCACGATCTCAGCGGCGCCCTGCTCAATGGGGTGTACGGCAATGACATCGGACAGCAACGCCGACGAATGCTGCGGCAGCACAGCATGAATAGTGTCGAGCAACCGGGCCCGATCGACGTAGGTCTGGGTGAACAGCGCGGCGGGATCCACCTCCTCGGACGCCTCACCGATGGTGCTCTCCACAGCCACCGCGACCGGGGTCTGATAGAGCGGCCGTTCGAACGGCAGCACCACTTCGATTCCGGGTTCGTCAACTTCCAGACCGAATGACGGTGGTGTACGGCGCAAGTCGAGCGCCGCTGACTCCACCGCCCGCACCAGGTCAAGGACGCGGCGGTTCTCCAGCCAGACCTGATCGTCGAGAAACCGTCGCAATTGCTCGGAGATCTGGCGGACCGTGCGCTGGGTGCGGTCGGCCGCCTCGGACCAGTCGTGGTGGATTCCGCGGATCCGGTGATCGGCCTCGATGGTGTCCAGCGCCGACACCTTGGCGAGTAGGTCGGTGAGCTCGGTCTGACGTTGGTCGGATAGCAGGAAGTCGTAGAAGGCCTGAAAGCTCCGCCCCTGATCGGATCCCGCGATCTCGGAGCGGCTGCCGACGAGTTCGTTCAGCAACTCGCCCTTCGAGCCGTCCCAGCCCGCGATCTTCTCGCGGGCGGCGCGGTCCAGTGACCGAAAGTTCTCCTCGACCTCGCGAAAGTCCGACAACAGTTCGCGCGCCGTTGTTGACAGCTGCTGGTAGCGATCGCGGACGCCGGTGGCGTCGAGCACAGCGATCTCGCCCGCCTCGACCGCCGCGATCTCGGCGTCGATCTCGGCACGCCGACGGTGTAGTTCGGCCAACCGGACGTCGGTTTGCAGTTCGGTTCCGTGCACGATCTGGCGTAACAACGCGACCACGGTGTGCAAGCGAGACTCGGTGCCCACGAAAGACCGGCCGTGCAGGGTGCCGATCCAGCCGTAGGCCTTCTCGAACGCCGGGGTGACCTCGTAGTGGACCTCGTCATCACCGGGCGGATAGAAGCGGCGCAGGAATCCGGCGTCGGTGGCCGCCCAGTCCTCCAGGTAGGCACGCGGAGGCTTGGGGTAGCGCGCGTCCTCGATGTTCAACGCGTACAGGTGGTCGTCCAGGGCGTCGGCGACCTCGCTTGCCGAGCACGCGCCGCGGTTACCGTCTACGAAATATGCCCCGAGGAACGACAAGATCAACGAAGCGTTGGTCGCACGCAGTAGCCGCCAGGCGGGGTGCCGGTCCCGCAGCGCCTCGATCGCGTCGTAGTCCACGAGGTGAGGGTATTCCCGAGGGCCGACAGAATCACGGACCGCCAGTCGTTGACGTCGCCCGTCACCAGCTCGGTGGCCACACCAAGAGCTTCATAGGTCGATCGCGCACGAGCATCCCTGGTGGCAAGAACGGCATCATGTGCGCGCGCCGCCAGCGCGACCAGCCCGTCGTAGGTCGCTCCGCCGGATATTCAGCGCCGGGCAAGCTCGCGATGTGCGTTACGGGTCGCCCGCGCGTCAAGCGCGAGGGCTTCGTCGAAGTTCTCGTCGATCAGTTCGACCGCGTCAGCCGGCAGGACCCGAGCATCACCGGGCAGGCGTGTCAGCACCGAGTACGTTTCGGCCAGCGCATGCCCGCTCAGCCTGAGCGTTCGACCGTTCGCCCACTGCGCAACGCCGATGTGCTGCCGATGCGAGGCGACCAGTAGAGGTACTGCGACGCTTGTGTCGATCGCGGTGACTGCCGTGTTCAACGGCGTCCGGCATCGATGATCGCGAACATCATCTCGTCGGTGACCACGGTGTCGGCCCTGGCGACCAGGCGTCCGTCCTCGCCGCGCTCCAATCGTGCGGTTCGCCCGCCGGGAACGATCTGCAACCCTCCACCGTAGGCCGAGATGTCAACTTTGGTCCCCGGCGTCAGCTCCAAGGCATCGCGCAATTGTTTGGGCAGGACCACACGCCCCCCAGAATCAACGATGGCCTCCATGGGACCATGGCTACCATTCAAATCCCATCGGACCCGCGGAATGCCTCAGCCCGCCGACTCAATCCGCTGCCGCAGTTCGTCGCGCCGGGCAACGATCGACTTGCGCCGGGCGGCGACCAGATAGTCGGGTGACCCAAGACCGCCGTCAGGGAAGCCGCCGGCCCGCAACATCACCCCACCCCGCTGCGAGGGGCTGCTCTTGATGTCGAAGTGCCGCACAATGTCCGAGGCCTTCAGCTTCGACCCGTAGTCGAACAAGCCGTTCGCCCTGCCCGCAATCCATACCACCGCCGCCGCGGCAGTGGCCAGACTTCCCTTGCGGCGGAACACTTCCGGGGAGTACGTGGCGACGCGCGCCAACACCCGTCGGCATACCGTGCGGTATTCGACGTCGAGCAGTTCATCGCAGCACCGGTCGGCCAACGCCAGCACCTCGGCGACCCGCGATTCGATGTCGTCGGCGATGCCGGACCAGTCGAAGGGCTCATCCGGCAGCGGCTCGGTGTCGAGTGCGTTCAGCTGCTCGGGGCAGCCGACTTCCTCGGCCAGACTGTCAAGCCGCATCTCCTCGGCCCAGTTCGGCCCCAGCATTGCCGCCTGGAACTCGCCCGGAGCGAGTCGGCCGAGTGGGTTCGGTCCCGGTTCCCGGATCGCCTGCAGGAACACCGGTGACCACGCATCGATCGCATTCAGCGTCTGGTCGGTGAGGTCGGTACGCACCCCGGCCTCGCGATGGGCGAAACCGATGAAGGCCCGCAGCAACTCGGGTGCCAGTTCGAGATACTCGAATGGGGCGATCACCTTGCGGGGCAGCCAATCCGCCAACAGGATCTCGACGCGCACATCGCTCCAGCGCATGGGATCGCCCGGCCCATAATCGGTCGCGAACCGCAGAATGGCGTCCAACAGGTCGCGATGATCGTCGTCGTCGAAGGCTCGGCCCGGAACCGAGCTGAAGAACTGGTCGGCCAGAAACTTGAGCTGCTCGGTGTTCCATTGCGGGCGTTGATAACCACTCCCGCCGGGCGGCAGTGTCCGGGTGATCCACTCGACCAGCGGGCGGCAGGCCGGCCAGGACTCGGATTCCACCGGCGGAAAGGTACGTGCGGCCATATCGATCGCGGGGTCGATCCAGGCGCGGGCGTCGGCCAGACTCAGTTCCTCCCATGTCGAGTCGGGATCGTCGGAGAGGCGCTGGTACTGCTCGACAATGGTCTCGATGGGTTCGGGAATCACGAACGCGTCCTTGACCAGTTGGCCCATGTTGTGGTCGACATAGACCACGCAGGAGGCCTCGAAAGTGCCGGCGAGGCGGACACCCACGATGATGTTGTCGCCGTCGTTGAGGATGTGCGTCATCCGCACCGCTCGATGAGCCGAGGTCTGATTCAGTCGGCCCAGCCAATCCGGGAGTGCGTGTTCCCGGGTCGCGAGTTCCCGTTTGATCCGTGCGCGCAGGATCTCGTCGTCGGTGAGTGCGGCGATGACGGTGAGCAGCGCACTGGTTTCCGTTTCGGCCACGTCGATGAACATCGCCGCGAGCTCCTCGCGGCTGGGCCGGCTCGGGTCGGGCGGGGCGAACGGGTGGTCTCGGCCGCGGGGGTCCAGCGCGGTCCACATCATGCTCACGTAGCTGAGCAGATGCAGCGGATCCGGATCAGCCACCGCCGTCCGCACCTCGCTCATCAGGTCGGGTTCCTCCGAACGCCTGCCGTCGTGTCGCCTCGATTTCGACATGGGATAACCGTACGACGCCGGCCGGCGGTGCCACGGCACCAGTCACTCGCCGAGGGCGCGGGACTTGTCGATCTGCTGCTTGATGTCCCGGTAGGCCTGCACCCGGGCCATCACCGCGTCGGCGGCCGAGTCGGTCGGTGTGGTGTCGGGGGCGGCCTCGATGCCGTAGAGCATGGCGCTGAGCTTGCCGTGCAGTTCGGCGCGCTGTTCGGCGATCCTGGCGTCCTCGCGTTCGGTGCGCAAAGAGGCGTCGATGTGCCGGGCTTCGACGGCGCAACGGCTGATCAGCGCCACCCGTTGCTTGGCGGCGTCCTCCAGTTGCGCGATGGTGGCCTTGGCCTCGGCCAGGATCCGGCGGTCGTCGGCGCTGGGCTTGCTCAGCGCCGACAACTTGCCGGTCACACCCTGCAAAGAGTGGGTCTTGGCGAAAGTGCGGGTGATCCAACCGATGTCGGCGCTGAAGTCGATGTCACCCAGCCAGCCGGCGCGGGCGGCTTCGGAGCCGGCGACCTGGGTGACCGCTTTGAGCGCGTCCTCGACGAGTGAAGCGTTGTTCTTGCCAAGGGTGTCGATCCGCCGTTGCTTCTCCTTGCGCGCCTGCGCCTCTGCTTCGCGTTTGGCCGCCGCGGCTTGCGCGGCCCGTTGCGCCCGTGCCTGCTTCTCAGACTCGACGCGGCCTTCCTGGACGCCCTTGACGATGGCGTAGACCAACCACGTCACCAGGGCGATAGCCGCGGCGACACCGAGGGTGATCCACACCGCCTTCGGGACCATCGCGATCAGCACGACGATGCCGACGAAGATGGCACCGAACACATTCGAGCCGTCGGACGGTTTACTCATCGCCATTCCCCCATCGCCAGTGGCCGCACCGGATGTGCTTGTGGCCAGCCGATCAGGATGACAGGGGGTACCGACAAGTGCGGGCGCCAAGCGCGCCTGGCACATCCGCACATACAAAATGTCTCAAGCAATGCCGGATCCTCTCACCACCGGGATACCGTCACCTTGTGAAGCAAAATGCGCACACCGCCGAGCCCGGTTTCGAGTTGGCCTCCCGGCGTGAGATGTTCAGCCGCTTCGTGCCGATGTTGCGCAAGATGACGGACGCCGAACTCGAGCGGGAGATCGAGAAGCCGAAGCGTCTTCTGTTACTCAGCGAAAGCGTAGGGACTAGAAGGCTGGACATCGCTTACGCTCCGTTCGATGACGCGGACGCCGATGCCCGCCTCGTCCTGATCGGGCTCACGCCCGGCAGACAGCAGATGCGTAACGCCCTGTTAGAGGCACGGCGCTGTCTGCTGGCGGGCCACAGCGAGGCGGAGTCGCTCGCCGCAGCCGAGTCGTACGCAAGCTTCTCAGGACCCATGCGCAACAACCTCGTCGCAATGCTGGACGCGATTGGCGTCAACCGCCTGCTGGGTGTGAAGTCGACTTCCACCCTGTGGGATGGCGATACCAGTCTTGTTCACTTCACGTCGGTCTGTCGCAATCCTGTTTTCATCGACGGAAAGAACTACTCCGGCGCTCCACCCGTGCTCACAACTCCAGCATTGCGCCAACAAGTTGAAAGCGGATTCGTTCCGGAGGTCGACCGCCTTCGGCACAGCATCTTCGTACCGCTCGGTTCCGAGGTAGGCAGTGTCGTCGAATTCGCTGCAGCGCAGACCGGTCTCGATCGGAACCGAGTGCTCGCCGGAATGCCGCACCCCAGTGGCGCCAACGCCGAGCGCGTCGCCTTTTTCTTGGGACGCAAACCACGCGAGATGCTCTCGAACCGGGTTGAACCGGAACGAATCATCGCTGCACGCACGGCTCTGAAGCGGAAGGTCGCCAAGCTCCGCAACTCGGCGAACGCTCAGTGAAGGGCACGCCTGAAGCCGTCGACCCCTGCTACTAGGTCAGCGTGTAGTCGCGATCCTGGAGACCGGGCAGCGGGTGGCGACCTACAAATTGGCCAGCCTGATGGCACTCATCGACCACTGCATCGAGAATCTGCCCCACCAACCTTCCGACCCATTGCCAGTGCCCATTGGCGACCTGGCACATCGGGTGCTCGAACTCTATTGGCGCCAGGTTCGGCCATTCGAAGGGCACGACCTGCGCCAGTCCAGTGGCGAGAAGGAGCGGATCCCGCGCGCGGTCAGGACATTACGATCCGCGTCCGGCGCCGCGTCACTGAGCGTGGCGATGACGTCCGCGCCGGCCGTTTACGAAGCATCAGTCGAAGAGATCGGTCTGTGTCTGGCGCAGCAATCCCTGTATCGATTGCAGCGCTTACCTGGCTCGCACGACCCTTTTCTGTACGAAGACAGCTTCCTGCACTCCAACGTGTCGCGGCGGACGCTGCGGACGCACGGCGACGCGATCGTGCTGAACCCCGGGGTGGCGACGGGCCTGGCTCGTCTGGCCGGACTGCTCAAGCCGGCTCTGGAGATCATGTGGGTCGACGACGTGCGGCGGATGAACAAGTTCCTGACTGCAGAGGTGCCCGACGTCGCCGGGCATCTGTTCGGCCGGGATCGCACGGCGCTGGCAGCGGTACGCGGCCCGTTAAAGGATGTGTTCGGGCCGCGTTGCTTCTATTGCGAAGGGCAGTTGCCGGTCGACAATCCGATCGATCACGTGTTGCCGTGGTCGCTGGTGGGCATCGACGGATTGGCCAACCTCGTGTTGGCGTGCGCGCGGTGCAATTCCGACAAGCGGCACGCGCTACCGGCCCTCGGCCTTGTCGACCGAGTGCTAGGCCGCGACCAGAACAAGCTGCAGGAGATCGCCGCGGCGATCCGCTGGCCCACCGAGTACCCGCGGGTAGTGGCCGCGGCACGCGGCATCTACGGCACCCAGCCGCCAGGGATCGATACGTGGTCGGGATACAAGGCGAGTGTCCGATTGGACATCGGCTTTCCACCCGGATGGATGCGGACGTGACTCTGAGCTATCGCTAAGCACGGCGCGAAATTCGTGCACATCGGCCTCCTGGGGTGCCTTAGCCTGAAAGATGGCTGTTGTTGGCGCGGCCTACTCGGGGGGCGATGTGAAACCGGACGGACGCACAACCTGGCAGAGTTCACTGACGCCGCCGCTGCCGACGACGCCGACTCTGCGATGACGCGGACCGCCTGGCCCCCGTACGTTCCACGAAGCGGGCCTCCGCCTCGCCTGAGCCGCAGGCTCATTGCCGCGAGTATCGGGATGGCAATCGGCGCAGTGGGCTTGGTTGTCTGCGGGTTCGTCGTTCGTACACCTCATGGCGGTCGCGCTGCCGAAACACTGGCGCCCGCCACCTCTGTTTTCCTTTGGCTTCTCGCACTCGCAGGCGTCGTGACTGTCGTTGTCGGCGTCATCGGGGTCGGTGCGCTCAGCGGGCGAAACGTCAGCCGGACCGCCGCTGCTCTGTTGGCGGCCACAGTCGCGCTGACGGCATGGGTCTACTTAGGCTCCGTCGTGGAATCGACCGGCGTGCGTATCTCCGGACTCGGCGCACGTCCCGCGCTCGTAATGGCTCAGATCGCGTGGCCGCTTTTTGCCGTGTCCGCGGCGCTGTTACTCATCGGTGCCGTGTGGGCCGTGAATACACGGTTGTCTGTTCGCCGATCCCTGCTCGCGATCCTGTCACCGTGGGCCGCGGTCGGACTCACCGCCAGTGTCGTTGCGGGGGTCGGTGTGTCAGTGTTCTGGATGCATGGCCAGTCGCGCCCATTGACCGCTGAGCCCACTGCGGCGGCCCCTTTCCCGTCGACCGTAGGAACGGAGATCGCATACTCGATTCAACTCCACGCTCGCGAGCGGGTATTGCCCGCAGGTCCGGGATTTGCGGTGTTCTCCGCAGGCGGCGGCATCACCGCCTATGACGGCGGTTCTGGCGCGCCGAGGTGGAATGTGCCGGCGGAGGTGTTCCCGACTGATTGCCGCCTGCGTGCGATGCGCTCGACTGGAGTGTCCGACGATGCGGTGATCGTCGCCGAGTGCGGTCGACCGCAGTTGCACTCGGTCCGACCTGTGAACCCGGAAGCCGGCGAGCCGGTGCTGATGGGTTTCGACGCGAATACCGGACGCGCGTTGTGGCTCAACGACGACGGGTTCAAGCTCGCCGAGGGAGCCGGCACGTCGGCATCCATGGTGGCGGTGAGTCGGCGCAACGAAGAAGTGGGGCCGCTGGATCCGCGGACCGGCACCGTGGCCTGGGTCAGGCCCGGGGCGGAGCATCCGTGCGGTGGGTCGGCGAGCGTCGTTGGTGAGGCTCTGGTCCTTGTTTCCTGTTTCGACGAAGCACAGGTGCGCGTGCTCGACGGTGCCACGGGTGACGACCGCACCATCGACCTCCCAGTGACGCCCACACAGCCCAACGTTTCCACCCTGGAGATCTCGAGACTGGCAGCTGACGGCACTCTGCTGATACTCCAGACGAAAAGCCAAAAACGATCCAACCCCGGCGAAAGCCAGCCGCTGCTGTTCCAGACCTGGTCTATCGACATCGATACCGGCACTGTCAGCGCCATACCCAGTGTGGCCGCGAGCATTCCCCGCCCTCCACTGCCCGGCCCGTTGATCCAGTTGGGCGCCGAGCACACAGAGGACCAGACGTATCAGGATGTCTACTCGCTGCCGGCCCGAGCACTCATCCGAGCGCGTGGACTCTCCGTCAGCTCGGTGTTCTATGACGCACTGCAGTGGGCGATGATCGGCGGCCGACCGGTCACCGCCGCGGCCCGCGCCGACGACGCGATGTGGGTGGCATCGGTCGGCCCCGACGGTTCGGTGACCCGCACGCCGTCACCGTGTCCAACGGGAGATGCATCAAGGACTCGTGGTGCAAGCATCCTGCCGGTGCCGGGCGCCATCCTGGTGCTATGTCCACACTCCGAACCGAAGATTGATGGACGGGATCTTCTGGGACTGCAGTGATCTCAGCGGATCGCCATCACCCGGTCACCACAGTTGATCACCAGCGCCCCTGGTATTGATGCCATTCGCGGCACCTCGTCGCTCGCACAGGGGCTGGGATGTGTCACCATCGGCGCATCGTGCTGAAATACCTTGAGGGTCTTCGCCGTCTCCCCCGGTGCCGGTATCAGCGTTGCCCACTGATTGCCGATACGTGCCCACGGCTGCCCGAATCCATTGATGAATCGCAGTCCCTCCGTGGATAAGCCGGTGTCGATGGTGACGCCGGACTCGAGGTCCAGAACCGTCTGCCGCGTGTCGGCGTCGGACAGGATCACCGTCTGTGAGTCCAGCACTGAGGCGTCAAGTCCGGGCGGCACGGTATGCACGACCTGCCCGGTGGACGCGTCCAGGATGCGCTCGCCGAGGATCGTTGACGTCTGGTAGTTCTGCACCGAGACAAGGACGAGGTCCGTTGCCGGAATCCCCGTGGCCCATGCACTGTCCCCCGGTTGCAGATCGACGCCGATATCGGCCGCGCGCAGTGTCGTGTGCACAGCGCCGGTCTGGGCATCCCGGACATCGACGATCGCATCGCCCTCGCAGTTCGGGGTGAGCACGTAGCTCTCGGTCACGTACAACTGCTTCGAGCACTCATAGGGAATTTCGGTAGACCATAGTTTCACCCCGGTGCGCAGCGACCAGGCCGTCCACGGCACCGAGTCCTGCGCTGCAATCGCTTCGCCTAGCGTCACCGCGGTCGTCAACACCACCGAGGAGGACACCTCGGGCGTGTTGGAGCGCTCCGTGACCAGGTGGCCGCTGTCGGGTGTCGCCCACAGCGGCGTGCCGGTGTCGGCGTCAAGTCCGATCAGCGCCTGCTCGCCCCAGTACGTCACGGACACCACGACCACGCTGTCTGGTCCGGTTCCACCGACCCCGATCGCGTTGACCCCGAGATCGCGCTGAGAGAAGGACCAGACCGTCTCGCCGGTTGATCCGGAGATCCCCTCCACTCCGCCTGCGCCCTTTCCCTGCATGACCCGGAGCAGCCCGGGCTCGCCTGCAACCACTAACTGGATGCGCGGAGGGATGATTTCCTCGTCCACAGGTACCTCGTAAGCCACTGCGTCACTGACAATTACCAGCTGCGGTGTTTCGCTAGGCACCGCGGTGGCGCTGTCAATCGTCGGTCGGTGCCCTAGAAACACTGCCACGGCGGTCACTGCCAGGAGGGTCACGACAGCCAGCAGTGTTCGCCCGACTTGTCGGCCTCCAGAACCGCCGGACGACGAGCGGGTTGCGGCAGCTACGGCGAGTGCGGCCACCGCCACGCACGCACAGATCCAAGAAACCGATGCGATGTCAACGACGCGCACACCGTCCAACGCAACCTGTTGTCGCTCGGCGCGAGCGAACAACTTGGCGGTCTCGTCGCGCCACCGGAGCCATAAACCCAGTGCGGCCAGCAGACCGAGCGTGGGCGCAAGGTAGCGCAAGAGGGCTGCAGTGCGTGCCGGATATCCGGTCGCTGGACGCCTGGACCGGAGCGCGACGACTGCATACGCCGCCATGAGCACCACCATCACCACCACGACCCCAGCGGTACGCCACAACACACTCGAGACGTCACCGCGGCCTACCAGCAGCGGATAGTCGGGCGTTCGCCGTAATACGGCGTAGGCCAGGCAGAGACACGCCGCGGCGGCCAAACCGTATGCAAGTGTGACCATCAGGCTGGCCAAGTGCGCCCGACTACCCGATGCCCCCACGGACACGCCCCCGCGATCCATACTGGCACCCTAACCCGGCTATACGTATCGGCAACGCACAAAACCGAGCCGTCATGGATGCCTGTGCTGGCGGGGAATGTCGGTGGTCGATGACAGGACAGTACGGAACAATGTCAGGGCTCACGAAACGACTCTGGAACGTGCCGACAAGTGCGGATCACCACTCGTGCTCGCATAGCGTGCAGTGCCACTGCAGATCCTTGGGACAGCAGCCGCCGATGTAGAGCCACGGCGCCCACGCCCACGGGTTGGCCGGCATGCCGTATCGGACCTGCTGGGTACGCAGGTCTCCGCACTGCGGGCATTCGGGGTGCCGGCTGAACTTGAAGTCGATCATCGATCGGAAGTTGCCGTCGCGCATACGGGTGTGGCAGCGACGGCACAGCACGCCCGGCCAGTCGCGCGCCGAGTACCGCAACCAGGCGCGCTGCGGGCGCTGCTGATCCGGCTTGGTGTACGTCCGCAGCGGCGCCGCGGGGTCGGGCCGTGGCACCGGGTCGACGGTGTGGATGTGCAGCCGGTCGCGGGCGTCGTGCTCACTGAGATCGAACTCGTCGTCACAACCCATGCATCGGCGGCCGTGTGCGAGCAGGATGCGTGCCGCGGCCACCGAGGAATGCCCCCACCGGTAGCACTCGTCCCCGTAAACCGGACTCTCGTGTAGCGCCAGGATCACCCGCTCGGCGTCATCGTCGTCGATGCGCCAGTCGTCGAACACGGAGCGCGCTTCCAGCACCATCGCCAGGGTGGTGAGATCGACGAGGTCGGGGGTTCGGCGTCCGAGCACCGCACCGCCGTAGGGCCCCTCATGGTCGATGCGACCGAGCACCGTCAGCACCGAGACCGGGTCGGTGCCGAGCACCAGGAGGGTGTAATCGCCGGGCCGGGACTCGCCGAAGGCGTACCGCCAGGGCCGGTACGGCGAGCGCGGTTCCAGCAGGGTGATGATGCCGTCTTTCCAGTCGGCGGCCTCGAGAATGTGCAGGCGGATTCTTTGCGACATCTGTCCATTATCCCAGTCGGGTCTGACATTTTTCGGCTTGGATCATTTGCTGCGGTGGCTCTCCACCAGCACTTTCGCGATCGCCGGCGGGCCACGCGGAACAGTCCCGGCGCGCGCACGCCCGACTTGTCGGTGGCCGCGCCCATACTGATCGGCTCGCCTGGGTTGGCCGGGACGGGCGAGAGGAAACATCGAGATGACGACGCGGATCGCCACGCTCAACATCCGGCACGGCGGCACCAAGTCTGCCGAGGCGCTGGCCGCCCGCCTGCTCGGCTATGACGCCGACATCCTGGTGGTCACCGAGTTCCGCGCCAACGCGGCCGGCGGACGGCTCATCCGACGGTTGGGCGAGGCCGGGTATGACGCGTCGCACCCCGGCGTCGGGCCGAACCAGAACTCGGTGCTGATCGCGGCCCGCTTCGGGATCGAACGATCGTGGGCGTTCGACGATGCACTGGATCCGCGGCACCTGTGGTGCGCCGAGATCGACGGCGCGTACGTGTGCGGGGTGTACATGCCGCAGAGCGTGGCGAAGCTGCCGTACTGGGAGGCGCTGATCGGTGGCGGCCGCCGCTCTGGCATCGATCTGCTGATCGGCGACTTCAACACCGGCAACAACGATCTCGACAAGGATCCGCGCGGAGCGAAGTTCATCGGGCCGGAGATGCCGGGCAAGCTGATCGCCACCGGCTACACCGACGTGTGGCGATCCCTGCACCCTGAGGTGCGGGAGTACTCGTGGTTCAGCCGGCCGGGTAACAATGGGTTCCGGCTCGACTATGTCTACGCGGCACCGGATCTGGCGGCGCGGATTCGGTTGTGCGAATTCGACCATGCGCCGCGACTGGCAGGCGAGACCGATCATTCGGGGCTTGTCGCGACGGTACGGGATTGACATGATTATCCGCAGTTATTGCGGATACCGCACTTTATGCGGTATCCTGTGTCATGTCCAACCGGTACGACCGCATCCGCACCGACCTCACCCAGGCCGAAACCGCGACCTCCGCCGACGACGCACTGCGCCATCTACGGGCGGTCCTGACGGAGGTCGGCCAGCTGCTCGACGAGCAGTTGGCGCGGGCCGTCGTCGACGACGAGATGTCGATCGCGGCGGCCGGCAAGAGCGCCGGCCTCACCGAGAACGCGGTCGGCCCCCGCCTGGCCAGCACGGCCCGGCTCAACCCGTACGTCACCAGCGGAGATCGCATCACCGCCTCCGACGTCAGACGCGCCCGTAACGACAAGCACGCCAGCACTCCCCTGCCACCGGCTCCTCCGGTAGAACCGATGCGGTTCAAGCCACGACGAAACAGCAAGCCTCGCTAGTCATTTACTGAAAGGGATCAGCTCATGCCGAACCAGAATCTCACCCTGATTGCGTTCCTGCTCGACCGCTCCGGTTCGATGCAGTCGATCAAGTCCGATGTCGTCGGCGGCTTCGACGCCTTCATCACCGAGCAGCGCGCCGGTGACGGCGAATGCCGGGTCACGCTGGCGCAGTTCGACAATGAGTACGAGGTGGTCTACCACGCGGTGCCGGTCACGGATGTTCCGCCGCTGGCGCTTCACCCGCGCAACAGCACTGCACTACTGGATTCGATGGGCAAGCTGATCACCTCGACCGCGGCGGAGATCGCCGCATTGAGCGAGGACGCGAAGCCGGGCACCGTGATCGTGGCGATCATGACCGACGGCCTCGAGAACTCCAGCCAGGAGTGGAGCCGGCCGGCGATCAAGGCGCTCGTCGAGCAGCAGACCAACGAATTCGGTTGGGAGTTCCTCTATATGGGTGCCGACCAGGACGCCGTCGAGGTCGGTCGCGATCTCGGTGTCAGTGCCGATAAGGCGGTCACCTACGGGCGCGGGAAGTCGCGGGAGGCGATGGTAGCGATGTCGGGGAATGTGCGGGGGTATCGCAACGCGAAGCTGGTGGATATGGATGCGCCGATGCCGGGGTTCAGTGACGCGCAGCGGGGGGAGCTGTCGGACGACTGATCCAAACCGATCAGAGCACAATCAGGTTCTCTTCGGTGGCGGCTCAGGTTCCACTCACGGTGTAGGCCCGCCGGAATTGTGCCGAGCACGCGCGGGCCGATCGATGTAATAGGCAATCAAATACGCAACCGTCGGTAGTAGAAAGTTCGGGACCGATGCGATGACAATCAGAATGCATTGCACGCGCTGACCGCGGCCGATCGGAAACCGATCCTTGGCGTCAAGGTAACCGGTGAACGCCAGCAATGTCACCACGAGTGCTGTGCCCGCCAACGCTTCCCGACCCATCCCGCTCGTAATGGTGGTCACGCCGGCAATGGCGCTGAAGACCGTCAATGACCACCAATGGGTGGCGGCGGTGACAACTCCCCGATATGAGCCTGGTGGCGCGATCACCGGTGGTGCAGGACTTCCATCGGCAGGCGGATCGGGTTGGGTGCGGGCGATTGTGTACGAGAAGATGCGGCCGCCAACCTTCAAATAGGGGGTGCGAAGATACGCGATCAATACCCCCAGTCCCGCCGTCACGGCGAACATCAGGACTGCCGTCGCCCACCCTCGCACGGTTACGGCAAGAGCCATGACGGCAGTGCCTACAAACCAACTGGACCAGAAAATTCTCCGCTCGAAGCGGACGTTATTACTGAATACAATGGTGAGACCGCCCGCTGCGACGACAGCGAAACCGACTGCGATCCACTGACCGGACGTCAGCACTGGTGTCCCCTTACCAAATCCCCGAGGTGATCAGCGATCAAGGTTTGAGCCAATCGCTGAACCTGCCATCTTCAGAAACTCGCCACCAAGGAGGCCACCCGTTATCGCTCCGACGAAAGCGCCGCCAGGCCCCAGTGCCCATCCGCCTGCGAAACCGAGGGCCGCCCCTCCACCGACACCACCGCCCAAGCTTCCGATCAAGCCTCCGACAGTCTTTCCGGGCGCAGCACCGTTGACGTAATCGTTGTATGCGAAGCCAATTTCGGTGTACTCATCCATCCCGGTTCGATTCTGCGGAGGCGCGCCATGGCTTATCGATGTAGTACGCGATGAGATACGCAATGGTCGGCAGAAAGAAAACGGGGATCGACGAGATGACGACGACCGCGCCCGGCGTCCATTGCCGGCGGGCTAGGGTAAACCCGTCGTGCGCATCGAGATATCCTGCGCCGGCGAGTAACACGATGGCGAAAAGAGCGAGGCCAATCGTTACAGGCGACATCCGCAACGTGAGGGCGGACACTCCCGCGGCTGCGGCAACAACAGCCGAAAACCACCAATACGTTGTCGCGGTGACCATTCCGCGGTAGGAGTTCGGTGGCGGGATCACCGGTGGCGCAGCACTGCCATCAGGCAACGGGTCGGGTTGGGTTCGTGCGATCCAGAAGGAGAAGATTCGGCCGCCCACCTTGAGATAGGAAGTACGGAAGTAGGAGTAGCAGACCGCCGCCACCACGAGCACCGCGAACGCCAATACGACCATCTGCCAACCATGTTCGACAAGCGCACACGACATCAACACTGCTCCGCACAGCCAGCTCACCCAATAGAACTGACGCTGTCTGCGGATGTCGCCGATGAAGCCGAGCGCGCAGAGGCCCGCCAGTGTCACAGTCCCTCCGGCGCCCAATAGATACTCGGACGGGATGCCTTCCAGTTCAGCGATCAAAGGTTGAGCCAACCTGTGTGCCAACGAATTTGCGACCTCCTCGATTATCAAAGGTATGGATACGATGCAACCGCGCGGTGGCCTCATCGCGACTAGCGTGCAGCCGAGGTGCCGAGGTGCCGACCTACTCGTACCGCACCGCACTGTCGATTGCCCTACCGGCCTCCTGGTCCTGTTGGTCATAAACATCGTCGGCCGCACGTAGCGAATCTCCTAGGGCCGTCAGGTCTGAACGCAATCGCGCCGCCTGCGCTTCCAGCACGTCAATGAACTTCCCGAAGCCGGGTGTGGACTTTTCCTTCCAGCCCGCGCCTTGGGTCGACACACTGTCGGCAACCGCCGCGCGACTGGAGAGGCCTCACCGGCGACCACTGCCATCTGATCAGCGCACAACCGCACCTGAGCCGTCGACACCACGATGTCCCCGTGACTCATGGCGCGCCACTCCCCTCGGCTGACAGCCGGCAGGCGATCGTGCCCGTGATCAGGGATACCTCGATCGACCCGAACCTCAGCTCACGACCGTCATCGCTGGTGATCCGAACGTCATGGGCGCCTGAGGAGTTCTGCATCGCGGAACCATTCGCCAATCCCGCCTCAGCGGCCAGGCGCTCGACGGCAGGCAGCACAAGGGCCCACTCCTGGTCGGTGAATGAATGATCTGAGGTGAGGTTCGCGAAGTACAGAGTCACTCCCTGGTGCCCATTGTTCTGGCAACTGCCCGACATCTCCTCGCGTCGCCACTGCCACGGCGCGCTGTCGGGAACAATTTCGCTGACCTCGGTGCGTACCGCCTCAAAGAGGTACAGCATCTGCGCGCGGGTGGTCCCGATGTCAGGCAGGTTCTTGATATCCATCTTTGGAACGTCCTCGTTGATGATGGGCGAGTCGTAACTCTCGCCAGAGCCTGGTCGGTCAGCGTCGCTACTGCATCCCGCCAAGGCCAGTAATCCGACGGAAATGGTGGCCGCCAACCATCGGCCCACGATCCACGTCACTGTCATCGGATCAACCTCTCCCCACCATCGTCGTCCAACGGTACGTCCCCGAGTCCCCCTGCGATGATTGCAAGGTTGTACCCGGTCGCGCGCAAGCGGTTGTTGTCGTCAGAGCGCGCGTAGTCCGCATGGCTTTCGGCACCGGTGCGCGGCAGACTGTCAGTTGGGCTTACCGCGGCGTTTGACGACAGCTGTTCCAGTGGCAGCGTCGTCGGGTTTGGCCCGAACTGACCGAGGTCGCTTGCAGACGGTAGCTCTAACAGCCCCGGGCTGAGATCGCCTGATAACCAACCACCGGGTGCGGTCATGACATAGACATGGCCAAGAAACCCGTGCAACCACCGGAATCCGACAGGCGTTAAAATGGCGTCTGCTCACGGGGGAATTTTCAACGAGCACATCTGGGGCACCTCCCTGAGCCTCGTCAGACATGCAGGTCAACATTGAGGGGGGATCGGTGTCAGATCCATTGCGCGTCAGCCCCGAGGGGCTGCACTCGGCGTCGGTTGAACTCGGGCTCGACGCGACGCGGTTATCCGATGCCACGACCACTAGCGGCCCATCGAGTGGAAAACCGTCTGGCGAGGGAATTCGCAGGGCTGCGGCAGCGGTCGCCGCGCTGGGGACGGCGTATCAAACCAGGATGGACAGTCACGCTCAATCGGCACTGGCGGCCGCCGCGACCTACACGCGCACCGACGCCAGCGAGTCGGACGCTGTCGCGAGAACGATGTGAGCATCAAGACTGGACAACTCGGCCTGCAACGAGTTCCCGCGGCTGCGCCCAACGCAGTCGCACCGGAGGGGTTGCCCACAAGGGCGGATATCGACCAGTGGACCGATGCGATCACCGACCTGTCCACTGCCGCCTCGGAGTATCGCCAATGCGCGCAGGGCGTCGACGCCATCGCCGATGCTCACTGTCAATCGCTGTCGACCCCAGGCGGAACCGAATGGGACGGTGACAGTGCCGATGCAGCGATAGAAGCAGCCTACGGCGATCGAGGCGTTATCTGGCAGGCGACCGACCACATGCGAAACGGCCTGGCAAGGGCGGCTGACGCCGGTGCGCAAGACATCCATGCCGCACGAAGTCGGGTGCAGGACGCGATCGAACTTGCGGAGCGCGACGGATACACGGTCGGTAACGACCTTTCGGTCGTCGACAACAACACATACACCGTGGCTTCGGATTACGACGACCGGCAGGCCAAGGCGTTAGAACATCGAGAAGAAATAACCCGGCTTGCCGTCGCACTCGTCGCCGAGGACTCTCAAGTCGGTGAGAAACTCAGCACGGAAGCCGCTGCTCTGGACGCCATCATTCCAGCAAGCTGGGGCTTCGGAAGGCCCCCTGCCGAAGCGCCACGGTTCGACGCGGTGGATAACGAAGTCGACGAGCCGCACGCGCAGTTTGGCAGCGAAGTGCAGCAGGAGGTGCCGCCGAATCGGTTTATCGGCGACCAGCGGTTTGGGCACTGGGAAAGTGTCGTCGCACCGCCTTACGTCGGGGACCGACCGCCACCGCTGAGTTCCCAATACCGACCACTTCCTGTCGGTGATGATCGGACGAAGTTGGGCGGTACGACGGGCATGTACACGCCGGGAAAACACTGGATCCAGGATGCATCCGCACCGCACGCTGAGTTCCGAGAGGAATACAAGTTTCGTATCGTCGGCCAAGAAGCGACAACCCACACTCGGATGGTCAACGATAACGGCGTGTGGAAGCAGGAACGCTGGGTACAGAATGTGTTCGAATATCAACGTAATACTCAAGTGACATTCAATGGTGACGTGAGCAGAAACGGCGTGAAGGGCAGCTTGGACGGCTTGCCTGATCTCACGAATTTTGACAACGATTGGAAGCCCATTATTCCGCAGGAAATCGTATCCCTATCTGCTCGGAATCCTACTGTTGACTACTATCTTCCTGACGGGTGCGGCGGTCAGTTCACTATTCAGGAGGGCGTCCCCGTCGGCGGCTACAGCGGCCTCCCGCCCGTATCCATGACACCGACTCCCGGTACAGGCGAAGTGCCTCCGAGTATGCATCGGCCGCGGTAATGGCTCACCTCAACACGACACCGACACCGACACCGACACCGACACCGACACGATCTAAGTGGCTTCTGGTCACCGGGATCGGCTCAGTCGCGGTCATAGCTATGGCCGTTGTTGGGTGCGAAACGTCAACTCGTCCAACCTCAGATTGCGGAACCGCGCGGCTGATGATCGACTACAACAACGAATTCAACGAAGACGTTCGTGAGCGAACTCAAGAGCAGGTCGATACCAGCGTCGATGACTACAAAGAGTGGTCATCGCGGCTTCAACAACTTGCTGACCAAATCAAGGACGATGCTGCGCTAGCGGAGCGAGCCGACGAACTGGCCGACCTCGCCGGCCAGACGTCCGCCCTAATCCCGCGGTATCGAGCCGAATCGTCTGCGATGTCTCCGCTGAACCCCTCGCCTCCTGCATCTGTAGGTGAATACTCCCGAATTGGTCAGGAATTTCAGGAAAGCTTGGTTGCACTCGACCACGCATGCCCTATCTAGGAGGCGACCCGCGATTCGCGTCGTCATCGTCAACATCAGCCCAATACGCCCACTCCGGGAGTGGAGTGGGCGGAACTCCGATGGTCGACAGCGATCCTAGGTTCGGGTCCGGTTCAGCGCGAAATTTCACTTTCGGGCTCCTCCGAACGTAAGCGATCAACAGAACCGCAACGCCGACCGCAATGAATGCCACCAGACCGCACTTAAAAACTGTCAACCACATGCGTGCCCTCCAACTGCAATGAATTCACGTTAATTCTCGCAGGTCACCATTCGGCGAGCCTGCCTTTTGCATCCGTGGCTGCACATCCGACGCTCCGACTGGTCCAAGGCGGCAAGCCTCATCAGCACGACCGCACATCAGCGCCGGATCCTCGACTGTTGTCCCAGGTCGTCGAGCGCCCGCCGTTGCCACGGACGGAGCCCAATTTCATGTCCTTCATCATCGCATGACCCGGGGCGTCGCCGCGGACAGCCGCCGTACTGTCCACCTCTGCATTCCTCCAACCTTGCAGCGGCCAAAGCGTTGCCGTCGCTCCTGGACGCGCAGCACAGAATTTGTCGATGAGCGCCACCATCTACCGGCTGCACGCAGTCGAAGTCGAGGCCGCCGAATCGCGCCGCCAGGCTGGCCGGCTGGATGTTCGCGGTGCACTACTGCTCGCCGACGATGTCTCAGTCGCACCAATCGCCGCGCTGCTCGCTCCAGAGAAGATGTTGACCGCGAACGTCAATTCTGAACCAACTCAAGCGCTGTGGGCCTCGTGGCCCGAATCTGCACCTCCGAAAACTTGGCCAACAACGCGCACACGAACGCCGACCGCTTGACGTTCAGCTCGTTGAGCAGCTCCTGCTGGCTCAGCTCACCCTTGTCGCACAGGCGCTCCCACGCCGTGGCGATCATCCAGGCCGGCACCAGCTGCGGTCCGGTTCCGAGCTTCATCGACCGCTCGGTCTCGACGAACACGCCTTTGCGCGTCACCGAGCTGATCCTGGTGAGATTCTTGGTCGACAGCGTGAGGATCGCAGTGCCGGGGCCGGCAGCATCGGTCACCCGAGCGAACAGGTGGTCGTCGAACTCGGCGGCGCTCATGCCGATCCGACCACCACGATCCGCGACGGCAGCTGCGTCAGAATACCCACAGCGAGCGCTCGTTCCAGCGCCTCATCCAGCCGCGCTCCGATGTCCTTGGTGACGCGAATACCGCCGAACAACGCCAGCGCCTCGCGCTTCAGATCATCGACCCCGCTTCCGCCGGTCTTCTCAGCGACAACCCGCGTCGCATTGCCGATCTCCACGAGGCTGACCTCGCCGAGCGGGCGGCCCTCCCCTCGCTTCGAGGTCCGGACCGTGCGCCAGGTGGCAGGGTCCATGCCGTTGTGCCAGTAGAACTCCCGGTCGTCACCGCGCAGGTAGTCGGCGGGCACGACCTGCTGAATCGACCGCAGACGGCCCTCGCTCACCCTGCCGAGCCCGAAAGCGCCGGCTACCAGTTTGGCCAATCGATCTCGGTGTACCGGGCCCTCGGCGCTCCAACCCACGGTGGTGACCGGGATGCCCGGCGACCGCAACGGTCTACGCCCGGTAACCTCGCGAACCCAATCTGACGGACGTCCCACAGCACCCTCCTGACCTCGGGTGTTGCGTCCACCGGTTGAGCCCGATCAATACACCGCCGTTGCGTTCACCGAGCACCTGGCCGCCGAGGGAATCGTGCCGTCAATCGGCACCGTTGGGGACAGTTTCGACAATGCACTGGCCGAATCGGTGAACAACAGCTACAAGACCGAGCTCGTCGACCGTCAACCGTTCTACCCCGGCGCCACTGAGCTGTCCCTGGCTACTGCCGAATGGGTGGCCTTCTACAACCGCCAGCGTCGCCACTCCGCCCTCGGCATGCGCACTCCGATAGAGTTCGAACTGCTACACCAATCCGCCCAACCCGTGGCCTGAAACCAAGTATGGCGACACCATCGAACCCAGGGCACAATCAAAGCCTCCCGACACACCGGGGTGGATCAATCGAGCCACGCCGACCGAGGCTGATCTCACCGTGTCGCAACGGAAACTCGCCGTGGGCCCACACATAATGGCGCCGTGGCGGGACACCTCTTCGTACTACGCGGCGACCTGAAGCGACTCGTGTGCGACGCGCTCCTCGTCCCGTGCGACACCCACTGGAACGTGGTCACCAAGCAGTGGGGCGAGCTGTTGGACCTCGATCAGTTCGACAGGTCGCTGTACGGCCACACCCTCAGGGTGCAGCCCGAGAACCCGCGGTGGGCGGACGTTGCGTCACACAACGATACTCGAGTCCGGTTGGTGGCTACGGCGAGCGACCAGAAACTCGATGCGCAGTGGGTGGCAGACGGCGTCGTCGCGGCGATCTCGGACTTCGCCAACGGTCTGTGTACGTCCGCGGGGCGTATCAAGCCGCTCGTGGCCTTGCCGATCGTCGGCGCGGGCGCCGGTGGCTTCCGGCACCGGCGCGGTGCTCTGCTCAAGGCGCTGCTGCCGGCGCTGCGAACCGTTGCGCGCGATGCCGATATCGACGTCGCCCTGGTGCTGTTCCACGAACGCGACCACGCCGCCGTCCAGAACCTGCGCTCGGACACGGATTGGGGCGAGTTCACTCCCGAAGAACTGGATATCGCGGACGAGCTCGGGCAGCGTGCCTCCAACCGCGAGCTGTCGCTCTTCCTTGGGTCAGGAGTCAGCGTGCCGCTGGGCCTTCCGGACTGGAGGCCTACTCACCGAACTCAACGGTGGGAAGCTGAAGGACTACTCTACCGCCGATGCCCCCTCGATCGTCCAACGGATCGCCGACAGGCTCGGCGCGGACCACCTTCACGATCGAGTCGCCGTACTGACTCATGTCTCCGACGTCTCTCCTACCCACCTGCTCCTGTCCGGCCTTGGCGTCCGACAGAACGTCACCACGAATTACGACCTGGCCTACGAAACCGCGCTGGAAGGCAGACTCACCGCCGACGGCTTCCGGACCCTGTCACGGGAACTGGCCACAGAATCGCGGCCGTGGCTGCTGAAGATGCACGGCGATGCGGGCAAACCGACGACCATCGTGCTGACCACCGACGACTATGCGCGCCTGGATTCCGACTATCGCTCGGTGCTTTCCGTCGTCGAAACACTCATGCTGACAAGTCATCTGATGTTCGTCGGCTACAGCCTCGAAGACGACGACTTCACCGCAGCGGGTGAGCGGGTCCGGCAGGTCCGCGCACTGTCCGACACCGGTGCCGACGCCGAGTTCGCCACCGTACTGGCCCTGCACCCGGATGCGGTGAAACAGCAGTCAGGCTTCCGAACGGTGCCCATGCTCACCGAACCAGATACGCGCACCGCCGCAAGACGGCTGGAGATCTTCCTCGACCGCGTCTCCTGGGCTGCAGCCCGCGCGGTTCAGCGCTCGCACGCCCACCTTCTCGATGACCACTACGACGACCTCTTCACCGACGATGCGGCAGCCACGCGATTGCGCGAGCTGCTGGCTCCGCCGGCCAATCTCGACCCCGGTGATCCCGCCCGGAAGTGCGGTGCGTGGGAGCGGGTCGAATCACTGCTGACGGATCTCGGCGCCGACCTACCGCCCTGAGTCGCCGTTCATCTCCCGGGCCGTGGCCACCACGGTAATACTCGGGTAGCATCACAGCATGAAGCTCAGCGTCAGCTTGTCCGACGACGACGTGGCGATTCTCGACGCCTATGTCAAGAACGCGCAGCTCCCGTCGCGCTCCGCGGGACTACAGCGAGCGGTCCAGCTACTGCGCTACCCCGATCTAGAGGACGACTACGCCCAGGCATGGCACGAATGGACGACAGCTGAGGAGCACGAAGCCTGGGGCAGTACCGCAGCCGACGGCACCGCCGATGCGACGCGGTGAGATATGGCAGGTGGACCTGGATCCGGCGCTCGGGAGCGAGGCGAACAAACGCAGGCCGGCGGTGATCGTCAGCAATGATCGCGCGAACGCGACTGCGGTGCGGTTGGGTCGCGGGGTCATCACCGTCGTGCCGGTCACCAGCAACACAAGCACGCTATATCCATTTCAGGCATTGTTGTCGGCCGCCAGCGGACTGGAGATCGACTCGAAGGCTCAGGCCGAGCAGATCAGATCCATTGCAGTGCAACGGCTACTGAAGCGGGTCGGACGGTGCTCCTCTGCCGAGCTTGCTGCTCTCGACGATGCGCTCAGGCTCCACCTGGATCTGTGATCCGAGTGCAGAGCAGCAGCCATGTCCGCCCACCAGGCACACTGACCGCATGCCCGACCTGCTGATCGCCCGCAACCCGGCCGCGGACTCCAAGCTGGGCTACCTGCTGCGCATCCCGCAACCCGGCGGCGACCTGCTGTTCCGCACCTCGGACACCTGGCCGCGGGTCAAGGCTCTGTACTGCCACCCGGTCAGCGTCACCGAATGGCCCGACGACGCGGACATAGTCGAGCGCCTTCCGCTGCGGTCCTGTCAGCGCCGCGGCGGCGCCATCGACGTCATCCTGGATCGGGCCCGCGAGAACCGCTCGCAGGTGGTGTTCACCAAAGCCCGCGGCCGTGACATGGTGTTCTGGCAGTCACCGCGCACCCGCAAGCAGGCCCGCCCCAATGTGCGCACCCCGACCGCCCGCGCCCAGGGCATCGAGCAACTGCGCATCGTCGTCGACGCCCACGAGCGCTACGCCTACCGGTTCACCGGCCAGCAGGTGAGCACCGAGACACGCGGGTTGCCTTGCGGCGACTACGGAGTGGAGCTCGACGGACAGCTGATCGCCAGCGTCGAGCGCAAATCACTGGCCGATCTGGTGAGCAGCCTGATCAATAGCCGGCTGCGGTTCCAGGTCGCCGACCTGGCGGCGCTGCCGCGGGCGGCGGTCGTCGTCGAGGATCGCTATTCCCAGGTATTCAAGCTGGATCGGGTACGGCCTGCGGTGATCGCCGACGGACTTGCCGAGCTTCAGGTCCGCTGGCCGACCGTGCCGATCGTGTTTTGTGAGACCCGCCCACTCGCCGAGGAATGGACCTATCGCTTCCTGGCCGCGGCACACACCTGGGCCAGTGACGAAAGTGCCGCGTTGCAACGCATCTCGGAGGCTCGCGTGGACATCGCGACACCAGAGCCGAGCACCGCCGAGGTGCGACTCTGGGCGCGCACCGCCGGGCTCGCGGTGCCCGACCGCGGCCGACTGCGACCCGAGGTGTGGCAGGCCTGGCGCGACGCCCACCCGAGCCTCCCCTAACCTGCTGCCTACCGATCGTTCACCCGCACCGGTCATCCGGCGATATCCCAGTACTCCCGAAAACTACCTCGCACCCGGTCCTCGATGCTCTTCTGCACGTCGTCGATCGCCGAGAGCGTCTGCGCCGTCAGATCATCACCAATGCCACTACGCGAGTGGGCAACCGGAACAAAGGCGCGCAGCAGGGCGGGAATCCGCAACTGTGCTTCCAGCTCGCGCTCCTGGTCATAACCGACAAAGATGCCGTCGCTCAAACTGTACTTGATGCGACGAGCACTCCAGCGCAACGGATCTCCGGTACCCGTCTCGATCAATTCATCCAACACGTCGCCGAACTCGCCGCGGTCGAATCGCGTCCCGGCGGGCGAAGCGAAGAACGCGTCAACCACCTCGGCACTAACCCGCCAATCGTGCTCGCCGCGCTGGAAGTGCTCCCCACCTTCGGGCAGTCTCGACGTCAGCCACTCCACAAGCGGGCGAATTCCGGGTTCCCCATCACGGCCGAAAGGCAGGTATCGCTCGAACCCCTTCTCGATCCATGCCCGCGCATCAGCCAGGCTCATATCCACCACATCGACATTGCCACCGCAACCGTCACGCCGCTCCAGAATCTCGTCCAACGCTGTCGGGGCCACTGCAAGTTCATCCACCGTCGACAGCCCCATGTGATCGATCACCACGCTGCATGTCAGTTCGTGACCGTCGGATAGGCGGACACCGAACAGCACCTGGTTCCAGTCGCCATGTACCTCGGGTACGCGGACGGCGCGGTATGGCTGCAACTTCGGTAGGTCGATAATCCACTGCGGCGGCGCATCGGACCGCGCGGCGAGCGCCTCGCGGCAACGCGCTTGGATATTCGGGTCACCCACGGCGATCTCGGCAAGAACCGCCAGGAGCGCCGTGTGTTCGGGAATCGGGAGACCTGCAAGGGTATCGATTGCATACTCCGGATCGATCCGTTCTTCGTCCTTGGGGTACGAAAACTCTTGCGGGAGAAGCGTCTCAATCATCATGCCACCCAGGTAGAGCAGGTTGAGTGGATGCTCCGCGTCCAGCGCAATACGCAAAATGTCGACCAAGGTGGGTAACGCTGCGGGCTCGCCCACGTCGGCCACCGGTTCTGGGCGCTGCGCCCGCCGTCGCGTGTCTCGCCGGGCCTGCTTGGCCTGCCGCCGCTTCCGTCCTTCGTTCATGTGGCGGAAGCTACGCCTGCGCCCCGACAACCGAGGAGTTCAACGGGCTCGACTGACAAGGGCCTGTGTATAGATTCGTATACTTCTGGACGATCTATACCGAACTGGATAACGCTATGCCGGATGCGTCAGCCGGCGCTGTTACCAACCTGCACGTAGTGCGCGGGGTCGATCCGCCGCTCCCCCGACCACCGGTACGCCGTCAACGCCCCGCCCTTGACCGCACTGAAGTCCACACACGCGGAGTACTCGGTCCAGTCGTGCAGATGCCGCGGCGAACCCTGCCGCCAGTAGTGGCCGTAGAACACCGGCACCGGATCGCCGTACACGTGCGACTGCGTCACCTCGACGGCCGGCAGGGCCGGATACGGCGCCCCGTCCGCGGTGGTGAAGGTGCTGCTGATCTCGGCCAGGTCGGCCAGCGTCGTCGCCGCCCCGTTCCACCACCGCAGCCGGGCCCGCTCGCGGGAATGCCCGTCCTTGTCCAGATACGGCGGCTGGCCATGCGCGACCAGGCTGATCTCGGGGCCCTTGAGCAGCGTCTCCACCGCCTCGTACACCGGGTCGCCCTTGGTCGACATCCGCGCCAGCTGCTCATCGTCGGCGATCCGGTCACCGCCCAGCACCGCCATCGAGGGCTCATGCCAGCAGGCGTGCACCACCCGGATGTCACCGAGGTCCAGCCACAGCGGCTGAGTCCGGAACCATGCCAGGTACTCGGCCCGCGCATCGCCGGTCACCTGCCGCAGGAACTCGGCGTGCTGCTTCTCGTTCTTCGCCGACCACGGATGATCGGGATCGCCGTGCGGGCGCAGATACTTGCCCGACTCGGCCGGCCACTCGGTGGCATACGCCAACGCGTTGAACTCGTGATTTCCCAACACCATTCGTGCGCTGCCCGCATCGACCATCGCCTTGACGATCTGCAGCACACGCAGCTGGTCGGGTCCACGGTCGATCAGGTCGCCGACGAACACCGCCGTGCGCTCGGGATGCCGATACGCACCGTCGCGCACGCGGTAGCCCATCTGTGCCAGCAGGGCTTCGAGATCGTCGGCGCAGCCGTGGATATCGCCGATCACGTCATAACCGGACATGGTTACCTCCTCTGTAGGGACGGCATGCCGACCGCCGCGCACCGGAGAAGCCGGCGGGCAGGTCTGGAATCTGATCTCAGGATATCGCGGGCCTCCGACATGTCGGACCAGATCCGTATCCTGGACTCAGCTCACGAGCGGACGACTGTTCGGGTACCTGGCCCGTCGTCCCGGCAACCGCGCCCACCGCACGGTGCCCCAGGGGAAGAGCCGGCACGACAGTGCAAGCGGTGGGCGTCCGACCGTGGCGCCGCCAGAGACGGCGTGACGATGACCGACGTTCCGACCCAACCCGACGAAGCGCTACGCGCACGCATCACCGAACTCTCGGTGCACATCCCGTGCGGCACTCTGCGCGGGCCGATCAGCCACACCCTGTGGCAGTCCTGCCGACACGAGGACACTCCGGCCCGGTGGGGTGTGGACGTATCGCGGCTGCACGACCTGTGCATCGTCTGCTTCCGCGGCACCGCCGGTGGCACCTCACGGTGGTCCTGGCTGGCCTGCGAGCACTGCCGTGCGGTCAACGATCAGCACGGTCGGCCGCTGCCGCTGGGCCGGCACAGCCTGATGAACCGGCAGTCCGTCGCCGACGCGATCGGCGGCGATTGGCGCCTCAATGCGTGGAGGGAGCACGAATACCGGCTGCTGGCAATGCGATTCGACCCCGACGCCGACGTACCACTGCGCGAGTGGCAGCAGGCCTGGCCACCGAGCGTCACCGCCTCGCAGGAGGCGTTCGCGCGGCTGACCGATTCTTAATCCCGAAAGCGGTCCGGCACTGCCAACTCGTGCACGATCCGCTGCGTCCGGAACAGCTGCAGGGCAAGCGGTCCCGTGTTGTAAGGCAGGTCGTACTTGTCGCAGAGTTGGCGCACCCGGACACTGACCTCGGGCAGCCGGTTACTCGGCAGGTCCGGGAACAGATGGTGCTCGATCTGATAGCACAGGTGCCCACCCGAGATCTCGCCGAGCCGGTTGACCTCGAAGTTGGCGGTGCCGAGCATCTGGCGCAGGTACCACTCCCCGCGCGTCTCGCCCTCGACCACGGCGGGATCGAAGGTCTCGGCCCCGCCCGGGATGTGCCCGCAGATGATGTTCACGTACACCCACAGGTTGCGGATGATGTTGGCGGTGAAGTTGGCCGCCAGGGTGCGCCGCCACCGGCGCAGGCTCAGGGCGGGGAAGAACAGATAGTCCTTGCCCATCTGGCGGGCGATCTTGTTGCGCAGCTTGCGCTTCTGCTCGGCGACCGCCTCCGGACTGGCATCGTTGTTCTGCTCGGCGCGGATGCCGTGCACGGCGATGCCCCACTCGAAGGTCGCCGCCAGCACCAGGTTTCGCAGCGGGGTGAGCAGATGCGCCCGACGCCACGGCTGATCGGTGGTGACCCGCAGCCACCGGTACCCGATATCGTCGTCCATGCCGAGCACGTTGTTGTAGACGTGATGCCGGTAGTTGTGCGAGTGCCGCCACTGCGCGGAGTACCCGACCATGTCCCACTCCCAGGTGTTGGAGTGGATCTCGGGGTCGTTCATCCAGTCCCACTGACCGTGGGAGATGTTGTGGCCGAGCTCCATGTTCTCCAGCGACTTGGCATAGGCCAGCGCGGCGGTCCCCAGCAGCCAGCCCTTCCGGGACCGGGTGCCGGCGATCACCAAACGTGCCGTGACGTCGAGGGCGCGCTGGACGTGGATCACCCGCCGGATGTAGGCGGCGTCCTTGGCTCCGAGCGAGTCCTCGATGTCCTGGCGGATGACGTCGAGTTCGTAGGCGATCTCTTCGACGTCCTCCCTACTCAGATGCAGGTAGGCAGGCACGTCGGCAATCGCCATTCGGAGGTCCTCGTGGTGCGGCGTCGGAGCGGCGCAATCGACCGCGAGATCAGACCGCAGCGTAGAGGCTCGGGCTGAACGGTGGGTAATCGACGCGCTGTGTCCCGGCGAACACCGGAGCATTCGAGCCCCGATGCCGCGGGTGAACCCGACCGCCACCAGCAGGAACGCCGTGGCACGGCGGTGCGGGTCCGCCGCTGAGAAGCTCTCAGGGACTACGGGCACTCCTCGGAGTCGATCCGCACCACCCCGAAGTCGATGGACGTGCCGGCGGTGAACGTCGCGCCGGGCGCCGGCGTCGAGCTGCACACCTGCCAGTTGCGGTCGCTGAGCTGTGCGCGCCCCTGCCCGGTCAGGTCGGTGGAGCTGCTGAACCACACCTGGCCGCCGCTGACGGACTGGATGGCGTCCTGGGCGCCCTGGAGGTCCATCCCGATCAGGTTGGGCATGGTCCACGACGGCTCCGCCGACGCCGGCGGGCTCATCGCGATCGCCTACCCGACCAGCGCCGCGATCAATACGAACTTCTTCATGACATTCTCCTTGGCTCGAAGTAGCCGCACAGCATCGCATCCGCCACCGACACGTCGCTCGATTGTCGCTCGAAGGCGGGCAACAAGGGGCCCAAATTTCAGGCCCACGCAGTGACTCTGCACCCACGGCGCGGTTCACTCGCACAACTGCGTCTGTGTTCGTCGCCGACCCGCTCGCCGACGCGGTGGTCGCGGCGTTCGCCTCGTTGCCCCGCGGGGGCGGGCATGGAGATGTTCCGGACAGGGGTCAGTGCCGCGATGGATCGCGCCATCCCTGAGGCCGCCCGCGTGGTGGTCGATACCCTGACCACCGCCTACGAAATGCACGCCCCGATCCTGCAGGCGGCGCTGACCTCCTCATCTTTCGACATCCCCGCGTACCTGAATCACACCGCGATGGACGAGATCGAACGCAGCCTGCTGCCGCTGGGCAGCGCCATCCCCGGCCGCGCCCGACCGGACCTCGACCCCGCTCAGCTACAGGATCTGGTGTTCGTGACGATGGGCGTCACCTCGAGCGCCTGCCTGCGTATCGCGCTGCAGCGTCCGCCCGGATCGGATCGCGACGCGATGATTACCCTGATCGCGAAAATGCTGGCGGCAGCGCTCACCCCGGATACCTGACACAGCAATGGTTTTCGGTGCGACCCGCGAGGCCCTCCCCCTGGGAACCTCGCGGATCGCGACCGGGTCGATGCGCATACCCCTCGAACGCGACCGACCGTCCTACTGGAACTAGGGAGCCTCCGGAACGAATTGCCCCTCGCGGATCAGTGATGTCACCGCCGCATCCCAGCGCTGCAATTGGCTCGGCGAGTAAAACGGTTCGGGGATGTGCCGCTCGATGTGGTTGCGCAGCATCATCGCCCCGACCCGCAGAATCAACGGGTTGATGGTCCCCCAGAGAAGGTCGAGGTCGGGCCGCACCAGCCCATGTTCGGAGTACTTTTCTCCCTGCTCGACGCTGATGCGAAGCAGCCCGTCGAAGATGACGGTGCCGATCTCATCTCCCTGACACAACGCATGCGCGACGTAGTCGGTGACTTCGGGGTATTTGTGGAACAGTCGCGCGAACCGGCCGCGGAGCTCCACCCCATGATCCTCCGGCGGTTCCGGTAGCGGTGCCGACTCCAGCACCTCGCTGAAAACCTGCAGGACGTATTCGTCGACTGCGGCGGTCAGGCCGGCCTTGTTACCGAAATAGTGCTGCACCAGCCCGATACTGACACCGGCTTCATCTGCAACGGCTCGGAGCGGAGTACTCGAAACACCCTGACGGGCAAAAGATTTGAGAGCAGAACCGACAATCCGCTCCCGCGTGGTGGGCTCCACCGGAGCGGGTTGACGCAAAAAGACAGAGGCTGCCACGGCCCGACAGTACCGGAATACCGCATAACCATACAAGTGGCCGGGTTTGCCATATCAGCGTAGGGTAATGCAATATGCAAATATGGTTTGCGGCTGCGGGGGCGGCTCGACCGCGACGGGTTTCCACCTGACGCGCCGAGCGTCGGGAATGACATCGTGAGGGGGTCGCTGCAACAGCAGATTCAATCTGCCTGTGACGCCCTGTACCGGGATCCCAACGACTCAGGCGCCTTCAGCAGACTCAGCCGACTCCTGGGCGCCCCCACCGAGGGAGACCCGGACACGGTCGCCGGCGTTGTTTCACAACACAGTTGGCGCCGACTGGTCCGGGTGGCAGCCAATCAGCTCTATGACGATCCCGACAACACAGACGCCGGCAACGTACTACTGCTCTTGGTGGCTGCCGCGAAGCGCTGAAACTCTCACCCTTTCCAACACCCCATACACCCGGCACACACCACGGCAGCATGCGAAAAAATCTGGAACACCTTGTTCGGCACACGATTTGATAGTCGGATGCGCGATCCGGCCCGAGCGCTCGACACCCCCGGCGCACACTCACGCTATCGGCCAACACGGCGGCAAGGCACCCCCGCACGGCGACCCGTACAGGCGTTCGGCAAATCAATATGAGTATGGTGTAATACAATATGCACGTATTGCCTCGACCCCGTCTCGGACAGTTCCTCAACCCGGGTTCGTCACCCCGGAGTGATCGTCGACCGACCAGCAGGTGAGTCGGTGGGAATTTGGGGGGAATACATGGAATCGATGCTGCGCCAGCAGATTCAGGCGGCCTGCGACGAGCTTTATCACGACCCCCGTGACGAAAATGCGTTCGCGAGACTACACCGACTGCTCGGTGCGGCATCGGGGGCTTCAGCAGACACGATTGGTGGCGTGGTCCCTGAACTGAGCTGGCGCGCGATGGTAAAAAACGCGTGCGACAACCTCTACGACGATCCCGATGACGGTGAGGCACGGACCCGTCTGCTGCTCTTGTTGGCCGCCGCGAGGCAATAGCCGAGAACTGTCGCTCGATTGTCGCTCATAGCCGGGCAGCGGCTTAGTCGCTTTTCAGAGGCGCAAGCGCGTCACTTAGGAATCGCGTCGCTGTACGGCGCGGTGCTCCGATCGTGCAACGGGTGAACGGCCATGTACACCAGCCCGATTCCGATCACCACCACCGCCGACAGCGCGACGATCCAGTTGTCATACCAGGCGGCATCCGGGGTTCGCGGCCACGCCATGTTCACCATGGCGATCACCCCGTACACCAGCGCCGCGATGTTCACCGGCAGACCCCACTTACCGAGTGTGTACTTGCCGGACGGCACCCAGCCCTTCAACCGGGCCCGCAGCGCCGCCAGCACCACCATCTGGAACGCGATGTAGATGCCCAGCGCCGCGAAGCTGATGATCTTGGTAATGGCATCGGTGGAAAACATCGATCCGATCACGATCACGGCCGGCACCACCGCGGCCAGCACCAGCGCGTACGGCGGCACGTGCCGCGTCGGCGAGAACTTGCTCAAAAGCGCCGAGCCCATGATCATTCCGTCTCGGCCGTACGAGTAGGCCAGCCGGCTCGCCGCGGCCTGCAGGCTCATCGCACAGGACAGGAACGAGATGAGCACGATCACCAGGATCACCTTCGAGCCGAACGGCCCGAACGCCTCGGTGAGCACCGTGCTGACCGGGTCGACATCCTCACCGGCGATCACCGCCGGGATATCGGCCACCGCCAGCACCAGCGCCAGACACACGAAAGTGGCTGCGGCACCGCCGATGTAGATGGTGCGGCGCATCGCCTTCGGGATCAGCCGGCCCGGGTCGGGCACCTCTTCGGCGACATCACCGCACGCCTCGAACCCGTAGTACTGGTAAACACCGATCAGCGCGGCGGCCGCGAACGCCCACATGTAGTTGCCGTCGCCACCGGTGCCGAAGCTGTCGAACAGCACCCCGAGGTTGTGTTCGCGGTGCGCGATCAGCAGCCAGCCGCCCACCACCAGCGCGCCGATGATCTCGGCGGTGAACCCGAGGATCGCGGCCTTGGCAAGGACTTTGGTACCCATGAAGTTGATCGCCGTCGCCAGCGCCAACAGACACAACGCGAACAGGATCGTGTTGCCGACAGTCGGCTCGAACCCGAACGTCGCCGCGACAAACGGCCCACCGCCGTAGGTGACCGACGCGATGGTCACCAGCAGCGCCACCAGATACACCCAGCCGGTCATCCAGGCATATCGTCGGCCCCACAATCGCCGCGCCCACGGGTACACCCCGCCGGCGACCGGGAACTGGGCCACGATCTCACTGAAGATCAGCGCCACCAACAACTGGCCGACACCGACGATCAGGAAGCTCCAGATCATCGGCGGCCCACCGGTGGCCAACGCGAACGCGAACAGCGTGTAGACGCCGACAACCGGCGACAGATAGGTGAAGCCGAGGCTGAAGTTGGCCCACGGGCTCATATCCCGCTTGAACTCCGATTTGTAGCCGAGGGCGTCCAGATGGGCGGCATCATCCGTGCCACCGAGATCGCGCGAAGTAGTCGTCACTGGCCTGCTCTCCTTTGGGCAAGTATCCAAGTGAGCGAAAAACTACATTCCTATTGTTTAAGCCGTCTCCGAAACGGCAGAATTCGTCTCCGATCCGGTACATTGCGACGTCAGGCCAACGGGTAGGGAGGCACGAACAGTGGTTTCGTCGTTGTCCCCCTTGGTTGCTCCCGAAGCCCCGGTCGGTCGCGCCGACGAGATCGTGCAGCGCATCTCCGAGGCCATCCAGCTGGGCCTGCTCGACGACGGCGAGCGCCTACCCGTCGAGGTCGACCTGGCCGCCCAGTTCGGCGTCGCCCCGATGACCGTCCGCGACGCCCTGGCCACCCTGCGCGAACAGGGTCTGGTGCAGACACGGCGCGGACGCAGCGGCGGCTCCTTCGTCAAACGCCCCGACGGCCCGCCGATCGCGCAGCTCACCGCGAAGCTGGCCGCCATGAGCGCCTCTGACCTGCGTGATCTGTTCGACGAGCACACCGCCATCGCCGGGCAGGCCGCCAAGCTGGCCGCCGAACGCGCCGCCCCCTACGCGGTTCGGCGACTGTTCGCACTCACCGATCAGCTCGGCGCCGCGGCCACCCTGGGCGACCGGATCCGCGCCGACAGCCGCTTCCACATCCAGGTCGCCGTCGCCTCCCAGTCGGCCCGGCTCGCCCGGCGCGAGGCCAACCTGCAGGCCGAGGTCGCCGGACTGGTCTGGCTGCCCGTCGGCCCGCCCGTCGACCTGGCCACCCACGTCGAGCAGCAGCACGCCATCGCCGCCGCCGTCGCCTCCGAAAACCCCACGCAGGCACGCCAACTGGCCGAGGATCATGTGATGGCCCAACTGGCGCGGCTGACCAAGGCCAACCTGGATCTGAGCGACTCATGACCGCCCAGGAACTGGCCGCCGAGGCCTCGCGCGCCGTCGAGCCCGTCTACGACCTGCTCGGCCGGGTTGCGCAGGAGGTGCTGCGCAGCCGCCCACCGCGGGCCGCCCTCACCGAGGCGCACTTCTCCGGGCTGCAACGCCTGCTGGCCGATCTGCTCGCCGAAGAACACGGCGTCTGGGGCATGGGATTTGTCGCCGCACCGTTCGTGGTCGACGGCCGCGAACGCTATATGGCCTGGTGGCAGCGACACAGCGAACGGGTCGCCCGGCTGCGCCTGAACTTCGACCCGAACAGCATCGACGTCTACGACTACCTGCAGATGGACTGGTATCAGCTGGCCCAGCGCGGGCAGCTGCGCGTCGCCTACGGACCGTACGTCGACTACAGCGGATCGGACATGTACACCATCACCGCGACCATCCCGGTGATCGCCGACGGCACCTTCCTCGGCGTCGCGGGCGCGGACCTGGTGGTCGGCGATATCGAACGCCGGCTCATCGAGGTGTTGCGGCACACCGATAGTGATGCCGTCGTGGTCAACAGCGAACGCCGCGTCATCGCTGCCAACACCCCACGCTGGCTGGTCGGTTCCCGGCTCAAAGCGGTCCCGGCCACCGATGACACCTTCGCACAGGTCGCCGACCTGCCGCTGGGCCTGGGCTGGGCCCTGGCGATCGCCCGCTGAACGCACCGGATGACGGAGTTACGCGGTTTTAACCGATAACGCATCGGCGATAACAATCTAGTTCTAGAGTCTTTATTGCCCACATCGCCGAGCGCCCCCGGAGGTGACCCCGATGCCGCCCGTCCCGACCGACCAGGTCCCCCATTTCGACCCTCCGCATTTTGACGTGAGCGATCCGTCCTTTTCCCTCACCAGCACCGAAGTGCACGAGGCCCGCGAACGCAGCTGGTACGCCACCACCCCGTACGGCATCGCCGTGCTGCGCTACCACGAGATGAACAAGCTGCTCAAGAGCCGGCAGATGCGCCAGGGCAGCATCATGTGGCCCGCCCACAACGGTGTCACCGAAGGCCCGTTCGCGCGGTGGTGGGCCAGCTGGCTGCTCAACAAGGAGGGCGAGGAGCACCGTCGGCTGCGCAAGCTGATGACCCCGGCCTTCACCCAGAAGCTCATCGTCGGACAGGTTCCGCGATTCCAGTCGCTGGCAGGCGAACTCGTCGACGGCTTCGCCGAGCCGGACCGCTGCGAGTTCATGACCGAGTTCTCCGAGCCCTACTCGGCGCGGGTCACCGCGATCATGCTCGGCACCCCCGAGGAGGACTGGCGCATCCTGGCCAAGGAGTCCACCACACTGGGTTTGGCGATGGCCGTGACCCTGCAGGACGACCTGCCCGAGATCGAGGCCGCGCTGGCCCGGCTGTATGACTACTGCGACGCCCAGATCGCCGACCGCCGCGCCCACCCGCGCGAGGACTTCGTCACCGCGTTCGTCAATGCCGCCGACCCGGAGGACGGCCGGCTGTCCGACACCGAACTGCGCGACGGCCTGACCATGCTGATCTTCGCCGCGTTCGACACCACCCGCAATCAGCTCGGCCTGGCCATGCAGACCTTCCTGGCCAACCCCGAACAGTGGCGCCTGCTCGGGCAACGCCCCGACCTCGGTGGCAAGGCAGTCGAAGAAGTGATGCGGCTGAACCCCACCACCCGCTGGGTCACCCGCGAGGTCATCGAGGACTTCGAGTTCGAGGGCCTGGAACTGCGGGCCGGCACCACCGTGCACCTGTACGCCGAAGCGGCAGGCACCGACCCTCGCGTCTACACCCCCGGCGTCGACATCACCGCGGAACGCAAGCCGCACTTCGGATTCGGTGGTGGTCTGCACTACTGCCTGGGCCACTTCGTCGCCCGCGCCGACATGAGCGAGGCGCTGCCGCTGCTGGCCCGGCGCATGGTCGACCCACACGAACTGCCCGGCGCCAGCTGGCTGCCCGATTCCGGCAACACCGGACCCATCCGCCTGCCCATCGGCTTCACCCCAGCCCCCTGACCAAGGAGATCCGATGACCACCACCCCGCTCGACGCGCATCGGCAGACCAACGCCTCCAGCCCCCATCTCGCCGCGGCGCTGGAGACCATCACCGAACGCGGTGTGGAATTCGTCTATTTCCAGGCCGTCACCATCACCGGCCGGGTGGTCGGAAAGGTGGCCCCTGCCAAACACTTCCAGCGCCTGGCCGTCAAGGGGGTGCAACAGCACCAGACCGCCATCGCCAACCTGCAGGGCACCCGAGAGGGCACCCTGCTGGCCGGCGGGGTCAACGCCCCCGAGTACACCGCGATCCCGGACCTGGAGACGTTCGCGGTGCTGCCCTGGGACACCAGCTTCGCCCGCGTGTTCTGCCGACTGTACGAACCCGACCACCTGGCCGTCGACGCCGGCATCGAATTGGCGTGTGATTCCCGGAGCCTGCTGCGCCGCGTACACGACGGGTTCACCGACCGCACCGGGCTGGTGATGCGCACCGGCTGCGAACCCGAGATGACCTGGCAGGGTGAGGATCTGCAAGCGCAGTTCCGACCCGGCTCCAGCCCGGCGTATCACATCGAGCACCTGGAGCGGAACCGCCCGATCGTCAAGAAGGTCATCGAATACGCGCAGGCACTCGGCCTGGACATGATCGAGGGCGATTACGAGGACGAGTTCCAGGTCGAACTGAACTTCATGTACGACCACGCCAACCTGACCGCCGACCGGCTGACCACCTACCGACAGATCTGCAAACAGGTCGCCCGCGAACTCGGAATCCAGGCCAGCTTCATGCCCAAACCGGCCACCGGGATGATGGGCAACGGCTGCCACCACAACTTCAGCTTCTGGCGCGACGACGTCAACGTCCTCGTCGATCCCGGTGTCACCGAACTGCACCTGTCCGAGGTCGGCAAGCATGCCCTCGGCGGCCTGCTGTCGCATTCCGCGGGCGCCATGCTGGTCAACGGATCGACCGTCAATTCCTACAAACGGTACTGGGACGCCGGTCAATTCGCGCCGTCTCGGATCAACTGGGGCCTGGACAACAAGACCTGCACGGTCCGGTTGTCGGCCAACGGCCGCCTGGAGTACAAGCTGCCCGACGCCGCGGTCAACCCGTATCTGTCGCACGCCATCCTGCTGGCGGCGTGCGAGGACGGCATGAAGAACGCCACCGACCCGGGTACGCCGTGCCAGGGCTCGTCCTATGACACCCCGGCCGACCCGCGGTTCCCGGCGTTGCCGCTGACCCTGGGCGACGCCATCACCGCCTTCGCCAAGGACACCGTCATCACCGAAACCTTCGGACCCAAGCTGTCCGAGCTGCTCATCGACTACCACACCGATGAATGGGCGCGATTCTGTGGATACGTCACCGATTGGGAGCGCGAAATGTATTGGAATGATTGCCCGTGAGCGTGTTGAGACTGGCCTGCCTCGACGCCGAGGCCCCGCCGCTGTTCAGCCTGTGGACCCCCGAAAACGGCCGCCAGGGTTACGAACCCGGCGTCGCCGAGGCACTCGGCGCCGAACTTGGTCGCGACATCGAGTGGGTGCGGGTGCCGTGGGTGGACATGATCCCGGCGGTGCAGCGCGGTGACGCCGACGCCGTGCTGTGCGGGCAGGGCATCACCGCCGAACGCCAAGCCCAGGTCGACTTCACCCGGCCCTACGCCATCTTCCACGAGGGGGTGCTGATCCGCCGCGGCGACGATATCCACGCCCCCGAGGATCTGGTCGGCCGCAAGGTCGCCGCCATCGAGAACAGCACCAATATGACACTGGCCCAGACCTTCACCGGCGCCGAGCCGGTCGCGTTCGGCGCCGGCTCCGAGGATGTCTACGCCGATATGCTCGCCGCGTTGCTGGCCAAGGATGTCGATGCCGTGGTCGACGACGATGTGGTGTTCGTCCCGCTGGGCGCCACCCACCCCGACTACGAGCTGGCGTTCACGGTGCAGACCGCCAACAAGTGGGGTATCGCCGTGTCCAAGGACCGGCCCGACACGTTGGCCGAGATCGACGGTGCTCTCGGCCGACTCATCGAATCCGGCCGACTGCAGCAGGTGTGGACGCAGCACCTGCCGACCCTGGACTACCCGTTCGGGGCATGACGCGTCCGCTGGTGGCGGTCATCGGCCGTCGGGCCGCGCAGGTGTCGATCCTGCGCTTCTCGGCGACCCTGGCCGCCGAGGCGATCTGCGAGGCGGTGTGGGCGGCCGGCGGTGAGCCGGTAGTCCTGCACGGGCCGGCCGCCGACCCGCTGGCCGAGATGCCGCAGCGGCTGCACAGTTTCGACGGGATGCTGCTGCCCGGCGGTGCCGATATGGAACCCGGCCGGTACGGCGCCGAGCCGGCCCCGGAGACCACCGACACCGTGGCCTTCCAGGACGACCTGGAACTCGGCGCCGCGCTGGCCGCGATCGTCACCGGCATCCCGACGCTGGCCATCTGCCGCGGCATGCAGGTACTCAACGTCGCGCTCGGCGGCACCCTGATCCAGCACCTCGACAATCCGATACACCACAACAGCATTCACCCCGTGCACGTCGCCGAAGGCTCTCGGCTGCACAGCGTCGTCGGCGATCAGGACATCGAGGTGTCCTCCTACCACCACCAGGCGGTCGGGCTGCTCGGCACCGAACTGACCGTCACCGCGATCGCCGCCGACGGTGTCGTCGAGGCCGTCGAACATGACACCGCCGACATCATCGCGGTGCAATGGCATCCCGAAGACCGGCACGCCGACTCCGCCACCGACGCCGCCCTGTTCGCCGATCTGGTGGACCGGGCCCGCAAACGAAGGGAAACACGATGACCACCCGGGTGCTCCGCGAGGACGTCCTGCCCGACCTGCCGATGCCGGAGGCGCCGCGCGCCCACGTCTGCGTGCTGGCTTCGCTGAACTTCCCCGACATGTCCGCAGCCGACAGCGCCCTGATCCGGCGGTTCACCAAGGTCGCGTTGACCACACTGGTGGAACTGGGCGCGAGCTTCGAGCTGCTGGACACCACCGAGCCACTCGACAGTCCCTCGGCGGCAGCGTATTTCGACGGACTGCTGCTGCTCGGCGGTGGCGATATCGACAACGCCTGCTACGGCGTGCCCACGCGGCACCCGAAATCCTATGGTGTGGACGGCCGCGCCGACCGGGACGCGTTCGCCGCCACCGCCGCCGCGCAGGCCGCCGCACGGCCCATCTTCGGGATCTGCCGCGGCTCACAGCTGCTCAACGTCGCCCGCGGCGGCACCATCATCGGCGATATCGAGGACTACGCCCTACACCACGGCGCCCCAGGGGAACCCGAGTTCGTCGACGAGCCCATCGACATCACTCCGGGCACCCGGTTGTCGAGCATCCTGGGCACCGACCGGGTGACCGGACGGTCCGGGCACCATCAGGCCGTCGACAAGCTGGGCAGCGGGCTGGTGGTCGCGGCGCGCGCGCTGGACGGCATCACCGAGGGCATCGAGGACCCGACCCGCTACTACCTGGGTGTGCAGTGGCATCCCGAGGACGATGACGGTCCTGCCGCCGACCGGCTGGCACTGTTCGGGGCGTTCGTCGATGCGGCCGAACAGGTCCGCACCAGCACGCTGGCCGCGGCTACAGATCGAGCGTGATCCGCTCCCCCGGGAAACGGGCCCGCGACACACACACCAGCATGTCCCCGTCCGCGCGTTGCCGGTCGGTCAGTCGCACGTCGCGGTGCTCCACATCCCCGGCCACCACCCGCTGCACGCAGGTAGCGCAAAAGCCTTGCTGACACGAGTAACTGATATCGGGTCGCACCTCACGTAGCGCCGCCAAGGTACTCTGATCCGCCGAGACCGCAACGATCTGTCCGTCACCGAGTTGCAGCTCGAACGGTGCACCGTCGACCACCGGCAGCGGAGAGAACCGCTCGATGTGCAGCTCGGTACCGGCCGGCACCGCCCGCGCGATCATCTCCATCATCGGTGGCGGCCCGCAGGCGAAGACCGCGGTGTCGGCGTCCACCCCGTCGAGAAGATCTGCGGCGGTGGGCAATCCGCCGTCATCGGTGAGCACAGTGGCGCGCGGGCCGAGCGCCTCCAGCTCGGCCAGGAACGCCATGCTGGCACGATGACGCCCGGTGTAGCGCAGCGTCCACGGCACCCCAACCTGCTCGGCGAGGCGGACCATTGCCACGATCGGGGTGATGCCGATGCCACCGGCGATGAACCGGATGCCGGTGGTGCGCGAGCCTGAACCGGGCAGCGGCATCAGGAACCCGTTACGTGGATCGCTGACCTCGATGCTCCGACTGACCCGCATGCCATGTATCTCGCGGGATCCACCCAGACCTTCTACACTGTGCCGCACCGCGATTCGGTACTCGTCCCGCCGGGATGGATCACCGCACAGCGAGTACTGTCGGGCCCGGCCCGAGGGCAGGTACACGTCGACGTGCGCGCCCGGATTCCAGCGCGGCAACTCCGACCCGTCGGACAAGGTCAGTGCTACCACGTCAGGATCGCGCGCGACGATCTCGCGGTCGATGATCCGCAGCGTCCGCCGATTGCTCACCCGCGGCAGCTCGGGCAGTTCGGCGTCACCGCCCAGGCGCATCACCACCGACAGGAAATGCGGTAACGCGGTGCCCGCGATCCGGATCAGCCGATCCGGTGTGCGCCGGTACAGACCGGGCGGTGGGTCCCCTTCGTAGGGTCGTAGCAGCCGGGACAACCGGCTCATGAAAAGGCCCGCGCGGCCGGGGAGCTGGCCAGGTAGGCGACCGCTTGCGCGGTGCTCCCCTCGTCGGCAGGGTTGTAGTCACGCTTGAGCAGTGCCAGCGGGGCGCGTACCCAGAATCCGAGGCCGGGCACGGCGCCGGAGCGGGCCGACTTGCGAAGCTTCCCGATGATGCGCAGGTAGCCGAGGTTCGGCAGTGCCGGGTCGGCGCGCACGATGTATTTGAGTCCGCGCAGCAACACCACCGGTAGCACCACGCTGACCATCAAGCCGGCCGCGGCCTGGGCGAAGTAGTCCATGCCGAAGTATTTGGCGACGTTGTAGGAGACGTGTCGGTGCTCGACCTCCTCGGCGCCGTGCCACCGGTAGAGGTCGGCCAGGGTGGGATCGACGTTGAGTTCGTCCCAGTTGTTGTTCAGCGCCCAGGAGCCGAGGACTCCGGTGAAGTGTTCGGCGGCGCTGAGCGCATGCGTGCCCGAGGCGAGGGCCTTGCGCCGGTCGGTGGCACTCGCCCGAGCCAACCGGTTCTGGTACTGCGCCACCACCCATTCGAGCTGGCGCAGGAACGGCGCCGGGTCGATACCGTGCCGGTGCAGGTATTCGACCAGCACGTCGTCGTGGGTTTTGGCGTGCACCGCCTCCTGCCCGATGAACCCGATGATCTCCTCGCGCAGGTGATCGTCGCGCACATATTCCAGGGCATCACTGAGCAAGTCGCTGAACCATCGCTCTGCGGTGGGCAGCAGCAGGTTGAGTGCCGTCGCCGAATGCGAGGCGTACGGATCGCCGGGAATCCAGTGCAGCGGCGCGTCTGACCAGTCGAAATGGACGTCGCGGGGGCGCAGGGCGATCTCGTCGGGGGCGAACACGTCGGCCGCACCCAACGTCGCGCGGTCTTCAGGCATCACACCAGCATGCCCGAAAGCCCGGTTGCCGAAACAGCCGTGAGCAAAACACTGCGCGCTACGTCCCACCAGTCAGCCGTACCGGACCGGCATACTCACCTGCGTGGCAAAGAAGCGGGACACATCACGCACCGAGAAGAGCGTGTGGCTGACACCGGAACAGCAGCGTGGCTGGCTCGCCTACATGCGGGTCCAGCTGCGGATGAACTATGAGATGAACCGCCAGCTGCAGGCCGACTCGGGGCTCTCGCTGTCCGACTATGACGTGCTGGTGGCGCTGTCCGCCCGTGACGACACCGGGATGCGGGTCGGTGACCTGGCCGCCCAGATCGGCTGGGAGCGCAGCCGGGTATCCCACCAGCTACGACGCATGGAACAACGCGGGCTGACCCGGCGCGAATCCGGGACCGAGGACGGTCGCACGACCAATGTGGTGCTCACCGTCGCCGGGCGCCGGGCCATCGAGGAGGCCGCGCCCGCCCATGTCGACCTGGTGCGTCGGCTGTTCTTCGACGCGCTGCCGGACAACCTGCTGGCCCCGTTCACCACCGCGATGGAACACATTCACGTCAATCTCAATCTGAACAGCTCGCTGCCGCCTGCACCGAATTAGGATTGAGTGATCTATCACCCATCTGAGAGGGTCATCATGAGCGATATCGTCACCACCCTGATGGAGGCGAACCTGCTCGCCGTATTCAACGAGCGCGACCCGCATCGGCGCGCCGAGGCGATCGCCACCACCTACGCCGACGGGATCCGCTGGACCGACGACGAGGGCGTGGTCACCGGGCATACCGACCTGAACACCAAGGCAGAGCATCTGCAGGCCGGGCTCGCGGGCATGCATTTTGCCGCGGCCGGCCCGGTGCGCCAGACCCGCGGTTTTGGTTTCCTGGCCTGGGAGGTGCGCCGCGACGAGGACGATCTGGCGGTCATGACGGGTTTTGACGTCGCCCTGATCAGCGAGGACCGGATCACCGACCTGTGGACGGTATTGACCGGGCCTCCCTCGGAATAGGTGATATGTCACCTTCGTTCTGGTGGCCGTACACCTGACACGAAGGGACACATCATGGGACAGCTCGACGGCAAGACCGCACTGGTGACCGGCGGTACCTCCGGGATCGGCCTGGCCACGGCGAAGCGCTTCGCCGAGGAAGGCGCCTACGTCATCGTCACCGGACGCGACCGCAAGCGCCTCGACGAGATCGCCACCGCCCTGGGCGAGCGGGGCCGTGCGGTCCGCGCCGATATCAGCAGCATCGACGATCTGGACGCGCTCGCCGGTGAGATCGCCACGCGCGGAAGCGGACTGGACATCGTGTTCGCCAACGCCGGCGGTGGGGACTTCGCCAACCTGGCCGATGTCACCGAGAAGCACTACCGCGACAACTTCGACCGCAACGTGGCCGGCACGGTGTTCACCGTGCAGAAGACGCTGCCGCTGCTCAACGACGGCGCCTCGGTCGTCCTGACCGGCTCGTCCGCCGCCTCCGAGGGCACCCCGGCATTCGGCCTGTACGCCGCGTCCAAGGCCGCCATCCGGTCGCTGGCCCGCACCTGGGCCGCCGAACTGGCCGACCGCAAGGTCCGGGTCAACACCGTGGTACCGGGCCCGGTCGAGACCCCCGGGCTGACCGAACTGGCCACCAGCGAACACGAGCGCCAGGCCCTGCTCGCCGAACTGGCCGCCAGTGTGCCGATGAAACGGCTCGGGCACGTCGACGAGATCGCCGCGGCCGTGCTGTTCCTGGCCTCGGACCAGAGCAGCTATATGACCGGCGCCGAACTCCCCGTCGACGGAGGCCAACTGCAGGTCTGAGCGCCCCCACCAACATCGCGTAGGCCACTACTCTGGTCGGGCCCCGCGCGAGACGACAGTCTCAGAGCCGAACCGGCAATGAGGAGATCCGATGGGGCTGTCAGGGGTGACATCGCCGAGATCACTGCGCACCAAAGCCATCGAATGGCTCAGGCGTTATCTCCCCTTGGAGATCGGCGGTTGGGTCGGCGAACTCGGGTCGGCGGCGGTCGCGTATGCGGCCACCGGGTCGCTGGCCGTCGCCGCGATCGCCGCCACCCTCGGTTCCTCGGTCGGCTATTACCTGCCCGCCTACGTCAACGCGGTGCGCTGGATCTGGCCGTCGAGCCGACGGCCGGTACTTACCAATCTGTTGGCGCTGCGCAGCCTCACCGTGGAATTCGGCATCGCCGAGGTCGTCGACACCGCACTGGTCCGCCCGGCGCTGATCTTCGCCGCACCGATCCTGCTGGACCACGTTCTGCTCGGCTGGATCGTCGGCGGTGTCCTCGCCGACATCGTCTTCTACACCTGCACCATCTTCAGCTACGAGAAGTTCGGCCGCTGGCTGGCCCGGCGCCCGCAACCGTCCCCCACCGCCCTCGACCCGGAGCCCGCGCTGCCATGACCTCACTGCTTGCCCCCACCGACGAGTCGACCGTCGAACGCATCCAGCGCTACCTCAACGAAACCCGGCCCGCCACCCCGTGCCTGGTCGTCGATGTCGATGCGGTGCGCCGGCGCTACCAGGAGATGCGGCACGCCATGCCCGGTGTCGCGATCCACTACGCGGTCAAGGCCAACCCGGCCCCGGAGATCGTGGAAGCCCTTGTCGCACAGGGATCATCCTTCGACGTTGCCAGCACCGCCGAGATCGAACTGTGTCTGCGCAGCGGGGCCGACCCGGCGATGCTGTCCTACGGCAACACCATCAAGAAGGCCCGCGATATCGCCTACGCGTACCGGGTCGGGGTCCGCACGTTCGTCACCGATTCCGAACCCGACCTGCACGCGATCGCCGACCGGGCGCCGTCGTCGAAGGTGCTGGTGCGCATCGCCAATGACGGGCACGGCTCGGCGCTGCCGTTCGGGCCCAAGTTCGGTTGCCGACCCGAACGCGCAGTCGAACTGCTGCGCCAGGCCCGCCGGCTCGGGCTCAATCCGATCGGCCTGGCGTTTCACCCCGGCTCCCAGCAGCTCAACACCGCCGCCTGGGGTGAATCCATCGCCATAGCCTCGCGGATCACGACCACGCTGGCGGCCGAGGGAATCGATTTGACCACACTGGATCTCGGTGGCGGCTTCCCGGCGACCTACCGGCAGAACACCCCGCGGCTGGTCGACTACGGCGCGGCGATCGCCACCTCGGTCGCCCGCTATTTCGGCAGGCACGCACCGAAACTGATGATCGAACCGGGCCGGGCGATGGTGGCCGAGGCCGGGATGATCCGCTCCGAGGTCGTGCTCGTCACCGCACGTGATACCGACCACGGCCGCCGCTGGGTGTACCTGGACATCGGCAAGTTCGGTGGCCTGGCCGAAACCCAGGGTGAGGCAATCACTTACGCCATACAGACCAGTGCCGACGGCGACCGGCTCGGCCCGGTGGCGATCGCCGGCCCGACGTGTGACAGCGAGGACGTGCTGTATCAGCACACCGACTACCGGCTGCCGAACTCTTTGGCGGCCGGGGATTTTGTCGACCTGCTGTCCGCCGGCGCGTACACCGCCAGCTATGCGGCGGTCGAGTTCAACGGCTTTGCGCCGCTGCGCACCCACTGCATCTGAACTACCAGTCGGCCTTGACGTAATCCTTGAGGAAGCAGCCGTACACGTCTTCGCCGGCCTCGCCTCGCACGATCGGGTCGTACACCCGGGCGGCGCCGTCGACCAGGTCCAGCGGGGCGTGGAAACCCTCCTCGGCCAGCCGCAGCTTGGTCGGGTGCGGGCGTTCATCGGTGATCCACCCGGTGTCGACGGCGGTCATCAGGATGCCGTCGGTCTCCAGCATCTCACCGGAGCTGGTGCGGGTCAGCATGTTCAGCGCGGCCTTGGCCATATTGGTGTGCGGGTGGCCAGGGCCCTTGTACTTGCGCCCGAACTGACCTTCCATCGCCGAGACGTTGACGACGTACTTGCGCCGGGCCGCCGCGGCGGCCATCGCCGGGCGTAGCCGGCTGATCAGGATGAAGGGCGCGGTCTGGTTGCACAGCTGCACCTCGAGCAGTTCCATCGCGTCGACCTCGTCGACATGCTGGGTCCAGCTGTTCACCGATGCGGTGTCGGGCAGCAGGCCACCGGCATCGATGGCGGTGCCCGCCGCGATCCGGTCCGGGGAGGCACTGCGGGCGATGAGCGCCAGCTCGGTCACCTGGTGGGTGTGCTGCTCGGCGAGGCTGCCGACCAAAGCGGCCGGGTGGGCATCGCTGACCCGGTCGAAGGAGATCACCCCGGCGGTCTTGGCGACCAGCTCCGGGGAGGCGGTGCGCTCGGCCTCGACCAACGCGGTGTAGGACCCGGGTGAGCGGCGCACCGTCTGGGCGGCGTTGTTGATCAAGATGTCCAGCGGCCCCTGCGCGGCGACGGTATCGGCCAACGCGACAACCTGGGCCGGGTCGCGCAGGTCGATGCCGACCACGCTGAGCCGGTGCAGCCAGTCCGCGCTGTCGGGCATGGCCGCGAACCGGCGCACCGCGTCGTTGGGGAACCGGGTGGTGATGGTGGTATGCGCCCCGTCGCGCAGCAGCCGCAGCGCGATGTACATGCCGATCTTGGCGCGCCCGCCCGTGAGCAGGGCGCGGCGGCCGGTCAGGTCGGTGCGGGCGTCGCGCTTGGCATGGCTGAAGGCCGCGCAGTCCGGGCAGAGCTGGTGGTAGAACGCGTCGACGACGGTGTGGTGCTGCTTGCAGATATAGCAGGCGCGGGACTTGATCAAGGTGCCCGCGGAGGCACCCTTGGCCGCGGAGACCAGCGGCAGGCCGGCGGTCTCGTCGTCGATGCGGCCCGGTGCCCCGGTGGCGGTGGCGGCGATGACGGCGCGGTCGGCCTCGGCGATGGCGTCGCGCTTGGCGTGCCGGCGGGCCTTGCGCACCGACTTGAAGATGCCCGCGGTGGCCCGGCGCACCGCGACGGCGTCCGGGTGCTCCGGTGGGAGTCCCTCAACGTCGGCCAGCACCTGCAGGCAGGTGCGCAGCTTGTCCGGGTCGATCGCATTCACCCAGGTAGCGTACGTGCCGACCCCATGATCAGCCGAATCGTTCAGCGCGCGGCGACGATCCCGCTCCTGGCCAGCCGACGCCGTGACGCCTCGGTCTGGATGACCTTCGGCCACCAGAACCACTTGCCGAGCAGCGCGGCCACCGCCGGCGTCATGAACGAGCGCACCACCAGCGTGTCGAACAGCAGGCCGAGCGCGATCGTCGTACCGACCTGGGCCATCACCTTCAGGTCGCTGAACGCGAAGGAAGCCATGGTGAACGCGAACACCAACCCGGCGGAGGTGACCACCGACCCGGTGCCGGCCATCGCGCGGATGATGCCGGTCTTCAGCCCGCCGTGCAGTTCCTCCTTGAACCGGCTTACCAGCAACAGGTTGTAGTCCGAGCCGACCGCCAGCAGCAGGATCACCGACATCGGCAGCACCATCCAGTGCAACTCCAGACCCAGCAGGTGCTGCCACAACAGCACCGACATGCCGAAGGAGGCGCCGAGGGACAGCAACACCGTCCCGACGATGACGGCGGCCGCCACCAGGCTGCGGGTGATGAGCAACATGATGACAAAAATCAGTGCCGACGCCGCGATCCCGGCGATCACCAGATCCCACTGCGCGCCGTCGTGCATGTCCTTGTAGGTGGCCGCGGTCCCGGCCAGGAACACCTTCGAGCCCTCCAGCGGGGTGCCCTTAATCGCCTCGCGTGCCGCCTGTTTGATCGGGTCGACGTGCGCGATGCCCTCGGGGGTGGCCGGGTCCCCGTCGTGACTGATGATGAACCGCACCGACTTTCCGTCCGGTGAGATGAAATTCTCCATCCCGCGTTTGAAGTCCTCGTTCTCGAAGGCCTCCGGCGGCAGGTAGAACGAATCGTCGTTGCGGGCGTCGTCGAAGGCCTCCCCCATCGCCGTTGAATTCTCCTGCATGGCCGAGCCCTGGTCCTGTATACCCTTCTGGGTCTGATACATGAGCAGAATCGTCTGCCTGGTGCTTTTCAGCGTCTCGATGTTCTGCGGCATGATCGCGACCAGCTGCGGCATGAGGGTGTCCAGGCGTTGCAGGTCCGGGACGACGGATTCGATATCGGTGGTCAGCACGTCGATCCCGTCGAGGGTGTCGAACACCGACCGGATCGCCCAGCAGCCCGGGATGTCGTAGCAGTGCGGTTCCCAGTAGAAGTAGTTGCGCAGCGGCCGCATGAAATCGTCGAAATTGGCGATGTAGTCCCGCAGTTCGGCGGTGTCGACGGTCAGATTGGTGGTCTTGAGCACCATCTGGTGGGTGGTGGCGGCCATCTGCTCGGTGATGGCCGACATCTGTTCCATGGTCTCGATATTGGTCTGCATATCGTCGGCCTGGCGCAGCATGTCGGCGAACTGGTCTTGGCGGTACTTCTCGTTCATGGTCTGGGTGGCGCCCTGCTGGCTGAGCATGAACGGAATCGTGGTGTGCTCGATGGGTTTTCCGTTGGGCCGGGTGATGGTCTGCACCCGCGCCACCCCGCGCACGGCCAAGATGGCCTTGGCGATCTTGTTGATGACCAGGAAGTCGGCCGGGTTGCGCAGATCTCGATCGCTTTCCACCATCAGCAGTTCCGGATTCATCCGGGCCGCACCGAAATGCCGTTCGGCGGCCTCGTATCCGACGTTGGCCGGCAAGTCGGCGGGCAGATAGCGCCGCGCGTCGTAATTGGTCTTGTAGCCCGGCAGGGTGACCAGACCGATCAGCGCCAGCGCCAACGTCGCCACCAGCACCGGGCCCGGCCAGCGCACCACCGTCACCCCGATGCGCCGCCAGCCTCGAGATCGGATGGCGCGCTTGGGTTCGAAGCGGCCGAACCGGCTGCCGATGGTGATGACGGCCGGCCCCAGCGTCAGCGCGGCGAGCACCGCGACCAGGGTGCCGATGGCACACGGCACACCCATCGTCTGGAAGTACGGCAGCCGGGTGAACGACAGACACAGCATCGCCCCGGCGATGGTCAGCCCGGAGCCGAGCACCACGTGCGCGGTGCCCCCGAACATGCTGTGGTACGCGGTTTCTCGGCCCTCACCGGCGCCGCGGGCCTCCTGATAGCGGCCGACGGCGAAGATGGCGTAGTCGGTGCCGGCCGCGATCACCATCAGCGTCAGTAGGTTCACCGCAAAGGTGGACAGCCCGATGACTCCGGAGTTCGCCAGGAAGGCAACCACGCCGCGGGCGGCGCCGAGTTCGACGAACACCGTCAGCAGGATCAGCACCGTGGTGCCGATGGACCGGTAGACGATCAGCAGCATGGCCAGGATGACGCCGAGCGTGATCAAGGTGACCAAGGCGATGCTCTTGTCGCCGGCGTGGTGCTGATCAGAAATGAGCGGGGCGCCGCCGGTGACGAAGACGTGCAGCCCGGGTGGCGGTGGGGTCTGCGCGACGATCTCGCGGACCGCTTCGGCGGATTCGTTGGCGCGCGTCTCGCCCTGGTTGCCGTGCAGGTAGAGCTGCACGTAGGCGGATCTGCCGTCGGCGCTCTGGGCGCCGGCCGCGGTCAGGGTGTCACCCCAGAAGTCGGCGACGTGCTGGATGTGGACGGGGTCGGATTCGAACTTGTCGATCAGGCCGTCGTAGTAGTGGTGGGCCTCGTCGCCGACGGGCTGGTCACCCTCCAGCACCACCATGGCGTTGGAGTCGGAGTCGAACTCGTCGAAGTTGGCGCCGATGCGCTTCATCGAGATCATCGACGGCGCGTCGTTGGCGGACAGCCCGACGGTGTTGGCCTCCCCGACCTTCTCCAGCGACGGGACGAGCACGTTGGTGGCCACCGCCAGGGCGATCCAGGCCAGCACGATGGGGACCGCGAGGATGCGGATCAGGTGGGCGATCCTGGATCGCCGGCCATTGCTGGCGTTCATGAAGGTCGCCCGTCGGTATTACAGAATCACTGTCGGGCGTAACTTACCTAGCTTATTTAATCACCGGCGCTCCGCGCGCGGTTTTGACAGGAACCTCACAGGCTTAGTCGAACAGGCCGTCCAGCGCGCTCTGCTCCAGCTTGACCCACCGTCCCACGTCCTTGCGGACCGCCTCGACCTGCTTGGGCGTCAGATGCTGTGCGCCGCCCTCGGGGGTGATGCGGCACAGGTCCATCGGGCCACCGACGCTCGGGGAGGACGCGTCCAGCGCGTCGAGCACCCGCAGCGCGGCCACCACGCCGTAGTCCACGTCGCGATCGGCCACCTGGAACTGGGTCAACAGCGCGTGCGCCTGCTGCGCCATCGCCGCGCCGCTGCCGATCGCCTGGAACCCTGTCTCCTCGTGGTGGCCGAGCAGTGCATTGGGGTCGAGGTCGATGATGAACGGCTCATCACCGACGTAGCCGGCTGCCAGCACGTAGGTGGCCGGCGTGCCGGCCTTCTCCTGTCCCGGCACGTCGGGGATGAAGTTCTCGTAGTGATGCTCCAGGATCGGCCGCACCCGGGACTGGATGGCGTGCCCGATGTCCTTGGCCTCGACGACGGCGTCGGCCTCCTCGTTGAACAGCTGCTCGACGTCGTAGAGCACCGCGCGCGACCCGCTGCCACCCCAAGCGGCGTTATCGCCCAGCGGATGCAGCTTCTGGGCGGGATAGGTCAGCCCCCGACCCGGATCGGTGATCTGGGAATCCGATGCCATCACGATTCCGTTGGCGCACCGCAGAGCGAGGACGACGGTCATGATCCGAGCCTACGGTGGGGTGATGACCGCGGACGAGCAGCGAGCCGGTGTCGAGCTGACCAACCTGGACCAACCGCTCGGCCCGGACGCCGGGGCCACCAAACGCGACCTGGTGGATTATCTGGACGCCGTCGCCGACCGGATCCTGCCGTGCCTGGCCGACCGCCCGCTGACGGTGTTGCGGGTGCTGCGCGGGCGCGCGCCGTTCATGCAGAAGAACGTGCCCAAGTACACGCCGGACTGGGTTGCGACGGTGCCGATCTGGGCCGAGGCGTCACACCGGGAGATCCACTACGCGCTGTGTGATGACCGGCGCACCCTGCTATGGCTGGCCAATCAGCGCGCCGTCGAATACCACCCGGCGCTCGGGTTCGCCGCCGACATCTACCGGCCCACCCATCTGATCCTGGACCTCGACCCACCCGATGGCGCGGATTTCGCCACGGTGGTGGCGGTAGCACTGCTGGTCCGGCAGGCCCTGGCCGACTGCGGGCTGGCCGGCGCGGTGAAGACCAGCGGATCACGCGGGGTACACATCTTTGTGCCGGTTGATGCCCCGGGTGAGGATGTCGCCGCCGCGACTCGGGCCCTGGCCGCCCGTGCCGCGGCGCTCGATCCGTCCATCGCGACAACGGCTTTCATCGTCGAGGACCGCGGCGGCAAGGTATTCGTCGACGCCACCCGGTCCGGTGGCGCGACGGTGGCCGCGGCCTACAGCCCGCGCCTGCGCGCCGGGACCCCGGTGTCGTTCCCGCTGGCCTGGTCGGAACTCGCCGACGTGCACCCGTCGGATTTCACCGTGCACACCGCACTGGACCGCCTCGGCGACCGCGACCCGTGGGCCACCGAAATGCCTGCACCGCAACGATTGCCCGCAGACCTCGTCGCGCAGGGCCACACCATCCCGGTGGCCCGGGTGGCGGCCATGCATGAGGGCAAGCGGCGGGCAAAGGCACGACGCGAACAGGATCAGGACTCCCGATAGCCCAGCGCGGCCGAGATCCTGCCGGCCGCGCGGATCACCACCGGCACCAGTCCACGCATGCGGGCCGCCGGCATGTACGGGCGCGTCGCCGAGACACTGATGGCCCCGACAATGGCCCCGGAGGCGTCCCGCACCGGGGCGGAGACGCACCGGATTCCGGGCTCATTGTCCTCCAGGTCCATCGCTGCGCCAGCCTGTTTGTAACTGCGCATCCGTGCGCAGAACTGTTCGGCGTCAGTCTTTTTGGCCTCCGGTGACAGCTGAGGGTGCCCGGCGTCGGCTTCGAAGGCCGTCCGCCACCGATCGGGCGAGTCGAGCAGCAACGCCTTGCCCACACCGGCGCGTGTGAGCGGCATCCGGTACCCGATGCGGGAGCGCATCTCCGCGCCACGCGACCCGGGCAGCTTGTCCAGATAGAGGACCGAGCCGCCGTCCTCCACGGCCAGATGCACCGTGTCGCTGACCTGGTCCGACAGGGCCTCCAGAACGGGCCGTGCCACCACCGGCAACGGATTGCCGTGCAGCGCCTTGAAACCGAGGTCGATGAGCGCCGGACCCAGCGAGTACCCCTTGGCCTGCAGTCGCAGGTAGCCCTGCTGCAGCAGCAACTGGATGAGACGGTGCGCGGTGCTGCGGCCCAGCCCGGTCCGATCGGCGACCGACTTGAGATCGTCGGCTCCGTCGGCGACAGCCTGAATCACCGACAGCCCCCGAGCCAGGGTCTGCGTACCTGCGGGAATCTCGGCATTGGGTTCGGACACGGCTACATCTTTCCATATATAGGGATGACGTTTGCATATCTGGAACGCCGGGTCGACTGTGTGTTTGTGATGCAGACCACCTCGACCGCCCGGGTCGTCGCCGTCGACTGGGGCACGACCTCGCTACGTGCCTGGCTGATGGGCGACGACGGACAGATCCTGGCCGCGCACCGCCGGGCCAAGGGACTGTTGAGCATCACCGACCTTCCACCCGCCGAACGCGGTGCCGAGTACGAAGCGATCTTCACCGAACTGTGCGCGGACTGGTTTCGGGCTCACCCCGGGCTGCCGGCCATCGCGTGCGGCATGGTCGGCAGCAGCGAGGGCTGGACCGACGCCGGATACCTGACCGTCCCCACCGAGCTGTCGATCGGCTTGAACGACCTCACCGAGATCCGGCACAACCACGGCGTGCTGCACCTCGTCCCCGGCCTGCGGGTCGCCTCCGGCGCCGAACACCCCGGCGACCTGCTACGCGGCGAGGAGAGTCAACTCGCCGGCGCCCTGGATCTGATCGGACCCGACCACGGCGGGCTCACCTTCGTCCTGCCCGGAACGCACACCAAATGGGTACGGGTGGACGACGGCGCCGTGACCGCCTTCACCACCGTGATGACCGGCGAGATCTACGGCCTGCTGCTCGAACACGGCCTGCTGGCCCGCACCGCGGCACCCCGGATCCACGACGACCACGCCTTCGCGCGCGGTCTGGGCACCACCGGCGAACGCGGGCTACCGGCGGAACTGTTCGCGACACGGGCGCTGGTGCTGGACGGCCTGCTGGCGCCGAGCTCGGTGTCGGACTACATCTCCGGTGTCCTCATCGCCGACGAGATCCGCCACCAGCTGCCACGCCACGGGGGCACGGACGGCTATGTCCTGTGCGGGGCGCCCGACCTGTGCGAGCGCTACGCACGCGCCCTGGAGCTGCACGGCGCCGCCCCCCGGATCCTCGCCGAGGACACCACGGCACGCGGCCTGTGGACGATCGCCGCGCGCGCCGGACTCATCGACGACGAATGCACCGCTGCAGCAGGAGGTTTCCCGACGTGACAACACCGACACCGGCCACCGGGCTGGTCGCCATTCTGCGCGGCGTCACCCCGAGCGAGGTCGTGCAGATCGGGACGGCGCTGCTGGAAGAGGGAATCTCGGCGATCGAGGTGCCGATGAACTCCCCGGACCCCCTGCGGTCGATCGAGTTGCTGGCCGACGCGGTGGGTGCACACTGCGCGGTGGGGGCGGGCACCGTCACCACCATGGACGACCTGATCCGCACCGAATCCGCCGGCGCCCGAATCATTGTGGCACCCAACACCGATGCCGAGATCATCGCCGAGGCGGTCTCGCGCGGGCTGCTCCCCTACCCCGGGGTGGCCACGCCAACCGAGGCGTTCACCGCCTTGAAGGCCGGAGCGCGCAACCTGAAGTTGTTCCCGTCCGACGTGCTCGGAATCGGCGGCATGAAGGCCATCGCGGCGGTCCTGCCGGCGGGCACCGAGATGCTGCCGGTGGGCGGTGTCGACGAAACGAACCTCGCGGCCTGGCTCACCGCCGGTGCCGGCGGTGCAGGCATCGGCAGCTGCCTCTACCGACCCGGCGATACCGCGAACGCCGTCCGGGCCCGAGCCCGCACCCTCGCCCAGATCTGGTCGTCCCGGCACACGCCGGCCTGACCGCGCCCTCCTTCGACAATCACACGAGAAAGCGATGCCATGAAGATCGTCTCCCTGACCACCTATGCCGTCCCCCCGCGGTGGCTGTTCCTCAAGATCGAGACCGACGACGGCATGGTCGGCTGGGGCGAACCGGTACTGGAAGGCCGCGCCGCGACGGTTGCCGCCGCCGTCGAAGAGCTGTCGGACTACCTCATCGGCCAGGACCCCACCCAGATCGAGGACCTCTGGAATGTGTTGTACCGCGGCGGTTTCTACCGCGGCGGCGGCATCCACATGAGCGCGCTGGCCGGGATCGACCAGGCGTTGTGGGACATCAAGGGCAAGGTCCACGGCGTCCCTGCCTACGAGCTGCTCGGCGGCAGGGTCCGCGATCGTATGAAGGTCTACTCCTGGGTGGGTGGTGACCGGCCCGCCGACACCGCCGGACACGCCCGCGAAGTGGTGGACCGCGGGTTCACAGCCCTCAAGATGAACGGCACCCAGGAGATGCAGTACATCGACGGGTGGGACAAGGTGGAGGCCGCCGTCAACAACATCGGCGCCGTCCGCGACGCCGTCGGCACCGAAACCGGTATCGCCGTCGACTTCCACGGCCGCGTGCACAAGCCGATGGCGAAGGTGCTGCTCCGCGAACTCGAGCCGTTCCACCTGATGTTCGTCGAGGAACCCGTGCTCTCCGAGCATGTGGACAGCTGCCTGGATGTGCTGCGCAACTCCCCGATACCCATCGCTCTGGGCGAACGGCTCTACTCCCGTTGGGATTTCAAGGACGTCATCAGCAGCGGCGCGGTGGACATCATCCAGCCCGATCCGTCACACTGCGGTGGGATCACCGAGTCCCGCAAGATCGCGCACTTCGCCGAGTCCTACGACGTCGCCGTCGCGCTGCACTGCCCGCTGGGCCCGATCGCGTTGGCGGCGTGCCTGCAGATCGACGCCGGCTGCTACAACGCGGTCATCCAGGAACAGAGCCTGGGCATCCAGTACAACACGACCAACGACCTCCTCGACTACCTGGTCGATGCAACCGTTTTCGACTACGCCGACGGGTTCGTGAAGATTCCCTCCGGCCCCGGCCTGGGCATCGAGATCAACGAGGACTACGTCGTCGAACGCGCCAAAGAGGGGCACCGATGGCGTAACCCGTTGTGGCGGCATGCCGACGGCTCCGTAGCGGAATGGTGACGACCGATGACCACAAATAACACCGCACTGCGCGCGACGGCGTCGAAGGCGCGCATCGGAATCGGCATCATGTTGTTCATCACCGTGGTGATCAACTACATGGACCGATCCAACCTGTCGATCGCCATGCCGGCCATCTCCGAGGAATTGGATCTCTCCAAAGCCCAGCAGGGCCTACTGCTTTCCGCCTTCGGCTGGACCTACGCGGCCCTGCAGATCCCCGGCGGCTGGTTGGTGGACCGTGTCCCACCACGGGTGCTGTACCCGTTCTGCCTCATCATGTGGTCGCTCGCAACGGTGTTCATGGGGATCTTCGGCGGGTTCGTCGCGCTGATCATCCTCCGCTTGCTGGTCGGCACGTTCGAGGCACCCGCCTACCCGATCAACAATCGCGTTGCGACGGCGTGGTTCCCGGAGCGCGAACGGGCCACCGCCATCGGCTTCTACACCTCGGGTCAGTTCATCGGCCTGGCGCTGCTGACCCCGGTGCTGTCCTGGCTGCAGGCCGTCACCTCGTGGCACTGGGTGTTCGTCGCCACCGGCGCCATCGGCATCGCCTGGGGCATCGTGTGGTACCTGGTCTACCGCGAGCCCAGGCAGTCGCGCGCCAATGAGGCCGAGATCGCCCTGATCGAAGAGGGCGGCGGACTTGTCGACCTCGCCGAACGCCGGACCGAACGTGCGGCCATCACCCGCGCCGACCTCGCCACGGTGCTGGGCAGCCGCAAACTGTGGGGTATCTACCTCGGTCAGTTCTGCCTGACCTCGACCCTGTGGTTCTTCCTGACGTGGTTCCCGACCTACCTCGTCGAGTACCGCGACATGGATTACATCAAGTCCGGGTTCCTCGCCTCGCTACCGTTCATCGCCGCGCTCATCGGTGTGCTGTTCTCCGGGATGTTCTCCGATTTCCTGCTGCGCCGCGGCCGGAGCCTGAGCGTCGCCCGCAAGGGCCCGATCATCACCGGCCTGCTGTTGACGACGGCCATGCTGGGCGCGAACTTCACCGATTCGACCACCTGGGTCATCGTGTTCCTGTCCATTGCCTTCTTCGGCAACGGTCTGGCGTCCATCACCTGGTCATTGGTCTCGGCGCTGGCGCCCACCAGGCTGATCGGGCTCACCGGCGGAATGTTCAACTTCATCGGGAACCTGTCGTCGATCGCGACGCCGATCATCATCGGTCTGATCGTCACTGATGCCAGTTTCGCGCCGGGCTTCCTGTACATGACCGTCATCACCGCGCTCGGGATTGCCTCCTACGTGCTGCTGGTCGGCAGAGTGGAGCGGGTGGCCGACCCGACCGACTTCATCGGGGCGACAGCAAGGTAATCCGTTGCCCGAGGGGAGGTCCATGCCGATTCGTCGGCATGGGCCTTCGCCGCATCACGCTTGGCCGTCGGTTTGATCACGGGCATTGAACGGTCGCGCGCGGCACTGGTTTCATCGTCATGGTGGGCACACTTGCGCTGATCGTGGTGGTCGCCGTGGTTGCCGCGCTGAGCGGGTACGCGGTCGGGCGGGCCAAACCGCGACGGGCCCGCCAGGTGTTCCTCGCCGGCTTCCTGTGCGGCTCGGTCACCGGATCGGTGGTGCGTCGCAGACTGGCGAATCATGTGTTCCGGCGGGTCATTTCAGATCGTCGGCAGCGGGGTCGCGGCCGGGCCCAGCAGATCCGCCTCGCTGTTCGATGAGGTGCGCCGCCACCGTCCGTACAACGGCAACTGCTGCAACGACTCCGGCCCCGACGGTCGCCGGGCCAGGAATCTAATGACGGTCCGCACGTAGCGGGAGAACACCAACGCGCTGCCGACGATGAGGAAGCGGCGCACCATGACCAGCACGGTGAACGTCGCGACGGTCACCGCGACCACGGCCCACATCAGATCCACCCGCACAGCGTGGCAGAGCGGACCCCGAGGCGGGTGTTATCCGGCGGCGCCGATGAAGTCGACCCCGGCGTTGATCGCCGCGCGGTGCCGCAGGATGCGGTAGTGGGCCAGCCGGCCGAGGCCGCGGGTGGTCACCAGCTCCGAACCCGGCCATTTGCCGATGAGCTCCTGGCTGTAGTGATACGGCGCGTCCGGATCGTCGGGGTCGTGGATGACCAGCAGCGGGGTCGCGGCCGCCAGGTTGGACCCGATGACGCCGAGGTCGGTGTCGAACAGCGGCATCTCGATACGCTTGCTGAGCCGGCGGTGCAGGCCGTCGCGGATCCGCGGGCCGAAGCCGTGCCGCTCGGCGAACAGGTCGAGATAGAAACCGAAGTCCCCCATCGGCGCCAGGAAGACGAGGCGTTCGATCTCGCTGCCACGGGCCAGGGCCAGCGCGGCGGCCTTGGCACCCAGCGAGTGCGCGACGACGGCGCGGGCCGGGCCGTGGGTGTCTATGACCGCGCGGAAGGCTTCGGTGCACTCGACGAGGTGGGTGCGGCCTTCTGCGAGAGAGCCGGTGTCGGAGTCGTTGTGGGCGGGCAGGTCGAAGGCGATGACGCGGTGCCCGGACGCGACGAGAGGTTTGACGAAGACGCCGAGATGCGCGCGGCAGCCGCCCCAGCCGTGCACCAGGTACACCGGCGGGCCCTCGCCCCAGGCCTCGCCCGCGACCCGGTAGCCGGACCAGTGCGCCTCGACGGGCTCACTCGGCGGGACCCCGGGCGGCATGCGCAGGCTGGCGTCGACCGCCGGCGGGGTGCACCACAGCTCGGTGGCCCAGCGGGCGCCGATACCCGGTGCGATGCGTTCCATCACGCCCAGCGCGCGCCGGATCCGCGGCTCCACGGGCGGCTCGATGCCCGAGCCGGCCTGATCCGGCGCCCGTGTGCTGTCGCCGACCATCAGAGTGCCCCCATGCGGCCGATCCTAATTGGGCGTGCAGATCGGCCGACAAGCTGTGCGCCGCGGAAACCTGACTTCGGGTGGGCCGGCTGGCGATACTCGAAGCGCCACCGAGGTTTCTTCCGAGTGAGGAGTATCAATGCAAATCAGCACCGCGGTCCGCGCCATCGGGATCGCCCGCACGTTCGGCGGGCTGACGGCCTATCTCTGGCCGGATCAGTTCGCCAAGTACGGGCAGCTTCCGGAGGCCGGTGGTAACGCCGATGCCCGCTACATCGCGCGACTGTTCGGTGCGCGCGATATCGTCGTCGGCCTCGCCACGGTGGCGGGCCCGTCCCAACGTGCGGGGCTCTGGATGGGCGTGGCGTTCGACGCCTTCGACACCGCGTCGAACCTGCTGGCGGCCCGCGACGGCAAGGACGTCGAATGGGCGGGGGCGGCCAGCGTGCTGACGACGGGGTTCGCCCTCGGCGGTGCCGCGGTCGGACGACGCTGGGCGGCCGAAGATGCGTCGAACGTCGGCAAGTTGTCGACATAAGCCACGAATCTCGACCACAAGCCAACACTCGGCGCGTCGAGTTCGAATGAGGTGCGTCGGCGCGCACCCGCCAACGAAAAAGGCCCGGACCTCATCGGTCCGGGCCTTTCTTGTGGAGCTGCCGGGAATTGAACCCGGGTCCTACGGCATTCCCTCAAGACTTCTCCGTGCGCAGTCCGCTATGCCTCTACTCGGATCTCCCGGTCACGCAGACAAGCCGAGATGACGATCCCAGTCGCTGTTTGATGTCCCCACGGGTCCCGCGACCGAACCCCTGGGTGGGTCCCTCTAGCTGATGCCAGGGTCCGGGCCGAGGGCGCTCCCGGTCTGACAGACACGCAGTCGCTTAGGCAGCGAGGGCGTAGTCGCGCTGATTGGAATCGGCGCTTAATTGGTTGCAACGACGCTTACGGTGGTCTCTTGCCTGCACCGGCACGCTTCCCTTGATTCGATGCGCGAAGTCGAAACCGTTCAGCCCCTCGCATCCCCACCGACTTTCGGCAGGAGACACCATCATACCGGCCACACCGACAACAGCCAGCGATTAAACCGTCTGACCCGACCGCGCCACCAGATCGGCCATCGGCACCGGCCGACCGAACAGGTGCCCCTGCCCGTATTGGCCGCCGGCCCGGCACACCATCGCAGCCTGCTCCGTCGTCTCGATGCCCTCGGCGATGACCTCCAGGCCCAGGTCATCACACAGTTTGATGACCGACCGGTACAAGGTCAGGTCACGGCCGGGCTCGCCACCGGAGGCCAGGGTGCGGTCCAGCTTCACGATGTCGACCGGCAGGCAGTGCAGATACAGCAGCGAGTTGAACCCCGACCCGAAATCGTCGAGCGCCACCTTGACGCCCAGTTGGGCGAACCGGCTGATCTGCCGCGCGGCCCGCTCCAGGTCGACGATCGGTTCGGTCTCGGTGATCTCCAGCACCAGCCGCCCGCGGGGAACGCTGCGACGTTCCAACACCTCGCGCACTTGCTGCTCGAATCCGGGCGTGCCCAATCGCGCCCCGCCGATGTTGACGTGGATGTCGAGATCCAACCCGCTGTCGCGCACCTCCGCACACGCCATATCGAGCACCAGCGCGTCGAGATCCGCCCCCAGGCCGGCGGCCTCGGTGCTGGCGACAAAGGTCTCCGGCGAGATGTCGATACCGTTGGCGGCGGTCCACCGGGCCAGCGCCTCCACGGCCACCGGCACCCCTTCGGGCATCCGCACCATCGGCTGGTAGACCAGCCGGAACCCGGGTGGCGGCTGCCCGTCCGCGGCACGCAGCACGGTCGGGAAGTCGACGACCGCGCCGACGGCCGGGTTGTAGACCACTACGGTGTCCTTGCCGATCCGCTTGCCCGCGTACATCGCGACATCGGCCTGGCGCAGCAGATCGTCGGGGGTCTGAGCCAATCCCTCAGTATCCGGGCGCACCAGGCCCATGCTTGCCTTCACCCGAATCGATGTGCCGTGCAACGGGAACGGGTCGCGCAACGCGATCCGCAACCGTTCTGCTGCGCCCTCCAACTGCTCGCCGTGATCACCGGTGCTCTCAATCAGCACCGCGAACTCGTCGCCGCCGATCCGCGAGAGGGTGTCGTTGTCGGTCACACACCGCGACAACCGCTCCCCGACCGCACACAGCAGGTCGTCGCCGGCGCCGTGCCCGAACCGGTCGTTGATCTCCTTGAAATCGTCTAGGTCCAGGAAGATCAGCACGAACTGACCGTGGGCCATCGCCTCGTCGAGCCGGCGCGCAAACAGCGTCCGGTTCGTCAACCCGGTCAACGCATCGTGATTGACCTGGTAACCGAGCCGGCGCTGGGCCCAGTACAGCGACTGGGTCAACGACCGTTCCGCCCGTGACGCCAGGACCTGCCGCGCCGCGACCAGGGTCACCAACACCACCGTCAACACCACCGCAGCGACGGGCAGGCCACGGCCGATGATGACATGGAAGGCGAACACCACCGCGACACCGAGAAATCCTGCATACGGCAACAACAGCTGCGGCCAGTCGTCACGACGGAACGCACCAGATCCCCGCGGCTCGGACATCGGCAGGAATGCGATGCCGACGAGCACCGGCCCGAGGATCAGTCCGGCCCCGCCCCACAGTTCCGCTCCAGGCAGGCCGATACCGACAAAATAGGCGGCGAACCGCCCACCGGACGCGGCCATCATCAGGCCCGCAGCCATGAACAAGTAATTCGTCCGCCCCGGACGGCCGGGTTCGTAGATCATCGCGATCAGCACCGCGACGCCGACCAGGATCAGTTCACCGGCAGCGAAGACGATGTCCAACGGCGCAGAACCGGTGGGTGTGGACACCCGCGACGTTCGGGTCTCGAAGTTCGCCATGACCGCCAGAATCAGGTAGGCCAGGCCGGCAATGATCCCGTCGAGCACATTGGTCACCAAGGGTTGCCGCAGCGGGCTGTCGGGCGGACCCGTCACACCGCCGCTGGAGTACACCAACAGAATCACCGAAGTCAGCGCAAGCGCAGGCAGCACCATCAGATACGTCGTCCGAGCCCACTCCGGTGTCAGCTGCGCGACGCCTGCCCACCACAGGATCTCCCCCGCCACCCAGGCCACGAGCGCGACAACGTACAACAGGCGCCACCACCGGGCGGTTCCGGACATCCGCAGGGCAACCACCAAACCGACGAGGGCTGCTCCGCCACTGGTACACATCTGCAGCAGAAACGCTCCGCGGTGCGCCGCAGCGTCGCCCCAGGGCACCGACGCGTTGACCACGATCGCCACGATGACAAGGGCCATCGCGAGCACCCCGAAACGTGCGCGTCGCGTAGCCACCCCATCCTCCCCCTGCGCCGGATCCTTTCTCAGCCGTCCTGGCCCGTCACTCTAGGCCCCACGACAGTTTGCCGACGGCAAGATGAATACATGCCGCGCGTCGATACCCTCACCCGTCACATTTCGGCCGACCCGCATGCCATCTATGCGGCATGGCTGGACCCGCAGGCCCTGGCCTGCTGGCTGCCACCAACCGGAATGACGGCGCGCACCGAGCAGTTCGAGCCACGGGTCGGCGGCCGCTATGTGATGACACTGCCTATCTGGCGCGTTAACGCATGCCCTTGGCGCGGCGGCCGAGTTCGCGGACGATCTCCCGGTCCGCGTCGCGCTTGGCCAGGTCCTGACGCTTGTCGCGGGCCTCTTTACCGCGGGCCAGCGCCAACTCGACCTTGACCTTGCCGTCGACGAAGTACAGCGACAGCGGCACCAACGTCAGATTGCCGTCGCGGATCTTGCCGACCAGGGTGTCGATCTGGCTGCGGTGCATCAACAGTTTCCGGTTGCGCCGCGGTGCGTGGTTGGTCCAAGTGCCGTGGTGATATTCGGCGATGTGCAGGTTGCGCAGCCAGATCTCGCCGTCGTCGACGGTTGCGAACGCATCGGCCAGTGAGGCCTGCCCCTCGCGCAGACTCTTCACCTCGGTGCCCACCAGCATGATCCCGGCCTCGTAGACGTCCAGGATCGAATAGTTGTGGCGCGCCTTGCGATTGGTCGCAACGACGTGGTTGTTCGCCTTCTCGGCGGCTTTGTCGGGTTTTTTCGCCATCTTCTATCTTCGTACGTAAAGGCGCAGCGTCACGTACGCAGTCAGCCCGGCCATCGCCACACCCACGAACAGCAGGATCGGCGATATATAAAGTATGTCGGCGAAGTCCAGCGGCGCAATCAAATTAGCCTGGGTGAACTGCGACAGCGCCTTCTCCAGGAACAGCGAGCGCACCGTCAGCAGGCCGATCATCGCCAGCACCACACCGATGAACGCGGCCAGCATGGCCTCCACCAGGAATGGCAGCTGGGTATACCAACGGGTTGCGCCCACCAGCCGCATGATGCCGATCTCGGTGCGCCGCGTGTAGGCCGCCACCTGAACCATGTTGGCGATCAACAGGATCGCGCCGATCGCCTGCACCAGCGCCACCGCGAACGCCGCGCTGGACATGCCGTCGAGCAGCGCGAACAGCCGGTCGATCAGGTCCTTCTGGTTGAGCACGTTGAGCACACCGGGTTGGCCCTGCATCGCGGTGTCGAAATCGACGTGCTGCTCCGGGTTGTCCAGCTTGACGATGAACGAGGCCGGGAAGGCATCCTTGCTGGCGACATCCTTGAAGGCCGGGATCTTGGCGATCGCATCCTCGTAGGCGTCGGCCTGGTTCAGGTAGCGCACCGATTGCACGTCATCGCGGGCATCGATCTGGGCACGCAGCGCCTTGCACGGATCCTGGTCGCAGTTCGGGTCGTTGGCCGAGACGTCGTTGGTCAGGAAGACCTGGCTCTCCACCCGGTCCAGGTAGATGTCACGGGACTGATCGGCCACCCGCATCACCAGCAGGCCCCCGCCGAACAAGCCGATCGAGATGGCCGTCGTCAGGATCATGGCCACCGTCATGGTGACGTTGCGGCGAAGTCCGGTCCAGACCTCGTTGATCAAAAAGCCAAAACGCACTAGCGATCCATTCCGTAGACACCGCGCTGCTCGTCGCGGATGAGCCGGCCCAGTTCCAGTTCGATGACACGCTGCCGCATCGAGTCCACGATGTGGTGATCGTGCGTCGCCATCAGAACGGTGGTTCCGGTGCGATTGATCCGCTCAAGCAGATCCATGATGTCCTTGCTGGTTTCCGGGTCCAGGTTGCCGGTCGGCTCGTCGGCGATCAGCAGCAGGGGACGGTTGACGAAGGCCCGTGCGATCGCGACGCGCTGCTGCTCACCACCGGAGAGCTCATGCGGCAGCCGGGCGGCCTTACCGGACAGCCCGACCATCTCCAGCACATCGGGCACCACCCGGTTGATGACATCCCCGCGCTTGCCGATCACCTCCAGGGCGAACGCGACGTTCTCGAAGACGGTCTTCTGCTGCAGCAGCCGGAAGTCCTGGAAGACGCAGCCGATGACCTGCCGCAGCTGCGGGATATGCCGGTCGGCGAGCTTGTTGACATGGAATTTGGAGACGCGGATATCGCCCTTGGTGGGGTGCTCCGCGCCGAGCAGCAGGCGCATGAACGTCGACTTGCCCGAGCCGGACGGCCCGATCAGGAAGACGAACTCACCCTTGTCGATTTTGAGCGAGACGTCATCCAGCGCCGGTCGAGCAGAGGATTTGTACTGCTTGCTCACTTTGTCGAGGGTGATCATCACGGCACGCCAGTGTAGCGGGATGTCGACGGGTGTCCGTTTTCCGCAGGGTTACGGCGGCGGCGGTGTCGCCGGTGCGGGCGCGGCGGGCGGCAGCACCGGCAGGGTGATCGGCGGCAGCAATCCGCCCGGTCCGTCCGGGTCGAACACCGTGGTGCTCGGCGGCGCCGTCGACGTCGGCGACTCCCCCGGGCCAGGGGTGTCCGTCGGGCTGGTGGGTGTGGTCGTCGGCGTCGGCTCGGCGCTGGTCACCGGCGGAGCCGTCGTCGTGGTGGTGGTCGGCTCGGTGGTCGTCGGATACGTCGTGCGCGGCCGTTCCTGCACCTGGGTGCGCGGCACCCAGGTGTACTCCGGATCCGGCACGAACCCGGGCGGCACGGTCTGGGTGACCGGCGGCGGTTCGGGTGGTGGCCGATACGTCTCGTAGAGCCAGGCGGTGAAGAAGAACGCGATGATCAGCCCGATGGTCGAGGTGCGCATGCGCCCGCCGAACACATAACCCGGCCACCTCTTGACATCGCTGTCACTGGACCGCGAGATCAGTTTCATTGGCCGCGGACCTCGGAGTTGGCCGCCAACGAGGTGGACTCGGGTTTGGAGGCGATACCGGCGCGGGCCAGCGCCGCGATGACCAGCACCCGCAGCCGGCGGCCCACCTCGAACTGCTTACCCGGCAGGGTGCGGGCCACCATGCGCAGATTCACGGTGTCCAGTTCGATGCTCTCGACACCCATCAGCTGCGGCTGATCCAGCAGCAGGTCGCTCATCTCCGGGTCTTTCATCGCGTTCTCGCACACCGCGTGCAGCAGCTCGTTGATCGAATTGAGGTCGGCCGAGGTCGGCACCGGGATGTCGACGACGGCCCGTGCCCAGTCCTTGGACAGATTGAGCGATTTCATGATCTGGCCGTTGGGGACGGTGAACACCTCACCGTCGCTGGTGCGCAGTTTGGTGACACGCAGCGTGACGTCCTCGACGGTGCCGGTGGCGTCGTTGGAGGCGCCGAGGGTCAGCGTGACGAGGTCGCCGAAGCCGTACTGCTTCTCGGTGATGATGAAGAATCCGGACAGCAGGTCCTGCACGATGCGCTGCGCGCCGAAACCGAGTGCGGCACCGAGCACGGCGGCCGGCGCGACCAGCGAGCTGACCGGGATCGCCAGGATGTCGGTGATCTGCAGCAGCACCATCACGCAGATCAGCGCGATGGTCACCCAGGAGATCACCGACGCGACGGCCTGGCGATGCTTGGCCGTCTCGGTGCGCACCAGGGCGTCGCTCTCCCGGAAATCGGCGTCGATGCGCCGGCTGATGCGTTGGGCCGCCCAGTTCACGAACCGGGCGAGCAGGATCGCCAGGATGACCAGCATGACGATCTGCAGGCCCTTGGTGATGATCCACTGACCGATTTCACCGCGCCAGAAGTCATGCCAGCGGTCGGCCACTGACAGTGCGTTGAAGCTGGTGACAGTCGCGTTAGTCCTGATCATCTCTCCTGTTGCGCCAACGGATTCCTGCCTCCAGGAACCCGTCGATGTCTCCGTCGAGAACCGCTGCCGGACTACCGACCTCGAATTCGGTGCGTAGGTCTTTGACCATCTGATACGGGTGCAGTACGTAGGACCGCATCTGGTTGCCCCACGAGCTGCCGCTGTCACTCTTGAGCGCGTCCATCTCGGCGCGCTCCTCCTGCCGCTTGCGTTCCATCAGCTTGGCCTGCAGCACTCGCATGGCCGAGACCTTGTTCTGCAGCTGGGACTTCTCGTTCTGGCAGGTGACGACGATGCCGGTGGGGATGTGCGTCAGGCGCACCGCCGAGTCGGTGGTGTTGACCGACTGGCCGCCCGGACCGCTGGACCGGTACACATCGACCCGGATATCACCCTCGGGGATCTCGATGTGGTCGGTGGTTTCGACGACGGGCAGCACCTCGACCTCGGCGAACGACGTCTGGCGGCGGCCCTGGTTGTCGAACGGGCTGATCCGCACAAGTCGGTGGGTGCCCTGCTCGACCGACAACGTGCCGTAGGCGTACGGGGCGTGCACCGCGAAGGTGGCGCTCTTGATGCCGGCCTCTTCGGCGTAGGAGGTGTCGAACACCTCGACCGGGTACTTGTGTGCCTCGGCCCAGCGGATGTACATCCGCATCAGCATCTCGGCCCAGTCGGCGGCGTCGACACCACCGGCGCCGGAGCGGATGTTGACCAACGCCTCGCGCTGGTCGTACTCACCGGACAGCAGGGTCCGGACCTCCATCGCCTCGATGTCCTCGCGCAGCTTGGCCAGCTCGGCGTCCGCTTCGTTGCGCTCGTCCTCCCCGCCCTCTTCGGCGGCGAGTTCATAGAGCACCGGCAGGTCCTCGACGCGCTGGCGGAGTTCCTCGACGCGCCTGAGCTCCGATTGAGCGTGCGACAACCCGCTGGTGACCTTCTGCGCGTGCGCCTGGTCATTCCACAGGTTGGGGTCGGCGGCCTCGGCTTCGAGTGTCTCGATGCGGCCGCGCAGACCATCGACATCGAGCACCCGCTCCACAGTTGTCAACGTGGTGTCGAGGGCGGCGATATCGGCAAGACGGTCTGGATCCACGATTGTTGAGGTTACCGGCCGCTTCCTCCGACTCGGCCCTCGATCGGCGGTCCGCGACTAGGCTCGGGTGCGGTAACCGTCCCGGCGACGTCGCGACAGCCCCTTGCGCGCCGCCGGTCAGCCTCACGAAAAGGCTCCTGCATGCGCCCGTACCACGTGGCGATCGTCGGCTCCGGCCCGTCCGGGTTCTTTGCTGCCGCATCGCTTCTGAAGTCTGATACCCACGACGTGCGCGTCGACATGATCGAGATGCTGCCCACCCCGTGGGGGTTGGTGCGCTCGGGTGTCGCGCCGGACCATCCGAAGATCAAGTCGATCAGCGCGCAGTTCGCCAAGACCGCCGAGGATCCGCGGTTCCGGTTCTTCGGCAACGTCAGCGTCGGTGAGCATGTGCACGCTGCCGAGTTGGCGCAGCGGTACGACTCGGTGGTCTACGCGATCGGGGCGCAGGCCGACCGCGTACTGGGCATCCCCGGTGAGGATCTGCCCGGCAGCGTGTCCGCGGTGGACTTCGTCGGCTGGTACAACGCACACCCGCATTTCGAGGAGACCGCGCCGGATCTCAACGTCGAACGCGCCGTGGTGATCGGCAACGGCAACGTGGCCCTCGATGTGGCGCGCATCCTGATCAGCGAGCCGGAGATCCTGGCGCAGACCGATATCGCCGACCACGCGCTGGACCGCCTCGGCGGGCGTGCCGTGCAGGAGGTCATCGTGGTGGGCCGCCGCGGCCCGCTACAGGCGCCGTTCACGACGCTGGAACTGCGCGAGCTCGGACATATGGAACAGATGGCCGAGGTCGACATCGTGGTGGAGCGCGCCGACTTCGATGACATCAGCGACGAGCAGCTCGAGGCTGCCGACAAGACGGTGCGCACCAATATCAAGGTGCTGCGCGAGTATGCGGAGCTGCAGCCCGCCGGTGCCCAGCGGCGCGTGGTGTTCCGGTTCGCGACATCGCCGATCGAGATCCGCGGGACCGATCGGGTCGAGTCAATCGTGTTGGGCCGCAACGAGTTGGTCGACGAGGGCGGCCGGGTGGTGGCCAAGGACACCGGAGAACGTGATGAGCTGCCGGTGCAATTGGTGGTCCGCGCGGTCGGCTATCGCGGGGTCGCCGTCGACGGGCTGCCGTTCGACGAGCGCTCGGGCACCATCCCGCATGTCGACGGGCGCATCGAGGGCCGCGAACACGAGTACGTCGTCGGCTGGATCAAACGCGGGCCGTCGGGAGTGATCGGCTCCAACAAGAAGGATTCCGCCGATACCGTTCAGACGCTGTTGGACGGGCTCGGTGAGCCCGGTTTCGGTGCCGAGCACGCGGCCGATTTGGAGCAGTGGCTGCTGTCGCGTCAGCCGAAGCTGGTCACCGATGCGCACTGGCAGCGCATCGACGCGCACGAGCGGGCCGTCGGCGAGGCGCAACACCGGCCGCGGGTGAAGGTCACCAGCGTCGAGAAGCTGCTGGGGATCGCGCACGGCTGAGGGTGCTCGTCTGTCGCGAGATTGCCGTTATCGCGGCGTCCACTCGCACTTTCGCGTAATAGTCGCAATCTCGCGGAGCTTGTCGGTGCGTCTGGGCAGCATCACCTCATGGGGGAGCTTGTCGTCGGCAGCCACGCGCGTGCCGCAGGAATCGTCACCGGCCATGAACTTCGTCGCTGGTATGAACGTGTGCACCGCGACATCTATGTGCTGCGCGGGTACGAACTCACCTCGGAGGATCGCATCGACGCGGCTCATCTCCGGTCCGGGCGCGTGGGAGTCGTCGCCGGGGTGGCGGCGTCCGCGCTACACGGTGCCGAGTGGGTGCCCAGTGATCGGCCGATCGAGATGATCTGGAACGTGAGCCGCGCCCCGGCCGGAATCATCGTGCGACGCGACCGCATCGGGCCAGACGAGATCACGGTGTGCAACGGCATTCCGGTGACGACGCCGGAACGCACCGCGTTCGATCTCGGCCGCTATCAGGATCGCAGCGAAGCGCTTGCCCGATTGGACGCCCTCCAGCGGGCGACGCCGTTCCGGCCGGATGACGTGCTCGTGCTCGCGCAGCGCTACCGGGGCGCCCGCGGGTTGAAGCAACTTCGCGAACTCCTCCCACTGGTCGACGGCGGAGCTGAGTCACCCCGCGAATCCCGACTGCGGCTGCTTTTCCTCGACGCCGGTTTCCCGGACCTCACTACGCAGATCCAGGTGTTCGACGGGACGCGGCCGCTTCGCAGGCTGGACATGGGTTGGGAGGAGCTCATGGTGGCCGCCGAGTATGACGGCGAACATCATCAGGCCGACCGCTATCAGTACCTCAAAGACCTCCGCGTGCTCCCACAGGTCGAGCGTCTGGGCTGGACGGTGTTGCGGGTGGTCAAGGAGGACAGCAAGGGCGAGACTCTGGTGCGTGCGTCCCGCGCCCTCACCGCGCATGGCTGGGACGGGGAACTGCGTCCACCGCACCGATCCGTCGCGAAGCTCGCCGCGAGATTGCCGTTATCGCGTTCTGCACTCGCACTTTTGCGCAATAGCCGCAATCTCGCGGGCTAGGTGCCTAGCGGGAGGGGCCCGGCGGTGGGTAATCCGGGGGCGGCGGGTAGTCCGGGGCCGGTGGATAGTCGGGTGGCGGCTGGTTCGGTGGTGGCGGCGGATAGTCGGGAGGCGGCGCGTCCAGGGGTGCGAAACCCCACTTGTCCGGGTTCTTCGGCGAGTAGACGACATCGATCAACTGCCCGATGGTCGGCCACTGGTCGACGTCGACGATCATCCGCTGATAGACCACATGCTCGTTGACCGTCGGGCCGTTGATCACCCCGCTGATGGTGACAAACTGCTCACCGACCTCGTCCGGCCGCGGGCTCACCCCGGTGACCAGGAGTGTGCCCGGTGCCAGATTCGACGGGCGCCCACCACCGAGCCCTCGGCCCCCGCCGCCACCCCCGGAGGCGGCGCGCTTACGGATCCAGGGCGCTGCGATCAAGACCAGCGCACCGACCAACAGCAGGATCATCGCGAATTCGACCACAGGGCCATGGTAGGCATTCGGTCATGACCACCGTCGCCGATGATCTCGCCCTCGCCCTGCACCTCGCCGATCAGGCTGACGCGCTGACGATGGATCGGTTCGGCGCGCTGGACCTGACCATCGAGACCAAGCCGGACCTCACACCGGTGACCGATGCCGACAAGGGTGCCGAGGAGACGCTGCGGGCACTGCTCGCCGAGGCCCGACCCGAAGACGCGGTGTTCGGCGAAGAGTTCGGCGGCGCAACCGATTTGACGACGGCAGGCCGGGTATGGGTGATCGACCCGATCGACGGCACCAAGAACTTCGTCCGCGGCGTGCCGGTGTGGTGCACCCTGATCGCCCTCATCGAGAACGGCGTCCCGACCGTCGGCGTCGTCAGCGCACCGGCGCTGAGCCGACGGTGGTGGGCCGGCCAGGGCCTGGGTGCGCACACCGCGTTCGCCGGTCGCGAACGGCGCATCCAGGTGTCCGGCGTCAACGACCTGTCCGCGGCCAGCCTGTCGTACTCGGACCTGACCACCGGCTGGGAAGACCGCCGGGATCGGTTCGTCGCTCTCACCGACGAGGCCTGGCGGGTGCGCGCCTACGGTGACTTCTGGTCCTACTGCCTGGTGGCCGAGGGTGCGGTCGACATCGCCTGCGAGCCCGAGGTGAAGATCTGGGACATCGCCCCGCTGGACATCCTCATCCGCGAGGCCGGCGGCACGTTCAGCAGCATCGACGGCCGACCCGGCCCGCACGGGGGCAGCGCGCTGGCCACCAACGGCAACCTGCACGAGGCGGTACTCGCCAGGTTGTGACTTTGGTAACAGCCTCCTCGCTATCTTACTCTGGAGTAAGATAGCGTCACGACACATCGTCGCCTATCCGACGTTGTCCCAAAACGCACGAGTCCCCAACCACACGAGGCTGTGATGACCCAACTCGAATCCCGTCCGAAGCGCACCGGTCCGGAGAGCGCCGTCGGACTGCAGAAGCACAAGCGCACCGCCACCGATATCGGCATCGCGCTGCTCACCCCGTTGGTCGGCCAGGAGTTCCTGGACCGCTACGGGCTGCGTGACCCGCTCAACAAGGGCATCCGCTACGGGGTGAAGACCGCCTTCTCGGCGATCGGCGCAGGTAACCGGCAGTTCAAGCGCATCCAGAACATCGGCGCGTCCCCCACCCGGCTGGCACCCAGCGCCTCGGACTATTTCGACCTGACCCCCGATGACGACCAGAAGATGATCGTCGAGACGGTCGCCGAATTCGCCGAGGAGATCCTGCGTCCCGCGGCCCATGACGCGGACGCCGCGGCCTCCTACCCGACGGACCTGATCGCCAAGGCCGCCGAGATCGGTGTCACCGCACTGAACATCCCGGAGAACTTCGACGGGATCGCCGAGCACCGCAGCACCATCACCGGCGCCCTGGTCGCCGAGGCGCTGGCATACGGCGATATGGGCCTGGCACTGCCGATCCTGGCGCCCGCCGGGGTCGCCTCCGCGCTGACCCACTGGGGCAGTGCCGATCAGCAGGCCACCTACCTGCCCGAGTTCGCCGGCGAGAAGGTGCCCCAGGCCTGCCTGGCCATCGCCGAACCGCACGCGCTGTTCGACCCGACCGCGCTGAAGACCACCGCCGTGCGCACCCCGGGCGGCTACCGCCTCAACGGCGTCAAGTCGCTGGTGCCCGCCGCCGGCGATGCCGAACTGTTCATCATCGCCGCCCAGCTCAACGGCAAGCCGGCGCTGTTCATCGTCGAATCCTCCAGCGAGGGACTGACTGTCGAGGCCGACCCGTCGATGGGTGTACGTGCCGCCGCTCTGGGCCGGATCGCCCTCGACGATGTCGCCGTCCCGCTGCACAACCGGCTCGGCGAGGACGGTGCCACCGATCAGGACTATTCCGAAGCCATCGCGTACTCCCGGTTGGGCTGGGCCGCACTGGCCGTCGGCACCTCTCACGCGGTGCTCGACTACGTCATCCCCTACATCAAGGAGCGCACCGCATTCGGTGAGCCGATCGCGCACCGGCAGGCGGTGGCCTTCATGACCGCCAACATCGCCATCGAACTCGACGGCCTGCGGCTGATCGTCTGGCGTGGCGCATCACGGGCCGAGCAGGGCCTGTCCTTCGCCCGGGAGGCTGCGCTGGCCAAGCGGATCGCCACCGACAAGGGCATGCAGATCGGCCTGGACGGCGTCCAGCTGCTCGGCGGCCACGGTTACACCAAGGAACACCCGGTCGAACGCTGGTACCGCGATCTGCGGGCACTCGGCGTCGCCGAAGGTGTTGTGGTCCTCTAGAAAGGCTCGAAAGACATGGCAATCAACCTGGAAATGCCGCGCAAGCTGCGGGCCGTGATGGAAAAGGGACATCAGGGTGCGGCCGAGATGCTGCGGCCCATCTCCCGCAAGTACGACCTGGCCGAGCACGCCTACCCGGTGGAACTCGACACCCTGGCGACCCTGTTCGAGGGCATCTCGGCGGCCAAGACCATCTCGTTCGCCGGGGCCGACGGTGTCGGCGGCGGGGACAACGATGGCAAGTCGAATGTCAACGGCGCCAACATGTCTGCTCTGCTGAACGCCCTCGAGGTCAGCTGGGGTGACGTCGCGCTGCTGCTGTCGGTGCCCTATCAGGGCCTGGGCAACGCCGCGATCTCCAGCGTGGCCAGCAAGGAGCAGCTGGAACGCCTCGGCAAGGTGTGGGCGTCCATGGCGATCACCGAGCCGGGCTTCGGGTCGGACTCGGCCGCGGTGACGACCACCGCGGTGCTCGACGGTGACGAGTACATCATCAACGGGGAGAAGATCTTCGTCACCGCCGGATCGCGCGCCAGCCACATCGTGGTGTGGGCGACGGTGGACAAGTCACTCGGCCGGGCCGCCATCAAATCGTTCATCGTGCCGCGTGAGCATCCCGGTGTGACGGTGGAGCGCCTGGAGCACAAGCTGGGCATCAAGGCCTCCGATACCGCAGTCATCCGCTTCGAGAACGCCCGCATCCCCAAGGACAATCTGCTGGGCGATCCCGAGGTCAAGACCGACAAGGGTTTCGGCGGGGTCATGGAGACCTTCGACAACACCCGGCCCATCGTCGCGGCGATGGCCGTCGGTGTCGCCCGGGCGGCGCTGGAGGAGCTGCGGGTGATCCTCACCGAGGCCGGTATCGAGATCTCCTACGACAAGCCGGCACACGCGCAGAGTGCGGCGGCCGCGGAGTTCCTCCGGATGGAGGCCGACTGGGAGTCGGGTTACCTGCTGACGGTGCGCTCGGCCTGGCAGGCCGACAACAAGATCCCGAATTCCAAAGAGGCGTCCATGGGCAAGGCCAAGGCCGCCCGGGTGGGCAGCGACATCACCCTCAAGGCTGTCGAGATGGCCGGTACGGCCGGCTACTCCGAGCAGTCGCTGCTGGAGAAGTGGGCCCGCGACAGCAAGATCCTGGACATCTTCGAGGGCACCCAGCAGATCCAGCAGCTGGTGGTCGCGCGTCGGTTGCTCAGCCTGTCGTCGGCTGAGCTCAAGTAAGCGCCCTCAGCAGCACCCTGCGCCCGGTCCGCCATCGGCGGGCCGGGCGCAGCTGCGTAGCCAAGTAGGTACCGATCGAAAATATGAGTAGTGCTCTACTCAGGTCGCTACGCAGCCGGTCGCGCAGACTACGTACAGGGCAAAGAGCCAGACGCCCGAGGCGCGGATCGCGATCTGAGGGGAATCGCGATCCGCGCCATTATTTGTCTGTCACGAACAAAAAATCCCCCCGAGGCCTGGCCTCGGGGGGATTTTTCAGTGCTCAGATCAGGCGGTCGGGGCTGCACCCAGAACGCGCTGCAGATCCGGCTTCATGGCCTGCAGCTCCCGGCCCCAGTACGCCCAGTTGTGCGTGCCGTTGTCCGGGAAGTTGAACACACCGTTGCTACCGCCCGCGGCCAGGTAGTTGTCGCGGAAGGTGATGTTGGTGCGGATGGTCAGGTCCTCGAGGAAGGTCGCGGGCAGATCGCCGCCACCGAGCTCGTTGGGCTGGCCGTTACCGCAGTAGACCCACAGGCGGGTGTTGTTCGCCACCAGCGTCGGGATGTTGACCATCGGGTCGTTGCGCTTCCAACCGCTGTTGGGGTCCTCGGTCTTGCCCCACATGTCGTCGGCCTTGAAGCCGCCGGCGTCACCCATGGAGATGTTGATCAGGAACGGCCACCAACCCTCGGAGGGGTTCAGGAAGCCCGACATCGAGCCGGCGTAGATGAACTGGCCGGGGTGCCAGGTCGCCAGGTTCAGCGCGGACGAACCGGCCATCGACAGACCGATCGCGGCGCTGCCGGTCGGCTTGACGGCCTTGTTGGCCTGCAGGTAGGCCGGGAGCTCCTGGGTCAGGAAGGTCTCCCACTTGTAGGTCAGTGTCGGACCCTTGTTACGGGCCGGCGCGTACCAGTCCGCGTAGAAGCTCGACTGGCCACCGACCGGCATGACGATCGACAGGCCGCTGTCCAGGAACCACTCGAAGGCCTGGGTGTTGATGTCCCAGCCGTTGAAGTCGTCCTGCGCACGCAGGCCGTCCAGCAGGTAGACCGCCGGCGAGTTCTCGCCACCGCTCTGGAACTGGACCTTGATGTCGCGACCCATGCTGGAGGGCACCATCAGGTACTCGACCGGCAGTCCGGGGCGGGAGAAGGCACCAGCGGTGGCCGTCTCACCCACAACTGCGATCGCGCCGGGCACGACCAGCGCGGCCGCGGCGGCGGCCCCGATCCGGCGCATCCACCGGCCTACAACGTTCTGCATCAAATTCATCCCAACTCTAAATTGTTCACGGTCCCGCCCGACCCTCGGTGACGTCATGTCCCCGTCACCCAGAGATACCGCAGTGCGTCTTTGCACTGCGGTATCCGCGTCCGCTCGCCTCGATTCGGATCGTGGAGCGGACCGAGAATTCAGTTGTCGCGGGTTGCAGTAAAACACGGCGCCAACGGGTACAGAAAGTCAGGGCACCCGGCGCGCCGCCGTAGGCTGCCGGTCATGACGCCCGCCCAAACGCCGTCCGGCAACCGTCTGACCACGGACGACTGGCTTCAGGCCGGCTATACGATCCTCGCTGAGGACGGTCTCAAATCGCTGAAAATCGACAGGCTCTGCCAACTCCTCAAAGTGACCAAGGGCAGTTTCTACTGGCACTTCGACGGTATGCCCACTTATCGCACGGCGCTCATCGAAGGTTGGCGCGACCTACGTGACGAAGATCGCCGCCAGATCGATGCCGTCGACACCCTCCCGCCGCGCGATCGGCTGGCACAGATGATGGCCTCGCTGCTCAGTCCGCGGCACTGGACGCTGGAGCGCGCGATGCGGGAATGGGCGCGCACCGACGACACCGTGGCCGACAGCGTGCGCGCCGCCGACCGACGCGTACTAGCCGCCGTGCGCAAGGCCTTCGACGACGCCGGGTTCGACGCCGACGACGCCGACCTGCGCGCCAACGCGACATTTGCCGTGGGTATCGGATTTCTGCACCTGGCCGGCGAGGCTCCGAACGCCCGACTGACCGCACAGAGTGAGCGCTTCCTGGACCTCATGCTGGCCGGCCGAGCCTAGTTTCCATACTAAAAGGTATGGTACGTTTCGGGCCATGACGACGATCGAGGCCCGTGGCCTTATCACCGATGCGTTCGTGGCATCACTTGCCGAGCGCGCCGCAGAAGCCGAGACTCTGCGCCGACTGCCCGATGCGACGATCGCCGACCTGACGGCCTCCGGTTTCACCGATCTGCTCGTTCCGGCGGCCTATGGCGGCCAGCAGGCGCCGTTCCCCACCCTTCTCGACCCGGTTCGGCGGATGGCGCACGGTTGCACGTCGAGCGCGTGGACCATCGGCTTCCTGGCGCTGCACAACTGGATGCTGGCGTTGTTCGGCGAGCAGGCCCAGGCCGAGGCGTTCGCCGACCGGCCGTTCCTGGCCCCGGCGCCGCTGGCCCCGACCGGTCGCGGTGTGCCCGCCGACGGCGGCATCCGACTGACCGGCCGCTGGTCGTGGGCGACCGGGGTGATGCACGCGAACTGGATCATCGTCGCCGCGCTGTGCGGCCCCGATGACAGCATCTACCCGGCCCTGGCGCTGCTGCCCGCCGCCGACGTCACCGTCGAGGACGTCTGGCATACCGACGGCATGCGGGCGACCGGATCCAACGACGCCATCGCCACCGATGTCTTCGTCCCGGCGCACCGGCTGGTCAAGGTCACCGATATCTATGCCGGGACCGCACCGGGGGCCGGGCTGCACGACAGTGCGACCTACCGGTGGCCGATGGTACCCGCGCTGGCCCTGTTGTCGGCGATGCCGGCGCTGGGCAGCGCCGAGAAGGTCACCGAGATGTACGCGGCGCGGCTGGCCGAGCGGGTGCTGGCCTATGAGGGTGTGATGCAGAAGGACAAGCCGATCGCCCAGGCGCGGCTGGCCGAAGCACAGGTGCGCCTACGTGCGCTGCGCGGTCTGCTGGCCGACACCGTCGGCGAGATCGAGGCCATCGTGACGACCGGGGACAGTGTAGACAAGCCGGTGCGCGCACAGGCTCGACTGGCCGCCGCCCATATCGTGGCGGAATCCAAGAGTGTGATCGCCGATCTGATGGGGTCCGGCGGTGCGAGCATCCATTTCCTGTCCAGTCCGATGCAGCGCTACAAGCGCGATGTCGACGTGCTGTCCGGGCATGTGGTGTTCGACTACGACACCGCCCGAGAGCTGGCCGGCGCGCTGTCGCTGGGTATGCGTATCCCCCGAACGTCGATGATCTGATGAAAACGCTGTGGATCGAGGGCAGCCCCAAGGGAGACGACGCGCTGTCCTCGCAGCTGGCCCAGGCCTTTCTGGAAGGCGAGGACTACGAACGTTTCTCGGTGTGGGGCGAGGATGTGCTGCGGTTCGGCCGGGATGCCGCTATCGCCAAGTTCGCGCCGCTGTTCGGCGAACAGGTCACCTCCGAACAAGACGCCGTGTGGCAGCAGGTGCTCGCCGAGATCGAGCGGGTACGCGGTTTCGACCGACTGGTCATCTCGTCCCCGATGTGGAATTGGCATGTGCCGCATGCCCTGAAGGCGTGGATCGACATCATCGTGCAGCCGATCGCCAGCTTCACCCTCAACGCCGAGGGTGAGCACGTCGGCACGCTCGGCGAGGGAAAGCCGGTGCAGCTGTTGCTGACCCGCAGCAGCGCCTATGACGGCCGTCATCCCGAGCTGCAGGATTTCCAGCGCCCCTACCTGGAGTACGTGTTCCGGATGCTGGGCTATCGCGTGCAGACGCTGGCCATCGAGCCGACGACGCGCTGGACGCCGGAGGAGCGGGCACAGATGCGTTCGGAGGCCGTTGAATTGGCTCGGCGGGCTGGAGCGTAGCGACCGGGGAATCGATACAGCTCAGCCGGGCGGGCCGGGTAACGTCGCGGCGTCGCGCCGGATCAGAGACGCTGGACCTTGCGCTGTCGGCCGCACCGGAGGCACTGCGGCCGGCCGCCGATGTGGTGGGCACCGACCGCTTGCTGTACGGCAGCGATATCCCGTTCGCCCCGGGAGGGTTCATCGACCGCAACACCGCCGCGGTCAGCTCGGATCTGGTGGCCCGGACCAGGGACAACACCGCTCGGTTGTTCGCCTCAGCAGCGCCTACTGTGCGTTGAGCGCTACCTGCACTACGGGCTAGTAACATAGCCGCCAAACCGTTTGTACGGCGGTTCGCGGCGTGCCCACCGCCCGGTCCCGCTGCGCCGATGAGCTGCACCGATACGAGATAGCGATATGAGCAACGACACGTCCACCGGCGAGAGCGTGGCCCTCGCCGAGCCGCAGGAGACGCCGGAGCCACCACAGCCCGCGCCGCCCACCCCGCCCGGGGAGGACGGGGCGACGACGCCGGGCGGCCCAACCATGGTGCTGGTGGGACTGACCGCGTACATCACCTACAAGGTATGGCGGTACCGGCGCCGGCGCGCCAAGCGGAGCTGACCGGCTAGCCGCCAGCCCACCGGTACCGGTTCGTCCTCCGCCGGCGCGGGCCGTTCCCGCGGTGCCCGCCGACCCGACGGCCACCAGTTGTACTTGCCGAACAGCACCGCCAGCGCCGGCACCGTCAGGGTGCGCACCAGCAGGGTGTCCAGCAGCAGGCCGATACCGATGATGAAACCGCCCTGCACCATCGAACTGATACTGGAAAAGCACATGGCCAGCATCGGCGCCGCGAAGATCATGCCCGCCGAGGTGATGACGCTGCCGGTGGCGCGCACTGTCTTGATGACACCCGAGGAGATCCCGTGCGGGGATTCGTCGCGGATCCGGGAGATCAACAGCATGTTGTAGTCGGCGCCGACGGCCACCAACACGATGAACGCCAACCCCGGTGTGCTCGCCGCGATCTGCTGATCGGCCAGCACCTGCAGCACCAGCACGCCGATACCGAGCGCGGACAGGCACGAGATGATCACCGAGACAACCAGATACAGCGGGGCGACCACCGCCCGCAACAACAGCATCAGGATCACGAACACCACCGCGACCGTCATGATCACGATGAACAACAGGTCCCGGTCGTAGAAGTCGCGCAGTTCGCTGTAGTAGGGCGTCATCCCCGACATCGAGATCGAGGCATCCGCCAAAGCCGTGTTCACCTGGGCGCCCTGCGCGGTCACCAGGATCTCCTTCACCTGATCCATCGCCGCGGTGTCATAGGGGTTCAGCGAGGACTCGACGAGATAGCGGGCCGAATGCCCGTCGGGTGACATGAACACCTGCACGACATCCTGGAACTGCTCGTTGTCCAAAATCTCCGGTGAGACGAAGAAACCCGCGGTGCCCGGATCGTTGGCATTCCGTTTCATCGACATCAGGAACGCCGAGGCGTCGGACAGTCCCCGGCCCAGTTCGTCGGTCTGCTCGTCGAGCATCTTCACACCCTCGGCGAGCTGCCGACTGCCGTCGGCCAGTGCCGTTGCGCCCTGGTCGATCTGGGCGATCTGCTGCTGCAACCCACTCGAGCCGCCGGAACCCAAGGTGGAGAGTACCTTGGATGCGGCGTCCAGGGACGGCTGCACCTTGTCGAGCACCTCGACCACCCGCTGCCACCGGTCCCGGTCGGCTGCGCACGCCGGGTCCATATCGCAGTTCGGGTTGTTGCGCAGCGAGTCGACCACGAACCGGGTGAACTCCAGTGACTCCTTGAAGCTCTGCGCGTCGGTGACCACCGGACCACCGGGCATCTGCGGCAACAATTCGGAGTTGGTGAGCTGGCTGCGGACATCGGACATCGTCTTCTTCAGCCCGTCGAACACCGAAGTCGCCCTGGTCAGTTGGGCCCGCACCGAGGCCAGGCTCTCGGCGAGCTGGTCGGCTCCCCCGGTCAATTGCGCTCGTGCGTCCGTGCTCTCGGTGATCTTGTCCGACGCATCGGCCAGCCGGCTACCGATCTCACCGGCCTGGAAACTCAGGGTGGCCTGTTCCAGCGGTTCACCGGTGGGCCGGGTGACACCGCGCACCGTCTCGATGTTGGGGAGCTGGCTGACCCGCTGCGCCATCTGCTCCATATCGCCGAGTGCCTCAGTGGTGCGCAGATCGTGCGGTGACTGGATGAAGATGTACTGCGGCGCGGTGATACTGGCCGGGAAGTGCTCCTCGATGGCGGCCATCCCGACATTGCTCTCGGCCGACGGCGGCAGCGCGGTGCGTGCGTCATAGCTGGTGTCCATCATCAGCACACACAGCGCCAACGGCACCAGGATGATCATGCTGCCGACCAGATGCGCCGTCGGCCGCCGCACGATCCGGATGGCCGAGCGGCGCCAGAACTGCTTGGTGAGCTCGCGCCGCGGTTTGGCCCAGCCGCGCCGACCGCACAACACCAGGAACGCCGGCAGCAGCGTGATCGAGGACAGGAAGGCCACCACAATCGACACCGCTAGCGCGGGCCCGGCTGTCGAGAACACCTTGAGCGTGGTGAATCCCATGCCGAGGAAGGTGACCGCCACGGTGGCCGCCGAGGCGGCGATCACCTTACCGATCGCGGTGATCGCCTGCGCGACGGCGTCATCGGGGGCCAGCCCGGCCCGCAGGTATTCGTGGTAACGACTGATCAGGAACACCGCGTAGTCGACACCGGCACCGATCATCATCGCCGACATGAACACCAGCGTCTGCTGCGAGATGGCCAGCCCCATCTCTGCCAGGGCCGCGACGATCTGCGCCGCGGCCACCTGCGAGATGGAGATGGTCAGCAGCGGTAGCAGCATCGTCACGATGCTGCGGTACACCACCAACAGGATGATGAGCACCAAACCGACCGTGACGGTTTCGATCAGCCGCAGGTCGCGTAGACCGATCTCCTCGCGTTCGGCCACCGTGGCGGTCAGGCCGGTCATGTGCAGTGTCAGGTCCGAACCGGCGACCGATTCCTCGACATCCTCGACCACCCGTTGGTAGGCTTCGGTCGATTCCGGGGAGCCCAGTTCGCCGATGATGCCGACCGGGATGAACCACGCCCGGTCGTCCTGGCTCTGGAACACCGCACGCAACGGGGGCTGGCTGACGAAGTCCTGCACCATCACCACGTCGCGGACGTTGTCGTGCAGCCGTTCGACCAGCCGGCCGTACACCTGCTCGTCGGCCTCGGTGAGCCCGTTGTCGTTGGTGAGCACCACCAGCGCGATGTTCTGGATGCCCGGTTCCCCGAAATCTTCGGTCATCTGCTTGGTGGCTACCATCACCGCGGCGTCGCTGGGCAGCATCTCCTGATCGCGGTCACTGGCCAGCTGGATCAGTGGCGGGATGGTCGACACCAGAACCGACACCAGCACGAGCCAGGCCGCGATCACCCACCATGGCCGCCGGACGACGACGCGGCCCAGCAAACCGAAGAACCCGTTGACCGACCACTTCGGGGTAGCGCCGCGCATCCCCAGCTTCACGGCACCTCGTGGATCTGTCTCAACCGGTCGCCGTAACCGTCCAGCGCGTCGAGGGTCAGCATGTCCTGGTGGCTGCAGTCCACCGGATGCACGGTGACGGGACCGTCGACATGTTCGCGCCACCGCCGGGTCAGGTAGCCGGCGCGGTCGATGTCGTCGCGTTCGGCGGAGAACAGGATGAGTTCACCGCGGAAGGTGCCGGCCTGGTGGCCGCGGTAGCAGGCGATGTTGGTGTCGAAGTTGTGCACCATCTGGTCCACCAGAGCCGTGATGTCGAGATCACCGATCAGGACGTCGATCTGGCGCCTGTCCACCGCATGCGCGGCCTTGTCGCTCAGGCTGGGTTCGGCGTCCAGCAGCACCAGCCGGTCGACGACGGCGCCGCGGTCCTGAAGCTCCACCGCGATGGCATGCGCCAGCACACCGCCGTAGGACCAGCCCAGTAGCCGGTACGGTCCGCCCGGATGGTGGGCCTGCAGGCGGTCGGCGTACCGGACGGCAAGGTCGCGCAGCGAGGTCGGGTCGGGCTCACCTCGCACCTGCTGGATTCCGATGACGGGGTTGTCGAGGATACCGGCGAACACCTGGTAGGGCCAGCTCACACCGGTGACGGCGTGCGGGGTGAACACCGGGATGCCGGTACCGTCCTGCAGGACCTGCAGTGCGGCGATCTCGGCGCCGGTCGGGGCGTTCAGTCGCTGCGCCAGCCCGGCCACCGTCGGGGCTTCGAAGACCGCCGACACCGAAAGATCGCACCCCAGCGCGGTATTGGCGTCGGCGACCAGCCGCATGGCGGCGATGCTGTCACCGCCGAGGTCAAAAAACGACGCATCGATGTCGACGGCCGCCTCAAGTCCGAGGACCGCGGTGAACACCGCGGCCAGCTGTTGCTCGGTGTCGGTGCGTGGGCCGCGATGCGCGCCCGTGGCATACCCGGGGGCGGGCAGGGCGCGGGTGTCGAGCTTGCCGTTGACGGTCACCGGCAGCGCTGCGAGCGCGACCACCGCGGCGGGCACCATATAGCCGGGCAGCACGTCGGCGAGCGCGGCCCGGGCGGCCGCCGGGTCGGCGCTGCCGGTGATGTAGCCGACCAGCCGCTGCTCACCGGGAGTGTCGGTGCGGACGATGACGGCCGCCTGGTCGACGCCGTCGAGTGCGACCAATGCCGTTTGCACATCACCGAGTTCGATACGGTAGCCGCGGATCTTGACCTGGTCGTCAGAGCGTCCGAGATGCTGCAGTTGGCCGTCGCTGCCCCAGCGGGCCAGGTCGCCGGTGCGGTACATCCGGGTGCCCGGCGGCCCATACGGGCAGGGCACGAACCGGGTCCCGGTCAGCGCCGGACGGTGCAGGTACCCGGCGGTGACGCCGGTGCCGGCGATATACAGCTCGCCGACGACACCGACCGGAACGAGTCGCAGCCGGTCGTCGAGCACAAAACACGCCGCCCCGGGCACCGGTGCGCCGATCGGCATCGGCCCGCCGACGGTCAGCGGCGTACTCACCGAGGCGTAGATGGTGGTTTCGGTGGGTCCGTAGATGTTGACCATGGTGCGGCCGTCGGCGCTGAAGCGGTCCACGAGGTCCTGTCGGCACGCTTCGCCGCCGATCAGCATGGTCACAGATTCCAGCCCGTCGGGGTCCAGCATGGCTGCCGCCGAGGGGGTTTGGGCCAGGGCGGTGACCTGTTCGTCGATCAGCAGGGTGTGCAGATCCGTCGGTGAGGCTGTGACATCCTCGGGAACCACCACCAGGCGGCCACCGTGCAACAGCGCCGCCCACATCTCCCCCACCGAGAAGTCGAAGGCGAAGGCGTGAGTGAGCGTCCAGACGGCATCGGCCAGTCCGATGACCGGGGTGCCGAACTGGCCGGTGACGTTGTGATGGCTGACGACAACACCTTTGGGGACACCGGTGGTGCCGGAGGTGTAGATGATGTAGGCCAGGTCATCAGGGTCGGGGCCTTCTGGTGCGGTGACCGGCTGATAGTCGAGCCGGACGTCGTCTGGTGTGATGACCGGCAGGCCGTCGAAACGGTCGGCCAACTCGACGCTGGTGACCGCGGCGACGGGCGCGATATCGGTGAGCATGAAGACGCGGCGTTCGGCGGGCACACCGGGATCGATCGGTAGGTAGGCAGCGCCGGATTTCAGGATGCCGAGCACCGCGACGACACCATCGGCGCAGCGTGGGAAGGACAGTGCGACGAATCGTCCGGCGCGGGCCCCGTGGGTGACGAGCATCTGCGCCAACCGGTTTGCCGCCTCGTCGAGTTCCCGGTAGGTCAGTGTTTTTCCGGCACAGCTCAGCGCGGGTGCGTCCGGGGTACGCGCGACCTGCGCAGCGAACAGTTGCACGATCGAAACCGGGGCCGCCGGCCGGTCCAGCACGGTCCGGTGGCCGATCTCGTCGAGACGGGCGCGGGCGGTGTCATCGAGGACGTCGATCGTGGTGAGAGCTTGCGCCGGATCATCGGTGATGGCGGTCAGGATTCGTTCGAACCAGACGGCGACGGCATCGATATCCTCGATGACGTCGGTGTCGTACTCGATACGCAAGGTCAGCCGTGGCCCGGGCGCGGCTTGCACCGTCAGCGGGTAGTGGTTCTGCTCGTGGGTTCGGAACCCGGTGATGGCAAGTCCGTCGTCGGACCCTGCGGCCGCGGCGCTCAGCGGGTAGTTCTCGTAGACGAACATGGTGTCGAAAAGCTGTTCCTGACCGGTCATCCGGTGGATCACGGCCAGTGCCACGTGCTGGTGATCCAGGGTCGCGGTGTGGGTGTCCTGCAGCCGGGTCAGCAGGTCGGCGCCGGTGCCGGCGCTGGTCGCCCGGACCGGGACGGTGTTGATCAGCAGTCCCACCATGTGTTCGGCACCGGCGATCTCCGCGGGTCGACTCGACACCGCGGTACCGAACACGATGTCGTGTTCTCCGGTCAGGGTCATCAACAGCCGAGCATAGGCGGCCTGCAGCACCACGTTGGTCGTGGTGTGCCGCGCCCGGGCCACCTCGCTCACGGCAGTGGTCAGCCGTTCGGGCAGTTCGAACGTGCGAACTGCCCTGGGCCCCCGTGACTTCCGTGTGCTCAGCAGGGTCGGCGTGTCGAATCCGTTCAGCACCTGCGCCCACGCGGCGCGGGCACTGTCGAGGTCGCGGCCGGCGAGCCAGCCGACGAAGTCACGGTATGGAGCCGCGGCCGGCAGTCGCTGTCCATGGTAAACGGCGAAGATCTCGTGCAGCAGGATGGGCAGCGACCAGCCGTCGAGCACGATGTGATGGTTGGTCAGGATCAGCCGATGCTGCCGTTGTGCGGTGCGGACGACGGCGACTCTGATCGGTGACTGCCGGCCGACATCACCGACCGCGACACGTTCCGCGACACACACCTGCTCGATCTGGCTGTCCGACAACCGGTCCAGGTACTGCCAGGCCGCAGTCGGCTCGGCCGGAATGACCGCGACGGTCTGCTCGAATCGGGCGTCCAGATGCGGGTGCCGCATCAGCACAGCTTCCACCGCGCGATGCAGGCGGTGTGCATCCAGCTCGCCGGCGACGGTGAGGTCGAGTTGCACCGCGTACGCGTCGGATTCGGCCGTGCTGCTGTGGTAGAGCAGGCCCTGCTGCAGCGGTGTCAGTGCCACGATGTCGGCCACCCGGTGCCGGCGGGACAGCTCGTCGATCTGAGGTTGGGTCAACTCGGCGGGCGCGATATCGGACGGGGTGAGTCCGCCACCACCGGCCCGGACATGGGCGCAGATGCCGCGCAGGGCCTCGAACCACAACCTGTTCAGGCGGTCCACCGCATCGTGGTCGAGGACCGAGGTGGCCCATGTCCAGTTGGCCTGCAGCTGCAGGCCATCACCGGTGTCGACGGTCGCGGCGTTGACGTCGACGGTGTGCATGAGCGGCATCGGTACGGCGGCGCAGACCGCGGTGATGGTGGCGTCGGTGGCCGGGGTCCACAGGTCGGCGGGTAGCGCGCCGCCGCCGAGGCGGCCGAAGTAGTTGAATCCGATGGCCGGTTCGGGACCGTCGAGGTCGCCTGCATCATCGAGGTAGCGGGCCAGGCCGTAGCCGATGCCGTCGGGGTGTGCCCGCAGTTGTTCCTTGATGTTCTTGAGGATCGGGCCGAGTGCGGGGTCGCCGGTCCGGATCTGCTCCCAGCTGAGTGTGCCGGGGGTCAGGGCGACCGGGTATTTGGTGGTGAACCAGCCCACGGTGCGGGACAGCTCGATATCGGGGCCGAGTTCCTCGTTGCGGCCGTGCCCCTCCACGTCGATCCCGACGGTTGCTTGCCCGGTGAATTCGGCTACCGCCAGCGCGAATCCGAGCAGCAGGATGTCCTGCACGCCGGTGTGAAAGGCGGCCGGGGCGGCGCCGACCAGGGTCTGTACGAGGTCGGTGTCCGTCAGGGATGCTGACAGGCGGCCGGCGGCGGCATAGGTGTCGAGCTCGGGCTGGATGGCCGGGAGTGCCGGCGGGGTCGCCGCGATGCGGCGCCAGGTGTCGGCGTCGGAGGCCGCGGTGGTGGCGTATTCGGCGAGCAGGTGCGACCAGGTGGCGAACGAGGTTCCGCCGGTGGGTAGTTCGATCGGCTGGCCGGCGCGGTGCTGCCCCCAGGCGACGTTGAGGTCTTCGGCCAGGATTCGCCAGGACACCCCGTCGACCGCGAGGTGGTGGACGATGAGCAGCAGTCGTGCACCGTCCCACAGCGCCCGCAGCGTCACCCCGGCGCCGGGGTCGAGCTCGGTCCGGGCTGCCTGCACGGTGGCCTCGGTGAGCGTCTCCACGGTGCGCAGGCAGTCTTCGGCGCGCACCGTTCCCGGTGCGGGAACCTGCAGCGAGTCGCCGACGGCCTGCGCGCGCAGCATGGCGTGTCGATCGAGCAGTGCCTGCAGGATCACCAGTACATCGGCTTCCCCAGTGCCGGCCGGTGCTTGCAGCAGCATGCTCTGGTTGAATTCCGTTGTCGGGCCGTCGACCTCGGCGAGCCAGCGGATGATCGGCGTGGCCGTCACCGGTCCCACCCCGTCGTCGACGGGGCCGTCGGCGTCGGCGGTGCCGACGACCAGCGCCAGCCGGGCCGGTGTCTGTTCGACGAACATGTCGCGCGGCCGGCAGATCAGCCCGGCGGCCCGGGCGCGGGCCACGGCCTGCATGGACATGATGCTGTCGCCGCCGAGTTCGAAGAAGGAGTCGTCGACACCTACCCGGTCGAGGCCGAGCACCTCGGCGTAGATCGCGGTGAGTGTCTCCTCGACGGGTGTGGCGGGCGCGCGGTAACGGTCCGGCTGGTCGTAGGTCGGTGCGGGCAGGGCACGGCGATCCAGCTTGCCGTTCGGGGTCAGTGGCAGCGTGTCGATCGCGACGACCGCGGTGGGCACCATGTACGGCGGCAGCACCGGGATCAGAGCCGTCCGTGCTGCACCCGGGTCGACGCCGCCGGTGATGTAACCGACCAGCCGCTTGTCCCCCGGACGGTCCTCCCGGGCGATCACCACCGCCTGCTCGACACCGGCGACACCGGCCAGTGCGGCCTGCACATCACCCAATTCGATACGGAACCCCCGGATCTTGACCTGATCGTCGGCGCGTCCCAGGTACTGCAGTTGACCGTCGGCGCCCCAGCGCACCAGATCGCCGGTGCGGTACATCCGGGTGCCACCGCCGGCGAACGGGCAGGCGACGAAGCGTGAGGCGGTCAGCTCGCCGCGGCGCACATAGCCTGCCGCGACACCGGATCCGGCGATGTACAGTTCGCCGACGACTCCGACCGGCACCGGCCGCAGCCGGTTGTCGAGCACGAAGGCCGCCGCACCGGGCACCGGGACGCCGATCGGGACGGCCGGGTCGGTGGCCCGCAGGGGTGCGCTGACCGTGCCGTAGATGGTGGCCTCGGTGGGACCGTACGCATTGATCATCCCGCGTGAGGACCACCGGTCGACGAGTTCGGCCGGGCAGGCCTCACCTGCGACCACCAGCGTCGTCGAGTCCAGCCCGTCGGGCGCCAACATCATGGCAGCCGAGGGTGTTTGGGTGAGCATGGTGACCTTCTCGGCCACCAGCAGTGCATGCAGATCCTCCGGGGTGCGGGCGACCTCTTCACCGACGATGACCAGGCGTCCCCCGCGCAGCAACGCACCGAAGATCTCCCACACCGAGACATCGAAGGCCAGCGAGTGCCACTGCGACCACACCCCGGCCGGGGCCAGGTCGTCGCCGGCCGGTCCCAGTAAGCCGACAACGTTGGCATGGCTCACAGCAACACCTTTGGGCTTGCCGGTGGTGCCGGAGGTGTAGATCAGGTAGGCGATATCGTCGATTGCGGGCGCAGGCAGCGCGGTGGCCGGATACCGGTGCAGGGTCTCGATTTCGACATCGGTGAACACCGTGATCGGTGCGGCGTCGGTGAGCATGAACTCGACGCGGGCCGCAGGCAGGGTCGGATCGATCGGCAGGTAGGCGGCGCCGGTCTTGAGGACGGCGAGGATCGCGATGATCGCCTCGGCGGAGCGGTGTAGCTGCAGGCCGACCGTCTGACCGGGCCGCGCGCCGTCGGCAGACAGCTTGTGCGCCAATCGGTTCGACGCGTCGTCGAGGTCGGCGTAGGTCCACGACCGGTCGCCGTGGGTGAGCGCGACCGCCACCGGAGTGCGGGTGACCTGCGCGGTGAACAGGTCGACCAGCGAGCCAAGGGTGGGGCGCGGTTGCGTCAGGGCCGGCAGGTGTTCGAGGTCGGCGAGCTGGTCGTGTTCGGTGTCGTCGAGCAGGTCGACCGTCGACAGCGGCCGCTCCGGTGCGGCGGTGGCCGCGGTGAGCACCCGCTCCAGCCGCGCGATCAGGGTCTGCACGGTGCCCGGGTCGAACACATCGGTACGGTATTCAACCTCGCCGCCGATGCCGGCCGGTGTGCCGGTGGCCGACCAGCGTTCCGACAGTGAGAAGGTCAGATCCATCCGGGCCGACCGGCTGTACAGCGGCAGTGATTCGATGTCGACACCCTTGAGCCCGGATCCGCCGGCGGGGTCGGTGAGGCCGCCGAAGTTCTGCCAGGCCAGCAGTACCTGCACCAGCGGGTGGTGGGCCAGGCTGCGGGTGGGGTTGAGCCGCTCGACGAGCACCTCGAACGGGACGTCCTGGTGCTCGAAGGCCTCCAGGCTGCGGGTGCGCACCTGGGCCAGCAGGTCGGTGAAGCTGGGGTCGTCGGTCAGGTCGGCCCGCAGCACCATGGTGTTGACGAAGAATCCGACCAGGTCGTCCAGCGCGGGGTCGCGGCGTCCGGCGATCGGGAAGCCCACGGCCACATCGGTACTCGCACTGATCCTGGAGAGCAGTGCGAGCAGGCCGGCCTGCACCACCATGAACGGGGTCGCATTGTGGGCGCGCGCCACCCGGGTGATCTGCTGTTGCAGGTCGGCCGGCCAGTTCACCTCGACGGTATCACCGGCCAGATCGGCGACCCGCGGGTGCGGGCGGTCGGTGGGCAGGTCGAGGCGCTCCGGCATCCCGGCCAGGGTCCGTTCCCAGTAGCCGAGCTGCGCGGCGATCCGGCTATCGGCGTCGTGCAGGTCACCGAATTGTGCTCGCTGCCACAGGGTGTAGTCGACGTACTGGACTCCCAGCGGTTCCCAGCCCGGCGGCCGGCCCACACTGCGTGCGGCGTAGGCCACCGCGAGATCGGCGACCAGAGGTCGCAGTGACCAGCCGTCGGCGGCGATGTGATGCAGCACCGTCACCAGCACGTGCTCGTCCTCGGCGATGCGGAACAGGTGGGCGCGGATCGGGATATCGGCGCTGAGGTCGAAGCTGCGCTGTGCCACCGCGTCGACGGCCTGCAGCAGCCGGTCTGTCGACCAGTCGGCGGCATCGGCGATCTGCCAACCGAAGTCGGCGCGCGCGGCGGGGACGATGACCTGTTGCGGGGTGCCGTCGGTGGCGGCGAACACGGTGCGCAGGCTTTCGTGCCGCCCCACCACATCGGCGAGCGCCGCGGCCAACGCGGCGGTGTCGAGGGCGCCGCGGCAGCGTAGGGCCGAGGCGACGTTGTAGGCAGCGGAGCGGCCGTGCAGTTGGTCGATGAGCCACAGCCGGCTCTGCCCGAAGGACAGCGGGATCTCTGCGGGCCGGGCGGTGGCCACCAGCGGTTCCCGAGCTTTGTCGCCGTCCCCGATGCAGGCCGCAAGCCCGGTGACGGTCGGCTGTTCGAACACCATTCGCACCGGCAGGTCGACGTCGAGCGCGGCATTGATCTCGGCGACCAGTCGCATGCTGGACAGCGAGTCGCCACCGAGATCGAAGAACGAATCGTCGACCCCGACCCGGTCCACCCCGAGCACCCGGCCGAACACCGCGGCCAGCACCTCTTCGGCGAGATTGCCCGGCGCACGGTGTGATCCGCCGGTGTAGTCGGGTTCGGGTAGCGCGCGGACGTCGAGCTTGCCGCTCACCGTCATCGGTAGCTCGGGTACGTCGACGACCGCGGCGGGCACCATATAACTCGGGAGCCGCTGGGCCAGGGTGGCGCGCACGTCACCGGGGTCGGCGGCGCCGGTGAAGTAGCCGAGCAGCCGGCGCCTGCCCGCGGGGTCCGGGCGGGCGATCACCACGGCATGCTCGACGCCGGCGACGGCGGCCAGTGCCGAGCGGACCTCACCGAGTTCGATCCGATAGCCGCGGATCTTGACCTGATCGTCGGCGCGGCCCAGGTACTGCAGTTGGCCGTCGGCACCCCAGCGGACCAGATCACCGGTGCGGTACATGCGCTCCCCCGGCGGCCCGAACGGGCAGGGCAGGAAGCGGGTCGAGGTCAGTGCGGAGCATTGCCAGTAGCCGATACCGACACCGCTGCCTGCGACGTAGAGTTCGCCGATGGCGCCGGGCCGGACCGGCCGCAACCAGTCATCGAGCACGAACAGGGCCGCGCCGGGCGGTGGCGAACCGACCGGCGGAGCACCCGATCCCGTCTGTAGCGGGGCGCTGGCGGCGGCCCAGATGGTCGCCTCGGTGGGGCCGTACAGGTTGACCATCACCCGGTTGGGCTGATCGTGTTCCTCGCGGCCGCCCCAGCGGTCGACCAGTTCGGGTGGGCAGGCCTCCGCACCGACCATGAGGGCCACCGAATCCAACCCGTCGGTGGACAGTACCGCCGCCGCCGACGGTGTCTGGCACAGCACGCTCACCCGTTCGCGGATCAGCAACTCGTGCAGGGCATCGGCGGAGCGGGCGGTCTCCTCGGGCACCACCACCAGCCGTCCGCCGTGCAGCAGGGCGCCCCAGGTCTCCCACACCGAGAAGTCGAAGGCGTACGAGTGGAACTGGGTCCATACCTGGCCGGGAGCCATCTCGATGCCGATATCGACTCCGTCGTACAGCCGGGTGAGGTTGCGGTGGCTGATGGCAACACCTTTGGGCCGGCCGGTGGTGCCGGAGGTGTACATGATGTAGGCGATATCGTCGGGCTGTGGCGCGGGGATGTCGATCGGGTCATCGACTGCCACGGATGCCTCGATATCGATGATCGGCACCGGGTGACCGTCCAACTGATCGGCCAGTTCGGTGGTGGTCAGTGCAGCGACCGGTGCGGTGTCGGCGAGCATGAACGCGATGCGCTCGGCGGGCATCAGCGGGTCGATCGGCAGGTACGCCGCACCTGATTTGAGCACGGCGAGGATCGCGACGATCGCGTCGGCCGAGCGCCCGAACAGCAGTGCCACGACCCGGCCCGGGCCCGCACCGTCGGCCACCAGCCGCCTGGCCAGCCGGTCCGACGCGTCGTCGAGTTCGTGGTAGCTCAGAGTGGTGTCCCGATACACCACCGCGATCTCGTCGGGGGTCCGGACGGCCTGGGCGCGGAACTGCGCGGGGATGGACACCGCGGACCCCTGCCGGGTCAGGGCGGCTCGGTTGCCCCAACGGTCCAACATCGCGTGGTCCTCTGTGTCCAGGCCGGCGAGGGTGGCCAGCGGCCGGTCGGGATGGTGCGTCATGGCCGTCAGGACACGGGCGAATCGGGTGACAAGCGCGGCTATTTCGGTGGGTTCGAATACCGCGGCGTCATACTCGATGCGCAGGGTCAGGTCCGGGCCGGGCTGGGCCTGCACGGTGAGTGGGTAATGGCTGGACTCGCGGGTGGTCACGCCGGTGACAGTCAGGTCGCCGCCATCGTCACCGCCTCCCGACAGCGCGGCGGTGTCGACGGGGTAGTTCTCGTAGGCGAACATGGTGTCGAACAACTGATCCTGGCCGGTGCTGCGGTGAATCTCGGCCAGTGCCAGGTGCTGATGGTCGAGAGTGGCCCGGTACCCGTGCTGCAGTTGGTCGAGCAGGTCGACGGTGGTGGTGCGTGTGGTGAGCGCGGCCCGCACCGGCACGGTGTTGATGAACAGACCGACCATGGACTGCACGCCAGGGATCTCGGCCGGGCGGCCGGAAACCGTGGTGCCGAAGGCGATATCGTGCCGGCCGGTCAGCCAGCCCAGCACCTGGGCATAGCCGGCCTGCAGCACGGTGTTCGCAGTGGTGTGCCGGGCACGGGCCAATGCGGTGACCGCCTCGGCCAGACCGTCCGGCAGCGTGGCGGTGTGTACCCCGTGTGGTCCCGGAGTGGCGCCGGGGGCGACCAGGGTGGGGTCGGCGAAGCCGGCGAACTGCTCGGCCCAGACGGAGCGGGCAAGGTCCCGGTCGCTTTCGGCGAGCCAGGTCAGGTAGTGCCGGTACGGGGTGGACGCGGGCAGTCGGTGACCGTGGTAGGCGGCGAAGATCTCGCCCAGCAGGATCGGCATGGACCAGCCGTCGAGCACGATGTGGTGGTTGGTGAGTACCAGGCGGTGGCGGTCGGCGGCCTCCCGGATCACCAGCACCCGCAGCGGCGGTCCGGTGGTCAGGTCGCACACCGCGGCACGCTCGGCCGCGCATTCTGTCCCGATCGCATCGACATCGGTGAGATCGACCTGCCGCCAGGCCAGTACCGGGTCGGCGGGGATGACCTGCACCGGTTGGGCGTAGCGGCGGGGGAAGTCGGCGACGAGGTGCGGATGTCGGGTGAGCACGGTGTGCATGGCGGCCTGCAGGCGGTCGGTGTCCAGCGGTCCGGTCAGCGCGATGTCGAGTTGTCCGGCGTACTGGTCGCCGCCAGGCTGCCCCGTCGACGCGTGGAACAGCAGTCCCTGTTGCACCGGGGTGAGCGGCAGGATGTCGGCGATCCGGTGGGTGCGTTGCAGGTCGTCGATCTGCGCCTGGTCGAGCACGGTGGGCGCGATATCCGATGGGGTGAGTCCGCCGCCCCCGGCCCGGATGTGGGCGCAGATCCCGCGTAGCGCCTCGAACCACAGCGCACCCAGTCGGGCCACCCGGCCCTCGTCGAGCGCCGAGGGCGCCCAGGTCCAATTGGCCTGCAGCACGGTGCCATCGGAGCTTACGACGGCGGCCGCGTTCAGGTCCAGGGTGTGCATCAACGGCATCGTGATGGCCGCCGCAGTTTCGACGACCGTAGCCGTCTCGGTCACCGAGGTGTCGCGGGCGATGCGCCACAGGTTCTCCGGCAGCTCGTCGAGGCCGCCGAGCCGGCCGAGGTAGTTGAATCCGATGGCCGGGTCGGGTGTGTCGAGGTCGGTGTCGTCACGCAGGTACCGCAGCAACCCGTAGCCCAGCCCGGTGGGAATGGACCGCAGCTGTTCCTTGAGATCCTTGAGCACCCGTCCCAGTGCGGGTCCGCCGGCGACGACCTCCGGCCACGACAGTGTGCCGGGCCGCACCGCCACCGGGTACTTGGTGGTGAACCAGCCGACGGTGCGGGACAGGTCGATATCGGCGCCGAGTTCCTCATGCCTGCCGTGGCCCTCCACATCCACCGCCATGGTGTCGGTGCCGAGCAGTTCCGCTGCGGCCAAGGCGAATCCGCAGAGCAGGATGTCCTGGATACCGGTACGGAAGGCCGCGGGCGCCGCGCCGAGCAGGGCCTCGGTGGTGTCGGCATCCAGCGTGGTGGTCAGCCTGCCGGCGCCGGCGAAGGAGTCGGTGTCCGGCTGGACCGGCGGTAACCCCGAAGGAGCGGTGACGATCTGTCGCCACGTCGGTGCGTCGGCGAGCAGTTCGGCCGACTGGGCGTGCGCGGCGAGGATCGACGACCACCGCTGCAAGCTGGTGCCGGCTGAAGGGAGGGCGATCTCGCTCCCGGCACGGCGTTGTTGCCAGGCGATATTGATATCTTCCAAAAGGATTCGCCAGGATGCGGCGTCGACGGCGAGGTGGTGGACGATGACCGCGAGCCGCCCGGCCGACGGCACCCAAAGCGCACGCATCATGACTCCGGCGGCGGGGTCCAGTTCGGCGCGGGCCGACTGCAGTGCCTCGTCGGTCAGGGCGCGCACCGTCTGCAGGCAGGTGTGCACGGCGACGGCACCGACGGGCGGGATCTCGACGGTGTGCTCATCGCGCACCCGCAGTCGCAGCGCGGGATGCCGATCCAGCAGTGCCTGCAGCACGGCTTCCACATCGGCCGTGATGACCCCGACGGGTGCCTGTACCAGCACGGTCTGGTTGAACTCGTCGGTGGGGCCGTCGACGTCGGCCAGCCAGCGCATGATGGGTGTCGCAGTCAGCGTTCCGATGCCGTCATCGTCGGCGTCGGGGCCCGCCGGGTCCGAGGCGGTGCCGACCACCCGCGCCAGTCGGGCGACGGTCTGTTCGACGAAGATGTCGCGGGTGCGGCAGTTCAACCCGGCGGCACGTGCCCGCGTCACGACCTGCATCGAGGAGATGCTGTCGCCGCCGAGATCGAAGAAGGAGTCCTCGACACCGACGGCGGTGGGTGCCAGGCCCAGCACCTCGGCGTAGATACCGGCCAGCAGTTCCTCGACGGCATCGGCGGGCGCCTGATAGGCGGTGGTGCCGAAATCCGGTGCGGGCAGCGCCGACACGTCGAGTTTGCCGTTGGGGGTCAGTGGCAGTTCGGGCACCGCGAGGACGGCGGCCGGGATCATGTAGCCGGGCAGCGTGTTCACCAGTGCGGCGCGTGCCCGCGCCGGATCGGCGGATCCGGTGAGGTAACCGACAAGGCGGTCGTCACGGGCGATCACGACCGCCTGGTCGATACCGTCCACCGCGGCCAATGCGGCCTGGACATCACCGAGTTCGATGCGGTACCCCCGGATCTTGACCTGCTGGTCGGCACGGCTCAGGTAGTCCAGCTGACCGTCGGCGCGCCACCGCACCAGGTCGCCGGTGCGGTACATGCGCTCGCCGGGCGGCCCGAACGGACAGGCCAGGAAGCGACCGGCGGTCAGCCCGCCGCGGTGCAGGTAGCCGGCGGCCACCCCGTCGCCGGCCACGTACAGTTCACCGACCACGCCGACCGGGACCGGTTGCAGCCGTGCGTCCAGCACGAACAGCGCGGCCGCGGGTACCGGGGTTCCGATCGGGGCCCCGGTCGACGGGGTCAGCGGTGCGCTGACGGACGCATAGATGGTGGCTTCGGTCGGCCCGTAGGCGTTGATGACGGTGCTGCCCGGTGTCTGCCAGCGCGCCACCAGTTCGTTCGGGCAGGCTTCCCCGGCGACGATCAGTGTGCGGCCGCCCAAGCCTTCGGTATCGAGTGCACCAGCGGCCGAGGGTGTTTGGCTGATGATGTTGACCTGTTCGGCGATCAGCAGGTCGTGCAGGTCCTCGGGCGCGCGGGCCACCGATTCGGGCACCACGACCAACCGGCCGCCGTGCAGCAGGGCACCGAAGATCTCCCAGACCGAGACGTCGAAGGCCAGAGAGTGCCATTGCGACCAGACCCCGGCGTGCGGCAGCGCGGATTCGGCCGCGATCAGGGAGGTGACGTTGTGATGATTGACGGCAACACCTTTCGGCATACCGGTGGTGCCGGAGGTGTAGATGATATAGGCGAGATCGTCGGCGGCCGGGGTGGGCAGCGGCCGCGCAGGACCCGGGGTCCGATCCCCCACGTCGAGGACAGCGCCCGAGCAACCGGCCAGCCGATCGGCGAGAACCGAATCGGTGAGGATGACGACCGGGGCCGCATCGTCGAGGATCAGACCCAACCGGGTGTCGGGCAGCGCGGGATCGATCGGCAGGTAGGCCGCACCCGATTTCAGGACTGCCAGGATCGCGATGATGGCGTCCGCGGAACGTGGCAGCAGCAACGCCACCACCTGACCGGCACCCGCTCCCCGACCGATCAGCGTGTGCGCGAGCGTGTTCGAGGCATCGTCGAGTTCGGTGTAGGTCATCGACGTGTCGCCATGGCGCAGTGCCACCACATCCGGGGCGTGGCGCACCGTCTCGGCGAACAGCGTGGTGATGGTGTGCTGCTGTCGTGGCCGCAGAGCGCCGCGGTTGCCCCAGGCGTCCAGCCGGTCGAGTTCGGTGGCGTCGAGCATGCCGATGGCGGACAGCCTCAGGGTCGGGTCGGTGGTGGCGACGGTCAGCAGCCGCTGCAGCCGGGCGATCAGGGTGGTGATGGTCGCGGCATCGTAGATGTCGGTGCGGTATTCGACGGTGCCGCCGATGCCGGCGGGTTCGCCTGCGTCATCCCACAGTTCGCCGAGCGAGAAGGTCAGATCCATTCGTGCGGTGCGGGTGTCGACGGGCAGCGGTTCGACCCGCAGATCGCCGAGGGCCAACCCGGTGACCTGGGACCGCCCGGGCAGGTTCTGCCAGGACAACAGGACCTGGATCAGCGGGTGGTGGGCCAGGCTGCGGGTCGGGTTGAGCCGTTCCACCAGCAGGTCGAAGGAGACGTCCTGGTTCTCGTAGCCGGCCAGGCTGCGGGTGCGGACCTGATCGAGCAGGTCGGCGAAGGTCGGGTCACCGTCGACGTCGACCCGTAGCACCAGGGTGTTCACGAAGAATCCGACGAGGTCGTCGAGCGCCGGGTCACGCCGGCCGGCGACCGGGACACCCACGGCGACATCGGTGCTGCCGGACAGTTGCGCCAGCAGGGCCGCCAGGGCCGCCTGGACCACCATGAATCCGGTGACATCGTGGGTACGTGCCGCGCGGGTGATCTGGCGCTGCAGGTCGGCGGGCCACCTTACCCGGGTGGTGGCGCCGCGCTGGTCGGCGACCAGCGGCAGCGGGCGGTCGGCCGGTAGCGACAACCGGTCCGGCAGACCGGCCAGCTCGCGCTCCCAGTATCCGAGTTGCCCGGCCAGTGGGCTGTCGGAGTCGTCGAGATCACCGAATTGGGTGCGCTGCCAGAGGGTGTAGTCGACGTACTGGACCGGCAGCGGCGCCCAGTCCGGGGCGGTGCCGGCGCACCGGGATGTGTAGGCCAGGCCCAGGTCCCGGGCCAGCGGGGTCATGGACCAGCCGTCGGCGGCGATGTGGTGCACGATGGCGACCAGTACGTGCACGTCGATGTCGACGCGGAACAGGTGCGCCCGCAGCGGGATCTCGGCAGCCAGGTCGAAGGTGTGCCGGCCGGCGGCGTCGGTGGCGGCGGCCAGCCGGTCGTCGGACCAGCCGGTGGCATCGGTGAACTGCCAGCCGAAGCGGGCGTCTGCGGCCGGGAGGACGACCTGTTGCGGCACCCCGTCGGGTGCCGCCAGCAGGGTGCGCAGGATCTCGTGCCGGTCGACGACGTCGCCCAGCGCCGCCTGCAGTGCGGCGGTGTCGAGGCCGCCGTGCAGCCGCAGCGTCGTGGTCATGTTGTACACCGCCGATGGGCCCTGCAGCTGTTCCAGGAACCACAATCGGTTCTGCGCGAACGACAGTGGGATGACCGCGGGCCGGTCGACGGCTACCAGCGGTTGCAGGGACGACTCGGAGACCGTGATGCGGGGTGCGAACTCGGCGATGGTGGGTGCCTCGAACAGTGCCCGCACCGCCACGTCGGTCCGCAGCGCGGTGTTGACGGCGGCGATCAGTCGCATCGCGGTGATGCTGTCACCGCCGAGGTCGAAGAACGAATGGTCGACCCCCACGGCGGCCGGGTCCACACCGAGGGTGTCGGCGAAGATGCCGACGAGGATCTCCTCGACCTCGCAGGTCGGCGCTCGATGGTCGCCGGCAAGGTAGTCGGGCGCCGGTAGCGCGCGAATGTCGAGCTTCCCGTTGGCGGTCAGCGGCATCGAGTCCACCGTCAGCACCGCGGCCGGCACCAGGTGGCCGGGCAGCCGGCCGGCCAGTGCGGCCCGCGCGGCAGTGGGATCGGCGGCACCGGTGATGTAGCCGACCAGCCGCTTGTCCCCCGGCCGGTCCTCCCGCGCGATCACCACGGCCTGCTCGACGCCATCGACGGCCGCCAATGCGGCTCGCACCTCACCCAATTCGATGCGGAAACCGCGGATCTTCACCTGTTCGTCGGCGCGGCCGAGGTACTGCAACTGACCGTCGGAACCCCAGCGCACCAGATCGCCGGTGCGGTACATCCGTTGTCCGACAGCACCGAACGGGCAGGCCACGAAGCGGGACGCGGTGAGCGGGCCGCGGTTGCGGTAGCCGACGGCGACCCCGGCTCCGGCGACGTACAGTTCGCCGATCACCCCGGGAGGCACCGGTCGTATCCAGCCGTCGAGCACGAACAGACCGGCAGCGCCCACCGGGGAGCCGATCGGGACGACGGACCGTTCGGGGTCCAGCGGTGCGCTGATGGCCACGCACATGGTCGTCTCGGTGGGGCCGTAGGCATTCACCATGACCCGGCCGGGGGCCCAACTGCGGACCACCTCCGGTGGGCAGGCCTCCCCGACCACCACCAGCGCGGCGGCCTCCAGTCCGCTCGAGGACAATACCGCTGCCGCCGAGGGTGTCTGGGTGAGTACCGTGACGCCCTCGGCCACCAGCAGCCTGTGCAGATCCGGTGCCGAGCGGGTGACGGTGTCGGGTACCACCACGACCCGGCCACCGCGCAACAGTGCCCCGAAGATCTCCCAGACCGACACGTCGAAGGCCAGCGAGTGGGCGTGACTCCACACCCCGGCCGGCGGCAGACCCGAATCGAGTGCCCCGAGCAGTTGGGTCACGTTGCGGTGGGTCAGTCCGACCCCCTTGGGCAGGCCGGTGGTGCCGGAGGTGTAGATCAGGTAGGCGAGATCATCGGCCGCGGCGACGTGCACGGTGGTGGCGAGGTACCCGGCGATCGCGGGATCCTCGATATCGAGCACCACGCCGGTGAATCGGGTGACCCGGTCGGAGAAGTCGCCAGAGGTGATGGCGGCGATCGGTGCCGCGTCGGCGAGCAGGAAGTCGACACGTTCGGCGGGCACCGCCAGATCGATGGGTAGGTATACCGCACCGGATTTCAGGACCGCGAGCATCGCGATGATGGCCTCGGCCGATCGCGGCAGGAGCAGCGCGACGATGTCACCCGCGCCGACACCGTGGGCGAGGAGGTGGTGTGCCAACCGATTCGATGCGGCGTCCAGGTCGGCATAACTCATCGACGTGGGTCCGCTGATCGCGATAGCGTGCGGGATACGCGCCACATGGCTGCCGAACAAATCGGTAATGGTCACCGCGGGCGCCGGTGTGCGCAGCGCCGCCCGGTGGGCCAGCGTGTCGAGGTAGGCACGTTCGGCCGGCGTCGAGACATCCAGCGCCGCCACGGTGCAGGTGATGTCGGTGGTCAGGGTCGTCAGGACCTGCTGCCACCGGTTCACCAGCGTGGTGACGGTGTCGGCGTCGAAGACATCGGTACGGAACTCGACGATTCCGCCGATGCCCGCCGGTTCACCGGTGGCGGTCCAGCGGTCCGACAGCGAGAAGGCCAGGTCCATCCGGGCGGCCTGGGTACCGACCGGCTCCGGGGTGACCCGCAGTTCGCCGAGGGTCAATCCCGTGGCGGTGTCGCTGTTCTGCCAGGGTAGGTTCTGCCAGCCCAGCATGACCTGGACGAGCGGGTGGCGGGTCAGGCTGCGGGCGGGGTTGAGTCGCTCGACGAGCACCTCGAACGGCACGTCTTGATGCTCATAGGCTTCCAGACTGCGGACGCGAACCTGGTCGAGCAGTTCGGCCATGGTGGGGTTGCCGTCCAGTTCGACCCGCAGCAGCAGCGTGTTGACGAAGAACCCGACCAGATCGTCGAGCGCAGGGTCGCGCCGCCCGGCGATCGGAAAACCGATGGCGACATCGTCGGTGCCGCCGAGCTGGGCCAGCAGGACGGCCAGCGCAGTCTGGATGACCATGAAACTGGTCGCGTGATGCTCGTTGGCGATCCGGGCGATCTGCTGCTGCAGGGCCGGCGGCCAGTTCACCTCGACGGTGGCGCCGCGGTGGTCGGCCAGCGGTGGGTAGGGGCGATCGGTCGGCAGGTCCAGGTGCTCGGGCATGCCGGCCAGCGTGTGCTGCCAGTATGCGAGCTGTTGGGTGATGGCGCTGTCGGGGGTGTCGAGGTCGCCGAGTTGGGCGCGCTGCCACAGGGTGTAGTCGACGTATTGCACCGGCAGCGGCGGCAGGTCCTGGGCGGCGCCGGCGCAGCGCCGGATATACGCCGCACCCAGGTCGGTGATCAGCGGCCGCAACGACCAACCGTCGGCGGCGATGTGGTGGATCACCGCGACGAACAGGTGCTCCTGCGGCCCGGTGCGGAACAGGACGGCCCGCACCGGGATGTCGGTGGCCAGCACGAAGGCGTAGCGGGCGACGGTACGAACCGCTTCGGCCAGCCGGGCGGCCGGCCACCCGGTGGCATCGATGTCGTCCCAACCGATCTCCAGACTGTCGGCCGGTAGCACGACCTGGTGGGGAACGCCCTGATCGGCGCCGAAGACGGTGCGCAGACTCTCGTGGCGCGCGACGATATCGGCCAGCGCCATCCGCAGTGCAGCGGTGTCCAGCGGGCCGTGCAGCCGCAGCGCGACCGGCAGGTTGTACACCGGTGACGGGCCCTGCAGTTGGTCGATGAGCCAGAGCCGATTCTGCGCGAACGACAGCGGAATCCGTGGTGGGCGCTCCATTGCCGTCAGTTCTGCACGTCGAGAGCCGGCGCCGTCGATGTGCAACGCGAGTTGAGCCACCGTGGGCGCCTCGAACACGGTGCGCACCGGCAGGTCGACACCGAGCGTGGCGTTGATCTCGGCGACCAGCCGCATGGTGGACAACGAATCCCCGCCGAGATCGAAGAACGAGTCGTCGGCACCGACTCGGTCCACCCCGAGGATCTGTGCGTAGGCATCGGCCAAGGTGTGTTCGATATCGCCCGACGGGGCCCGATAGTGCCCGCCCGCACGGTAATCCGGTTCGGGCAGCGCGCGGGTGTCCAGCTTGCCGTTGACCGTCACCGGTAATGCCTCGATCGCGACCACGGCCGCCGGCACCATGTAGGCGGGTAACCGCTCGGCCAGCAACGCCCGAATTGCCGCCGGGTCGGCGTCACCGGTGATGTAGCCGACCAGCCGCTTGTCGCCCGGGCGGTCCTCCCGCGCGATCACCACGGCCTGCTCGACAGCGTCGAGTGCGGCCAGTGCGGAGCGGATCTCGCCCAGTTCGATCCGGTAGCCGCGGATCTTCACCTGTTCGTCGGCCCGGCCGAAGTAGTCGAGCTGCCCGTCGGGTCGCCAGCACACCAGGTCACCGGTGCGGTACATCCGCCCTCCGGCCGGGCCGAACGGGCAGGCCATGAAACGTGTTGCGGTCAGCGACGTCCGGCGCCAGTACCCGACACCGACCCCGCGACCGGCCAGATACAGTTCGCCGACCACCCCGGGGGGCACCGGGCGCAGCCACTCGTCGAGCACGAAGAAAGCGGCACCGGCGGTGGGTGCACCTATGGGCGGTGCCCCCGATCCGGGCTGCAGCGGGGTGCTCTTGCAGGCCCACATGGTCGTCTCGGTCGGACCGTAGACGTTGACCATGGTGCGTCCGGGCGCCCAGCGGTCGACCAACTCCGGCGGGCAGGCCTCGGCTCCGATCACCAGCGCTGTGTCGGGCAGGTCGGCGCAGTCCAGCACCGCGGCCGCCGACGGCGTCTGGGTGAGCACGGTGACACCCTCGTCGACCAGCAGGGTGTGGAAGTCCTCGGCGGACCGGGCCACCGTGTCGGGCACCACCACCAGGCGCCCGCCGTGCAGCAACGCGGCCCAGATCTCCCAGACCGAGAAATCGAAGGCGTAGGAATGGAATTGGGTCCAGACCTGCTCCGAATCCAGATCGATACCGATGCGCAGTCCGTCGAACAGCTGCACGACGTTGTACTGGGTGACCGCCACCCCCTTGGGCACCCCGGTCGTCCCGGAGGTGTAGATGATGTGGCCGATGTCCGCCGGCGCGGGTGCCGGCGGCGCGGTGTCGGGGCGGGTGTCGATACCCGGGGCGTGCACATCGACGGTTGTGATGCCGAGACCGTCGAAACGCGAGACGAACTCGGCGGTGGTCACCGCCGCGATCGGTGCGGCGTCGCCGACCATGAACTCGATACGCGAACCGGGCAGCGCCGGATCCATCGGCAGGTAGGCGGCGCCCGATTTGAGTACCGCGAGGATCGCGATGACGGCCTCGGCGGAGCGGGAGAACAGCAGCGCCACAATTTGTCCGGGGCCGGCGCCGTGGGCGATCAGTTCATGGGCGATACGGTTGGCGGACGTGTCGAGGTCACGGTAGGTCAAAGTCTGCCCGTGGCAGGACAGTGCCGCGGCGTCCGGAGTGGCATGCACCTGTCGGACGAAGCGGTCGACGATGGTGTCCGGAACCGGTGGCTGCGACAGCACCGCCCGGTTGCCCCAACGGTCCAGCCGGTCGGCCTCGGCGGTGTCGATCAGGTCGACCGTCGACAGCCGGCGGGCCGGGTCCGCGGTGAGCTCCATGAGTGCGCGGGCCAGTCGTGCGGTGAGCGTCTCGACCGTGTGCGCGTCGAAGACGTCGGTGCGGTATTCGACGACGACCTCCAGGCCCGCGGGCTCGCCGTCGGCATCCCACCGTTCGGCAAGGGAGAAGGCCAGATCCATCCGTGCGGTCTCGGTATCGGCGGGGATCGGCGTCACCTGCAGGTCACCGAGGGACAACCCGGCGGCATCGCCGGGCTGCCAGGAGAAGTTCTGCCAACCGAGCATCACCTGCACCAGCGGGTGATGGGTCATGCTGCGGGTCGGGTTCAGCCGTTCGACGAGCATCTCGAACGGCACGTCCTGATGCTCGTAGGCGGCCAGGCTGCGGCGACGCACCTGGGCCAGCAGGTCGGCGAACACCGGGTCGCCGGCCAGGTCGACCCGCAGCACCAGGGTGTTGACGAAGAACCCGACCAGGTCCTCCAGCGCCGCGCCGCGCCGACCCGCGATCGGAAAGCCCACCACCACATCGGTTGTCGCGCTCATTTTGGACAGCACGGTGGCGAATGCCGCCTGGATCACCATGAAGCCGGTGGCGTTGTGCACGCGCGCGACCCGACGGATCTGCTGCTGCAGCTGCTGTGGCCACAACGCGCTGATCCGGGCACCGCGGTGGTCGGCCACCGGTGGATAGGGCCGGTCGGTGGGAATGGACAGTTGTTCGGGCATCCCGGCGAGCGCGTCCTGCCAGTACGTCAGCTGGGTGGCGATCGGGCTGTCGGGATCATCGGGTTCACCCAATTGGGTGCGCTGCCAGACGGTGTAGTCGGCGTACTGCACCGGTAGCGGCGCCCAGGCCGGTGCCTCACCGGCGCACCGGCAGGCATACGCCGCTCCGAGGTCACGCACCAGCGGGGTCACCGAGGCCCCGTCGGCGGCGATGTGGTGCACGACCGCGACCAGCACGTGTTCACCGTCGCTGCGCCGGAACAACTCGGCGTGGAACGGGATGTCGACGGCCAGGTCGAAGGTGTGCCGCGCCGCGGCGGTCACGGCCTCGTCGAAGCGCCGGGTTGTCCAACCGGCTGCATCGGTTATGCGCCAACCGATATCGGCCTGTTCGGCGGGCAGCACCACCTGCTGCGGAGTGCCCGCCGGCGCGACGAACCTGGTGCGCAGCGATTCGTGGCGGGCCACCACATCGGTGAACGCGGCCGCCAGCGCGTGCGGATCGAGCCGTCCGCGCAGCCGCAGCGCGACGGCGAGGTTGTAGATGGGCGACGGACCCTGCAACTGGTCGAAGAACCACAGCCGGCTCTGGGCGAAGGACAGCGGGATCACCGCCGGCCGGGCGCCGGGTGCCGGCGGCGGGATGGCTGCGGCGTCACCGCCGATGAACGGTGCCAGCTGCGCGATGCTGGGAGCATCGAACACGGTGCGCACCGAAAGGTCCACGCCCAGACTGGTGTTGATGGCCGCGATCAGCCGCATGGCGGACAGCGAATCGCCGCCCAGGTCGAAGAACGAGTCGTCGACCCCGACACGCTGCATCCCGAGCACCTGTGCGTAGATGTCGGCGAGGATCTCCTGCACCGCACCGACCGGGGCGCGGTATCCGTCGGCGTCGGCATATTCCGGTGCGGGCAGTGCGCGGCGGTCGAGCTTGCCGGTCGGGGTCAGCGGCAACTCGTCGAGAACCACGATATGCGGCGGCACCATATAGTCCGGTAGCCATTCGGCCAGGCGTCGCCGGACCCCGCCGACCTTGGTGCTGCTGTGTGGTTCGTTGGCGTGCACCGCATTCCGTCCGGAATCCGGTGCGGGCAGGTACAGGTCGGTCAAGGCCGGTCGGGCCGGGTGACCGCCGGCGACGAAGACGGCGTCGACCGTGCCCGGTTCGCTGCCCCAGGTGACGGCCGCGTGGTAACCGGCCCGCTCCCCCAGCGCGTACAGCTGTTCCGGGGTGACCGCACCGATCGGATCGGGGTGGGCGCGTCCTGCGCTGTCGGTCGCGCGCAGCACATCGGATATCACCCCAGCGCGCGGAATTCCGGTGATGCGCACCATGTCCGGTCGCTCGGCGAGCAGCCGGTCACCCACGGCGGCGGGGTCCGACGTCCACTCCCAGTGCGGCGCATCGGCCATCGAGCGCGGCGCCGTGGGTGCCTTGTGGATGATCACGTCGTACCGGTAGCGAGTCAGCTCGTTGTCGGCGCTGCCCCGTTTCACCAGGACCTCCACCCCGGCCGCCGATGGGTGGCGCGCGGCAAGGGCTGTGAAGAATTCCGGAGCCAGCAGGAGTTCCGGTTCGCCGAGCATGGCGTTGCGGACCCGTTGCCGGATGATCGCCGGGTCGGTGTCGGTGCCGCCGCTGCGGGCCAGCGCGATCGCCGTCTGGAAGGCCTCCTGCAGGCTGTGGTTGCGGACATCGCCGATGAACAACGCGCCGCCGGGGGCGAGCAACCGCAGCGCGTTGTCGATCACCTCGCTCAGGTATCCGGCGTTGGGAAAGTACTGCACCACCGAGTTCACGACGATGGTGTCGAAGGTCTGCGCCGGCAGCGATCCGGTGTCATGGGCGGGACCGGCCAACAGCTGCACGCGGTCTCGCCACGCGACCTGCTGCAGCGACTCCTGCAGCGCAGCCACCACCACCGCCGAGATGTCGGTGCCCACATAGCTTTCGCAATGGGGGGCGAGTTTGGCGAGCAGTAGTCCGGAGCCGACGCCGATCTCCAGGACCCGGCGTCGGCGCAGCGACAGCACGCGGTCGACGGTCCCCTGTCGCCACTGCATCATCTCCGGCAGCGGGATCGCCTCACCGGTGTAGCTGCTGGTCCAGCCCCGGAAGTCGTCACCCAAGCCGGGTGTCTCGATATCGGCGCCGTACAACTCGTCGTAGATGCCCTGCCATTCGTCGACGATCTCGGCATCGTGTGCGGTGTCGCGGTGGCTGTCGGTGGCGCCGTCGAAGGTGACGTAGGCGACCAGTTGCGCTCCGCCGGCGCCGTGATGCACGGTGGCGGCGGCCTGCCCGACCTGTGGGCAGGCCAGCAGCGCGCTCTCGATCTCACCGAGTTCGATGCGCTGGCCGCGCAGCTTGATCTGAGTGTCCACCCGGCCGCGGTAGTCCAGGGTGCCCACCGACGTCCAGCGGGCCAGGTCACCGGTCCGGTACATGCGGTTGCCGTGCGCACCGAACGGGTCGGCGACGAATCGGTCGGCGGTCAGCGCGGCCCGGCCGATATAGCCGTGCGCGACCGCCGGGCCGGCCAGGTACAGCTCGCCGACCACGCCGACCGGTACCGGGCGCAGCTGGGCATCGAGCACCATGGCCCGCACGCCGGTGATGGGGCTGCCGATCTTCACCGTGTCCGAAAGTGCGGTGCCGCTGGCCCAGATGGTGACCTCGCTTGGGCCGTAGGCGTTGAACATCCGCCGTCCGGGGGCCCATTCGGTGACCAGCTCGCCCGGGCAGGCCTCACCGCCGGTGATCAGGGTCGTCAGCCCCGGCAAGCTGTCGGGGTCCAGCGATGCCAGCACCGTCGGGGTCAGCAGTGTGGCGCTGACCTGATGGCGTTGCATCAGCGTCGTCAGGGCTCGGCCTGCGTAGATATCGGCCGGTGACACCACCAGCGGCGCACCGGAACCGGTGGCGAGCAGGATCTCGAAAAGCGAGGCGTCGAAGGTGGGCGCGGCGACCATCAATACCCGCGCGGCCGGGTCCAGTTCATAGGCATCGCGTTGGGCGACAGCGAATCCCAGGAGGCCGGCGTGGCTGACGGCCACACCCTTGGGCTCGCCGGTGGAACCGGAGGTGAAGATGACGTAGGCGGTGTCCACGACGGCAGTGGCAGCGGTCCGGTCGGCGTCGGTGATCGCGGTGTCCGGATACTGTTGCAGCACAAGGTCGTCGATGCGTAGCACCGGGCGCGCGCCGGCCCCGTCCACGATGTCGGTGTCCCGGCTGATGACGCAGACCGCGTCCACCGAGTCCAGCACCTTGGCGATGCGCTCGACAGGATGTGCCCGGTCGACCGGGACATAGCTGCCGCCGGCCTTGAGCACCGCCCACCATGAGGCCACCAGTTCCGCGCTGCGGCTGACGGCCACCCCGACGGCACCTCCCGGCGCGACGCCGTGCTCGATCAGCCTGCGCGCCAACCGGTTGGACCAGGCGTCCAGGTCGCGGTAGCTCCATATGCGGTCACCGTCGATGACGGCAGGCGCGTCGGCATCCGCTGCCACTGCCGCGGCCAGCAGTTCGGTGCCCAGCCCGATCGGCGCCTGCCGGCCGGCTCCGGACCAGTCCTGCAGCCGGGCCCGCTCGGTGTCGTCGAGCAGGTCGATCGACAGCAGGTTGTGTGCCGGGTCGGCGGCCATGGTCGCCAGTAGCCGCTCGAACCGGCCCAACAGTGAATCGATCTCGGCTGCGGTGAACAGTTCGATGTCGTACTCGACATGGAATCGTAGTTCGGGGCCCGGCAGGGCTTCCACCGTCAGCGGGTAGTGGTTGAACTCCCGGTTGGTGAACTCGTCGATGCGCAGATCGTCGATGCCGAGCGCGGCCAGGCTGTCGACCGGGTAGTTCTCGTAGACGAACAGCGTGTCGAACAGTTGCTCGTGGCCGGTGGCGCGGTGGATCTCGGTGAGCGCCAGGTGTTGATGATCGAGCAGCGCATTGTGCGCGGTGTGCAATTGCTCGAGCAGGTCGGCGGTGTCCATGGTGGCCGCGAGGGTGGCCCGCACCGGGACGGTGTTGATCAGCAGTCCGACCATCGATTCGGCCTCGTCGACGTCGACCTGTCCGAGTCGGGATCGGGCGGTGCCGAAGACGATGTCACGCCGGCCGGTCCACCCGGCGAGCAGCACCGCCCAGGCGGCCTGTAGGCCGGTACTGAGCGTGGTCTGCTGGTTGCGGACCATCACGACGAAATCCTCGGTGGTGGCCTCGGACAGGGCGAACGTGGCAAAACCACGCCCGCCATCGCCCAGTCGGTCGGTGCGCTTGTGCTGAGCGGCCACCAGGGTCGGCGTGTCGAACCCGGCGAGGGCCGCACTCCACGCGGACCGGGCGGCGTCGAGGTCACGGTCGGCCAGCCAGGTGATGAACCGGCGGTAGGACGCGGCCGGCGGAAGTCGATGTCCGGCGTAGGCGGCGAAGATCTCGCGCAGCAGGATCGGCAGGGACCAGCCGTCGAGCAGGATGTGGTGGTTGGTCAGGATGAAACGGTGCCGCTGCTGCGCGACGCGGACCAGCACCGCCCGGAAGGCGGCCCGGCCGGATCCGATCTCGCTGACGGCGACGCGCTCGGCGGCGCACAACCGGTCGATCTCCGCCTCATCGATATGGTCGTCGACGGTGAGATCCAGGAATTGCCAGGCGATCTCCGGTTCCTCCAGGACGACCTGCACGGGCTCGTCGTAGTCGGTCACGAACAGCGCGGCCAGGTGTGGGTGTCGGGTGAGGACAGTGTGCACCGCCGCGCCCAGCCGATTCGGGTCCAGCGCACCGGTCAGGGTGAAATCCAGTTGTACCGAGTACATGTCGGACCGTGCGGTACTGGTGTGGAAGAGCAGGCCCTGTTGCAGCGGTGTCAGCGGCAGGATATCGGCGATCCGGTAGCGCCCGGCGAGTTCATCGATCTGCGGTTGGGTGAGTCGGGCCGGCGCGATATCGCTCGGTGTCCGGCCGCCACCGCCGTCGGCTACAAGCGCGCAGATGTTGCGTAAGGCCTCGAACCACAACCTGCTCAGCCGTTCGACCTGGCTGCGGTCGAGGGCGGTCGGGGCCCAGGTCCAGTCTGCCCGCAACTGCGGTCCGGCCTCCGTGTCGATGGTGGCGGCGTTGACCTCGACGGTGTGCGAAAGCGGTATCGGTACCGCGGCGGCGACGGCCGCCAATGCCATGCTGTCCGGGTGCAGCCGCCAGTCGTCCTCGCCCGCGTGTGAGCGCGCCGCGCCCAACCGGCCGAGGTAGTTGAACCCGAACACCGGGGCGGGCTCGGTCAGTTCGGCATCGTCGGTGAGGTGGCGCAGCAGTCCGTGGGTGAGCGGGTGCGGGAGTCCGCGTAGCTGCTCCTTGGCGTCCTTGAGCAGCCGGTCCAGTGTCGCCCCTCCGTCGAGCACCCGTCGCCACGGGGTCGGACCCACGGTCAGTGCGGCGGGATGTGTGGTGGTGAACCAGCCGACGGTGCGGGACAGGTCGAGGTCGGCGGCGATCTCCTCGTGCCGGCCGTGCCCCTCGATATCGATGCCGACTCCTGCCTGGCCGGTGAATTCCGCTGCGGCCAGTGCGAACCCGAGCAGCAGGATGTCCTGGACGCCGGCGTGGTAGGCGGCCGGCACCGCACCGAGCAGGGCGGCCGTGGTGTCCTCGTCGAGAGTGACCGACAAGCGTCCCGCGCTCGCGTGGGTGTCGTGACCCGGTCCGGGCAGCGTCGAGGACGCGGCGGCCTTGGCGGTGCGTCGCCAGGTGTCGGCATCGGCGCGGATCTCGGGGGCGCGGGCAAGTTCGGTGAGGCGTTCGGCCCACCGCCGGAAGGAGGTGCCGGACACCGGGAGCGCGGCGGGTTCGCCGGTGCGGTGCCGATGCCAGGCACCGTTGATGTCCTCCACCAGGATTCGCCAGGACACCCCATCGACGACGAGGTGATGGCCAATGAGCGCCAATTGCCCCGTACCGGGCACCCAGAGTGCCCGCAGGTTGACACCGCGGCTCGGGTCGAGTTCCGCGCGGGCCTCCGACACCGTCTGCTCCGACAGTTCGGTGACGGCGCGGATGCAGTCGGTGGCCCGCACCGTGCCGGCCTCGGGCACCGTCATCGCGCCGTCGACGACCTGCAACCGCAGCATCGGGTGCGCATCCAGGATGGCCTGCAGCACAGCGGTGACCTCGTCGGTACCGGCGTGGACCGGCGCCTGCAGCAGCACGGTCTGGTTGAACTCGGTCGTAGGACCGTCGATCTGGTTGAACCAGCCGATGATCGGTGTCGCCGGTACCGTCCCGACACCAGTGTCGGCGACGAGCTCGGTTCCTGACACACCGATGACCGCGGCCAGTCGTGCCACGGTCTGTTCGACGAAGATGTCCCGCGGACGGCAGCGCAGTCCGGCGGCTCGGACCCGCGACGCCACCTGCATGGACATGATCGAGTCGCCGCCGAGCTCGAAGAACGAGTCGTCCACGCCCACCCGCTCGATCCCGAGGACCTCGGCGTAGATTCCGGCGAGCAGTTCCTCCACCGCGCTGGCCGGTGCCCGCGACGGCGCGGTGGAATGGCCGGGAGCCGGCAACGCGCGGACATCGAGCTTGCCGCTGGAGGTCAACGGGAGCACCTCGAGCGCGACCACGGCGGCGGGCACCATGTACCCCGGAAGTCGTTGTGCCAGTTGGGCGCGCACCTCCTCGGGATTCGCCGTGCCGGTGACGTACCCGACCAGCCGCTTGTCGCCAGGGCGGTCCTCCCGGGTCACCACTACCGCCTGCTGCACACCGTCGAGCGCTGCCAGACACGCGCGGACCTCACCGAGTTCGATGCGATGCCCGCGAATCTTGACCTGTTCGTCGGCGCGGCCGACATAACGCAGTTGACCGTCGCCGCCCCAGTACACCAGGTCACCGGTCCGGTACATCCGGCCGCCGGCGACGCCCTCGAACGGACATGCCACAAACCGGGACCCGGTCAGGCCGGCCCGGCCGAGGTAACCGACCGCGAGGCCGGCGCCGGCCACGTACAGCTCGCCGATCACACCGGCACCGACCGGTTGCATCCAACCGTCGAGCACGAACAGCGCCGATCCGGGAACCGGTGACCCGATGGGCGCGGCTCCCCCGCCGGCGTGCAGCGGCGCGCTGACCGAGGCGTAGATGGTCGCCTCGGTCGGCCCGTAGGCGTTGATCATCACCCGATCCGGTCCGCTCACCCCGGGTGCCCAGGTGTCGACGACCTCGGCCGGGCAGGCCTCACCGCCCATGACCAGGTTCACCGACTCCAGGCCCTCGGGATCCAACAGTCCGATCGCCGAGGGTGTCTGGGTCAGGATGTTCACGTTCTGGTTGATCAGGTAGTCGTGGAAAGCATCCGGGTCACCCGAGACGGACTCGGGAACCACGACCAGGCGCCCGCCGCGCAGCAGCGCCGCGAAGATCTCCCAGACCGAGAAGTCGAATGCGTATGAATGCCAGTGTGACCACGCCTGTTCCGACGGTTCGGGTAGTCCGCCGTCGAGCGAGGTGATCACCTGGGTGAGATTGTGATGGCTGACGGCGACACCCTTGGGCGTGCCGGTGGTGCCGGAGGTGTAGATGACGTACGCGATATCGTCGGGTGCGGCGTATCGGCGTGCGTCGCCGACGGTCCCCCCGGGTGCGACGGCACCGATATCGATGATCTGACCGTCGAAGTCGCCCAACAGTTCCCGGTGTTCGGTAGTGGTGAGCGCCGCCGCCGGGTTGCTGTCGCCGAGCACGAAATCGATCCGCGCCGGCGGCAACTCCGGATCGATGGGCAGGTAGGCGGCACCGGTCTTGAGCACCGCGAGAATCGCCGTGATGGCCTCGACTGAGCGCGGCAGCATGACCGCAACCCGCTGACCGGCGCTGACATCACGCTCGATCAGCACCTGCGCCAGCCGATTCGATGCCTCATCGAGCTGCGCGTAGCTCAGTGTGTGGTCTGCGCAGCTGATCGCGACGGCATCGGGGCGGTGCCGGACCTGCGCGGCGAAGACCGCCGGTATAGACATCGATGTGGCATCGGATGTCAATGCCGACCAATTTCCCAGGTCGGCCATCGTCGACCGGTCGGATTCGGTGCCGGCCGTGATCGTCGACAGTCGGCGCTGCGGGTCGGTGACCATTGCGGTCAGCACCCGCAGGAGCCGATCGGCGACATGGGCATTCGGCTCGGCCGTGAACGACCGGCCCGCACCGAAGGTGGACAGCTGTAGGTCCTCGCCGGCGCCGGTGAACATCAGCCCCGTTCCGCGGCCGAGGCCGGAGAGCATGGTCGCCGAGGCTGTCGACCCACCGAAGGGCACGACGAACGACGCCGTCAGGAAGTCCAGAACGACCCGATCGGCGGCCGCACCCGGGCCCCGCGGGTGGAGTTCGCGTTCCAGCGCCTCGACGGGGAAGCGCTGATGCCGGATGGCCTCCCGGATTCGGATGTCCACCTCTGCGCAGTATTCGGCGACCGAGGCCTGCGGTGTGGTCCGCAGGGTCAGCGGGACCACGCCGGCAAGCATCGCGGGCAGCATCTTGGACTGCGGGTCGACGCGGCGGCGGACGGGGAGATCGAAGACGATGTCGTCACCGTCGGCACACGAACTGCGCAGCATCAGCGCGCACGCGGCGGTGAGCACCGAGGAGCGCCGCATTCCCCACGTCGCACACAGTTGATCGACCCGCTCGAGAAGCTCGGGGTCCAGAGTCACCGGCGCCGACGACGAGGGCCGCCCGGCACCGATTTCGGCGGCTGTACGGCCGTGATCATGCACCGATTGCGGGGGCAGATGCGCCGACCAGTATTCCCGATCCACGCCGTATGAATCAGAATTCTCGTATTCGCTTTCTAGTTCAAGAAAATCGGGCAGCGAGCCGAAGCCGGCCGGTGGAATCGGCGCACCGGATACCGCTACCGAATACAGTGTCGCAATGCGGTGCCCGAACAGCACCAGGCCATGACCATCAACCACGATATGGTGGCACCCGATATACAGAAACGATTGTCTGCCGCCGGTGGTGAATAGCGCGAATCTGTACAAGGGTCCGTGCATCGGAATTGGCGTGTGCAGAATGGCCGACGCCCGCTCACGCGCCTGCTCTTCAGGGTTTTCCGCACTTTCCAGGTCGACGACGTCGAGTTCCACCTCGATGTCATCGAGCACGCGCTGGCGAACCTCGCCGTCGACCTCATACAGGCCGACACGCAGCGGTTCTGATTCGTCGACGGCCTGTTGTAACGCCCATTCGAGAGCGCCGCGTTCCACGGCCCCGTCTATTTCGGCGAATACCCCGAGTTGCCATTCGGTTTCGGCGTGGCCGGTCTCCTGTGCGAGCCAGATGTCGAGTTGTCCACGGGTGATCGGTAAAGACTGCTCTGCGGGTTCCATCCCCACCCTCGAATCGCGCTACGCCGATATCAGCCTGGTTGGTTCACGGCCAATCGGTCACGCAGGCTCTTCGGGCGGATATCGGTCCACGATTGTTCGATGTAGTCCAGGCAGGAGGCCCGATCAGCCTCGCCGAACACCACCCGCCAGCCATCGGGGACATCGGCGAAGGTCGGCCACAGGCTGTGCTGTTCCTCGTCGTTGACCAGTACCACGAACCGGCCCTTGTCGTCGTCGAACGGGTTGGTGGTCACTGTGCCCTCCAAAGGAATTGGCGTATAGAGAAATTCGATTCGGCAGATCCGGCACAACACCGCGGCGGATCCGGAGGACGGGTGTGGACGCGGTTTCCTGAACGTGCGCCCGGATACGGGTTTCCCAGTTCAGCACTACGCCGGCCATGAAAGTGCAGATTGCCGACGCGGGCCGCCGAGTAGTCGCCTCCGAGGGATTCCGCGAGGCGCATCGTAGGTGAGCCGGCAAACTTCAAAGTGAAATCAACTTTCTCAGTCGAAAACAAACACACGGGGCCGATGAGCGGACGAAGTCGTTTATCGTTCGAGCGCATATTCCGCCTTCGCTGCCGCCGTAGCGACCATCGGTCTTAGAGCAACTCCAAATCTGGCATTCATGCCTGAAACTGTCAATACATCCAGCGCACAGCCCCGCACCATACGGATTACGAATTTACATGCCCGAAAATTATTGTGCCGCAGTCGAATGCACGCGCGACCAGCATGACCGAAATTCGTCGTCAAGTTGTTCACGATTCTCCGGAATTCGACGCGCATCCCGCCTATCCTGTCGACATGCGTCCCGGCAGCGAACTCCGACCGCGCCGACGACGGTCGGTCCGACTCACCCTCACGGTCGTCGCGGCAGTATCCGCCCTCAGCTCGGCCCCCACCGCAGCGGCCGACGTGGCGCCGGATCAGGTCGCGCTGGCAACTCTCGACGAGATCGTGCGTGGCGATTTCCCGGCCGCCGCCGCCGAGTTCAACCCGACCATGAAGATGTTCCTGTCGCCGGCCGCGCTGCAGCAGTCGTGGGACGTGTACCAACAGATGTTCGGCCGCTACCTGTCGCACGGCACCCCCGAGAACGTCGCACGCGGTGACACCACGGTGGTGAATGTGCCGCTGCAGATGGACCGCCGCCCCGGCCAGTTCCGACTCACCGTGCAACCCGACGGCACCGTGGCCGCGCTGACGTTTCTGCGCGAGGGTGTGCCCGTGCCGTAAGGCGCCACGCGTCCCGTGGTTGACACGACCCGGCTCGGATCGTTGCGTAGACGTAGAACAAAAAGTAAAGTCACTTTCAGTTTTACGTCATACAGTCGAGGAGCGATATGGAATCCTTCGTTCACCTGCGCAAAGGCAAAACGCCCAAGCGTGTGCACGCCGATCTGGACGGACTAAAGGACGACGAACTCGGCCGCGGCGGCTTCGTCGGGCGCACGGCGAACATGTACCGACGCAACGATCCGACCGCGTACCGCACCGTCGGCCCCCTGCGCCCCACCGATGTGTTGTCCTCCGAGCTCAAGCCCGGTGACGCCACCGACGCCCACGGCGGGCCGCTGCTGATGTTCAGTAACGCCGACTGCCTGGTGTCGTTGAGCAGGCGCACCGAGGAGATGCCGTTCTTCGTCCGTTACGTCGATGGCGATCTGCTGATCTTCGTGCACAAGGGGGCCGGCCTCCTGGAGACCGAGTTCGGCCCGCTGCACTACCGCGAGGGCGACTGGGTCTACATCCCGAAGGCCTGCACGTTCCGGCAGGTGCCGGACAGTGAGTCAACCTGGCTGATGATCCAGGCCACCGACGATTTCCGTGTCCCGCCCGCGGGGATCCTGGGCCGGCATTTCCCGTTCGACCCGGCGCAGGTCACCATTCCCGAACCCGCCCCCATCGATGACGACGGCAGGGACGAATACGAAGTCCGGCTGATCCACTCAGAGATTGAGGGAGTGGGTTCCACATCTCTTTTCTACCAACATAATCCACTCGATGTGGAGGGCTGGCGGGGCGACAACTTTCCGTTCACCTTCAATATCGAGGACTACACGGTGATCACCAGCGAGAGCGTGCATTTGCCGCCGACAGTGCACCTGTTCATGCAGGCCACCGGGGTCTATGTGATGAACTTCCTGCCCAAGCCCGCCGAGAGCGTGCCGGGCACCGAACGCACCCCCTGGTATCACCGCAATGTCGACTACGACGAGATCGCGTTCTTCCACTCGGGTTCGTTGTACGGGATCCCGATGCCGCCCGGACTGATATCGCACGCCCCACAGGGTGTGCACCACGGCGCACCGGAGAAAGCCCGCGAACGTGCGCGGCGCAAGTTCGCCGACTACGACCGGGTGGACTGGTCGGTGATCGCCATCGACACACGTCGCCGACTCATCCCGTCCGCCGAAATCCTCGCAGGAGATCTGGGGCAACACTGATGAGCGCTTGCGCGAAGAAGAGAGAGCTTGAGCATGACGACCGTTGAGTCTTCCGTCAAGTACGAGTACGACCGAATCCCATATCTGGTTGCCTACCAGAACACTTCGAGTGTGCGCGATGTCTACGGCGGGGTTGCCGAACTGGTGGTGTTGGAGAGCTATCTGCTCAAACCCAAGACCAGGGCCTCCGATACCGTGCTGGTGTTCATGCACCCGATCGGTGGCGGCGCGTATCTGCCGATGATCAATGCGCTGGCCCGCGCCGGCCACCATGTCATCTACTGCAACAGCCGTTTTCGCGGCACCGACTCCGCCCTGCTGATGGAGAAGGTGGTCGAGGATCTCGGCGAGTGCATCAAGGATGCCAAGAACCGTCTCGGCTATGACAAGGTGGTGCTGGCCGGGTGGAGCGGCGGTGGCTCGCTGTCGGTGTTCTACCAACAGCAGGCCCAGCATCCGACGGTGACCGCCAGCCCATCCGGCGACGGCCCCGATCTGACCAAACTCGGCCTGATCCCGGCCGACGGCATCATGCTGCTGGCCGCGCACATCAGTCGCCACGGCACCATGACCGAATGGATGGACGCCTCCATCCTGGACGAGAACGATCCCACCAAGCGGGACCCGGAGTTGGATCTGTACAACCCGGACAACCCCAACCAGCCGCCGTACACCACCGAGTTCCTGGACCGCTACCACCAGGCGCAGATCGATCGGAACCGGCGAATCACCAAGTGGGTCAAAGAAAAATTGGCGGAGTTGTCCGAGAAGGGTCGACCCGATGACGAGTACGCGTTTGTCGTGCACGGCACGATGGCCGACCCGCGCTGGCTCGACCCCGCCGTCGACCCCAACGAACGCACCCCCCGACAGTGCTACCTCGGTGATCCACAGGTGGTGAACATGAGCCCGGTCGGCCTCGCCCGGTTCTGCACCCTGCGCAGCTGGCTGTCACAGTGGAGCTATGACGACGCCAACGGAGACGCCGTGAAGGCCGGACCCGATATCGCGGTACCCGCACTGGTGATCGGCAACCTCGCCGATGACGCGTGCACCCCGAGCCACACCCGTCGGCTGTTCGAGGCAATCGGCCACGCGGACAAGGAGATGCACGAGATCCACGGCGCCAATCACTACTACTCGGGACCCGACCAACGCGGCACGCTGCGCGAGGCGGTCGGGATCTGCACCGATTGGCTGCACCGACACGGGTTCGGCGGGCTGGGGGTACCTCCCGCTTGCGGGGGAGAGCGCAGCGACCGGGGATTGGGTCAGTCGCTGTGAGTGCGTCCGCCGGTGCACTCGACGGCATCCGGGTCCTGGAGCTCGGTACCCTGATCTCGGGGCCGTTCGCCGCGCGTCTGCTCGGCGATATGGGCGCCGAGGTCATCAAGATCGAGCTACCGGGCTCCCCGGATCCGCTGCGGACCTGGGGCCAGGCCGAACTCGACGGACACCACTTCTTCTGGACGGTGCACGCCCGCAACAAGAAGGCCGTCACCCTGGATCTGCGCACCGAACGCGGCCGGGAGCTGTTTCTGGAACTGGTCGACCGCACCGATGTGATCGTGGAGAACTTCCGGCCCGGCACCCTGGAGAAATGGAACCTCGGCTACGACGTGCTGCGGCAGCGGAACAAGGGCCTCATCCTGGTGCGGGTGTCGGGCTACGGGCAGACCGGACCGGACGCCGGGAAGGCCGGCTATGCATCGGTGGCCGAGGCGGCCAGCGGGCTGCGGCATATGAACGGTTTCCCCGGTGGACCTCCGCCGCGGCTGGCGCTGTCGATCGGTGACAGCCTGGCCGGGATGTTCGCCGCCCAGGGCGCGCTGGCCGCCCTGTACCGGCGCAGTGTCACAGGTGAGGGGCAGATCGTCGACACGGCACTGACCGAAAGTTGCCTGGCGGTACAGGAATCCACCATCCCCGACTATGACGTCGGCGGTGTGGTGCGCGGCCCGTCGGGTACCCGACTGGAGGGCATCGCACCCTCGAACATCTATCAGAGCGCCAACGGAAGCTGGGTGGTGATCGCGGCGAACCAGGACACCGTCTTCCGCCGGTTGTGCGCTGCGATGGGCACCCCCGATCTGGCCACCGACGACCTTTTCGTCGATCACGTTGCCCGCGGCCGCAATCAGGATGAACTCGACAAGATCATCGGTGATTGGGCCGCGGCGCGCCAGCCCGAGGACATCATCGCCACACTGTCGCAGGCCGGGGTGATCAGCGGGCCGATCAACACCGTCGCCGAGGTGGTCCGCGACCCGCAACTACAGGCCCGCGGCATGATTGCCGACCACTGGGACGAACGCATCGGGCGTAACGTCAAGGGACCCGGCATCGTGCCGGTGCTGTCGGAATCACCGGGCAGCATCCGAAATTCGGGATCGTCGCGGCCTGGCCAGCACAATGACGAGATCTACACGGGCCTGCTCGGTCACACCGCCGAGGAGCTCGCATCACTGCGTGACGAGGGGGTGCTGTAGTGATGAACCTGCCCGGCAAGGTCGACATCCGCGAGGTCTGCCTGCGCGACGGCCTGCAGATCGAGGCACCGATCCCGTTGGCCGCCAAGGTCGACATCCTCGAGGCCATCGTCGCCACCGGCGTCCGTGAGGTCGAGGCGACGGCCTTCGTCTCCCCCTCCAAGGTCCCTGCGCTCGCCGATGCGGCCGAACTGGCCGCCGAATTGTATCGGTTCCCCGGGGTCGAGTTCTCCGCACTGGTGGCCAGCCCGAACGGCGCCAAACGCGCCATCGCGGCCGGGTTGAACTCCATCGAGTACGTGGTGTCGGCCTCGGATGCACACAGCCGCGCCAACGTCGGCCGCGACACCGCCGAGGCGACGGCCGCGATCGCCGATGTCACCCGCATCGCCCACGACCACGAGGCGACCGTCGAGGTGATCATAGCCACCGCGTGGGACTGCCCGTTCGACGGCCCGACCGAACCGCGACGTGTCCTCGACATCGCCTCGGCAGCAGTCGAACTCGGTGTCGACCGGATCGCCATCGCCGACACCATCGGCACCACCACACCGCTGCGGGTCAGTACCCTGGTCGAGCTGATCCGGCCGATCGTCGACAGACTCCCCCTCGGTGCACACTTCCACAACACCCGGGGTGCCGGTCTTGCCAGTGCCTTCGCCGCCGTGCAGGCCGGTGTGACGCGACTGGACGCATCGGTCGGCGGTCTGGGCGGCTGCCCGTTCGCACCCGGTGCCAGCGGCAACATCGCCACCGAGGACCTGGTGTACCTGTTGCGCGACAGCGGGATCGCCGTCGACGTCGACCTCGAAGCCGCCATCGCCGCGGCCCGTGTCGCCGAACAGGCCGTCGGGCACGAGCTACCCAGCGCGCTGCTGCGCGCCGGTGATCGAATCCTGGGCTGACATGGTGTCCGACGCTGGGACGACTCTGACCGCCAAGGGCCGCCAGACCCGCGAGGCCATCGAACTCGCGGCCCGGAAACTGTTCGCCGAGCGCGGATTCCACGGCACCACCTTGGCCGATATCACCTCGGCGGCCGGTAAGTCCGCGGCGGTGTTCTACCGGTACTTCGACGACAAGGAGGATCTGCTGGCGTCGCTGGCCGAGTCCTTCCTGCACGATATCGTCGAACCGTCCGGCACCCGCGTGCCGTTACCCGACTCACCCGAGGACACGGACTACTTCCACACGGTGGTGACCGGGTACTGGAACCTGTTCAAACGCAATATCGGCATCATGATCGCCGTCGCCCAACTCGGGGCCACCCAACCGCGGTTCGCGAAGGTCCAGCACGAGTTCCGCCGCTTCGGCATGGACATGGTCGCCGGCTCGGTACGCCGAGCACGTGAACAGGGCTACGCCCAGGACCTGCAGGCCGAACACATCGCCGCGGCCATCGCCCTGCTGTTCGAGAACTTCACCGTGGTGGTGGTCGGCAATCCCGGAACCGAACTACAGATCAGTGACGCCGACGCCATCACGACGCTGTCGACCATCTGGAAGAAAACCCTGTACGGCTTCTGATTCGAGGAGAGATCACCGTGGATTTCGCTTTGCCCGAACATCTTCCGGGCCTGCTGGCCGAGATGGACGCCTTCATCGAGGCCGACATCAAGCCGCTGGAACGCGAGAACATGCAGTACTTCGATCGCCGCCGCGAGTTCGCCCGGACCGATCTGGACAACGGTGGCGTCCCGACCCGGGAATGGGAGGACCTGCTCGACGAGATGCGTCGCCGTGCCGATGCTGCCGGCTGGCTGCGCTACGGTCTTCCGGCGGAGTTCGGCGGCCGCGGCGGCTCCAACCTGGACATGGCCGTCATCCGGGAACACCTGGCGCACAAGGGACTCGGCCTGCACAACGACCTGCAGGACGAATCATCGATCGTCGGCAACTTCCCGCAGGTCATCATGATGAGCAAGTTCGGCACCGACGCGCAGAAGGCCGACTGGATCGAGGCGATGCTCACCGGCAAGCGTTCGATGGCGTTCGGGCTGACCGAGCCCGACCACGGCAGTGATGCGACCTGGCTGGAGACCACCGCCGAACTGCACGGGGACGAGTGGGTGATCAACGGCACCAAGCGGTGGAACACCGGGGTGCACCGGGCCACCCACGACCTGATCTTCGCGCGGACCAGCGGTGCGGCAGGCTCGGCCACGGGCATCACCGCGTTCCTGGTGCCCACCGATACGCCCGGGTTCACCGTGCCCTACTACTGGTGGACCTTCAACATGCCCAGCGACCACGGTGAGGTCGAACTCAAAGACGTCCGGGTGCCCGCCGACGCGATGCTCGGCGAAGTCGATCACGGCCTGGAGGTCGGCCAGACCTTCCTGCACGAGAACAGGATTCGGCAGGCGGCCAGCAGCCTGGGGGCCGCCCAGTACTGTATCGACCGAGCCGCCCAGTACGCCGGGGACCGCATCGTGTTCGGCAAGCCACTGTCGGTCAACCAGGCCGTCCAGTGGCCGCTGGCCGAGCTGCAGACCGAGGCCCAGATGGTGCGACTGCTGGTGTACTACGCCGCCTGGCATCTGGACCGCGACCACCACATGGAGGTCTCGGACAAGGTGTCGATGGCCAACTACCGGGCCAACCGACTGGTGTGTGAGGCCGCCGACCGCGCCATGCAGATCCACGGCGGCATCGGCTACAGCCGCCACGAACCGTTCGAGCACATCTACCGCCACCACCGCCGCTACCGGATCACCGAGGGCGCCGAGGAGATCCAGATCCGGCGGGTGGCGCAGCGGATGCTCAAGTTCGGGCGCAAGTGACCGAATCTGCAGAGCTGGCAGACGCGCTACGCACGGTCCTCGGCGCCGACCGGATCACCGATCTGCGGGTACTCACCGGCGGGGCCAGCCGTGCCACCTGGGCGTTCAAAGCACAGACGGCCGCCGGGGAGCGTGCCTTGATCCTGCGCACCGGGGCACCCGACGATGTGCACGCCGGGATGGAGTTGGAGGCCGCCGCACTGCGCCGGGCCGCGGCCGCAGGTGCCCCGGTCCCCGAGGTCCTGGCGGCCGACGACTCCGCGGCCGCACTGGGCAATCCGTACCTGGTGTGTGACTTCATCGCCGGGGACACGATCGTGCGCAAGATCGCGCGCACCCTCGACGACGAATCCCGGCCCCGGTTGTTGCGCCAATGCGCACAGGCGCTGGCCGCGATTCACCGCGCCGACCCGCACGGTATCGGTCTGCCGAGCACCGACCCGCTCGACGAGTGGCGCACCCAGCTCGACGAGATGGGTGACACCACAGCGACATTCGAGTACGCCTTCCGCTGGTTGGACCGTAACCGCCCGGCGGCCACCCCGACGGTGCTAGTGCACGGCGACTACCGGATGGGCAACCTGATCGTCGACGACAACGGGCTGGCCGCCGTGCTCGACTGGGAACTGACCCATATCGGGGAGGCCCTCGACGACCTGGCCTGGTTCTGCATCCGCGCCTGGCGCTTCGGCGCGCCGGCCGCCCTGGGCGCCGGTGGGCTGGGCAGCATCGAGGATTTTGTCACCGCCTACGAGGAGGCCGGCGGTGCCGCCGTGGACCGGTCGGCGCTGCGCTGGTGGATCGTCGCCGCGACCCTGCGCTGGGGGATCATCTGCCGCTATCAGTTCGAGCGGCACCGCTGCGGGCAGACCCGGTCGGTGGAGCTCGCGGCGATCGGGCGCCGGGTGTGTGAGACCGAATTCGACCTGCTGCAACTGTTGGAGTCGCGATGACGGATATCCATTACCGGCCGACCGCGGCCGAACTTGTCGCCGCGGTGGCCGAATTCCTCGAGGGTGAGGTCCGGGATGCAACTGGGCCCAATAGTCGGCTCGCCGACGCCGGGGCGCTGAACTTCCACGCCCGCGTCGCCGCCAACGTACTGCGCACCGTGGAACGCGAGCTGCTCGACGACCGACCCGCCCCCGATCTACTGGGCCACCCCGATGAGGCGACACTGGCCGCGGCCATCCGGACCGGCGATTTCGACGACCGCGACGACGAACTTCTGCCCGTGCTGCGCGCGGTGGTGGGCCACCGGCTGGCGGTTGCGCACCCGGGCTACGAGCGGGACTGAGTCAGCCGTGCCGGCGACCCTCGATCAGGGTCTGGATCAGGTCGACGATCTGCTGTTGACCGGCCGCCGCCGCGTCGAGGCGACCGCGCATCTCGACGAAGCCGCGGTCGACGTGGGCACGCAAGTCGTTGAGATCCTCGCGCATCGCGTTGAAAGATCCGGTGTTGGCCTGCCGCAGGTCGCGGATCTCCGCCAGCAGCCCAGGGCCACTCGCTTCGAGATCGCCAGAGTCGGAGGCCACAGCCGGAGCCTACCGCCACCTGACGAGCCATCGCGGCAAATCTCAGACCCGTCGCACCCGGGCCAACCAGGCCGGTTCGTCGACCACGGTGCCCACCGGCACACCCAGCAGCGGGGCGTGCGCCTGCCCCACCACACCGCGGTACGTCGTCGTCTCCAACGACTCGATCTCCCAACCGTCGGCAAAGGCTTTGCGGATCACCTGCTCACTGACCTCCGGCCCGAAGCCTCGGCCGGAATCCGACAGCGCCAGCAGGTACAGATACCCGCCGGGTGCCACGGCGCCGTGCAGGCTCGCGACGTACCGCGCGCGATCCGCATCGTCGAAGATGTGGAACAGCGCGCTGTCCAGGATCGTGTCGTACACCTCAGCCAGGTCGAAGGCGTCGGCGACCTCGAAGCGGGCATCCACACCGTGCGCGGCGGCGTTGGCGCGCGCCTGCTCGACGGCGTGCGGGGCGAAGTCGATGCCGAGCACGTCATAACCCAGCCGGGTCAGCGCAATGGTGTGCTCACCGAGTCCGCAACCGATATCGAGCAGTCGGCTGCGCAACCGGCCGGTGCGTTCCAGCGCGACGACGGCGGGTTGCGGCTCACCGATCACCCAAGGCGCCGTGTGTGTTTCGTACGCGTTGTCAAACTTGAAAGCGGCGGCAAAGCGTCTACGCATGAGACCCAGTGTTCAACCTGAAGAGAAGTTGAGGTCAACCCCATGACAGCAGCCGTTGCGGACCGACTGTTCGACGCCATCGAACGCGGTGACTACCCGGATGTCGAGGCTTTGTGGGCCACCGACGTCGCCGTCTGGCACTCCGGGGACGCCGCCGACAACGACCGGGTCCAGGCGCTGAAGGTGATCCGCTGGTTCCTGCGGATCACCGCGACACGCCGTTACGAGATCCTGGATCGACAATTCTTCGAGGGTGGATTCGTCCAGCAGCACATCCTGCACGCCACCGCGACCCATGGCGCTTCCATCGATTTGCGGGTATGCATCGTGATCAAGGTGAGTAACGACGGTCTGATCACCCGTATCGACGAATACTTCGACCCCGCCGAGATGGCGCCGCTGCTGCCGAGCTGAGGAGCACAGATGGATCTGCAGGATTGGGCTGGAACCTGGCACCTGGATCCCGAACGCACCACCGTCACCACCCACAGCCCGACTTTTTGGGGATTCGCCCACGTCAAGGGGATCTTCGCGGTCGCCGAGGGCAGCGCCCAGGTGGGCACCGGCGTCGACGACACCGTCACCGGAGCTTTGCGTATCGATGCCGGCTCGGTACGCACCGGTATCAAGCGGCGCGACGCCCACCTGCGCTCGGCCGATTTCTTCGATGTCGACCGATTCCCGACGATCGACATCGCCGTCGAGTCCGCCGAGGTCACCAGCCCCACCTGGGTGACCCTGCACGTCCGGCTGACGGTCAAGGGTTCCGAACACGAACTCGACCTGCCCACGCACGTGCGCAACCTGGGCGGCGGCGCGGTTGCGCTGAGCACCACGACCACGCTGAACCGGCGCTCCTTCGGAGTGGACGGCAACCTGCTCGGCATGATGGGTGACGCGGCCGGTATCGAAGCGGCCGCGGTCTTCGTCCGGCAGCCGTAGCATCGCCGGTGTGGCCGACACCCATGCGCAGCTACGGATCCTGGTGTACAGCTCCAACAACCGCACCCGGGAGCAGGTGCGCTCGGCGCTGGGTCGACGCATCCACCCCGATCTTCCCGAGCTGAGCTACCTCGATGTCGCGACCGCGCCGGTGGTGGTGTCCGAGGTGGCCGGCGGCGGATTCGATCTGCTGATCCTCGACGGTGAGGCGGCGCCGACCGGCGGGATGGGGCTGGCCAAACAGCTCAAGGACGAGATCGAGGTGTGCCCACCGATTCTGGTGCTGACGGGCCGGCGCGATGATGCCTGGCTGGCGTCATGGTCGCGCGCCGAGGCCGCCGTGTCGCATCCGATCGATCCGATCCGACTCGGCGAAGCGGTGGCAGATCTATTGAAGCCGGCAAACTGATCCAGCACGAAATGCGCTGCGGCCGTTAATTCTTCATCACCCTCGCTGGTGACGGTGGAGCGGCCGAGCAACTGACTGCGATCCTATCGGAAATGCGGCGCCTCGACGGTTGACGCGTCTAAGCTGTGTTCTAGCTCACATCGACTCAACCACCGAGAGAGCGGCACAGACATGAACGTCTACACACCGATTCTGGTGCTCGGGACGATCGCGGCCGCCTTCGCGATCGTCTCGGTGGGTATCGCCACGTTCATCGGGCCGCGCCGCTACAACCGGGCCAAACTCGAAGCCTACGAATGTGGCATCGAACCACTGCTGCCCGCGGCCGACGCCAAGATCGCCACCGGCCAGCGATTCCCGATCAAGTACTACCTGACGGCGATGCTGTTCATCATCTTCGACATCGAGATCGTGTTCCTGTACCCGTGGGCGGTCTCCTTCGACTCGCTGGGCCTGTTCGCCGTCGTCGAGATGCTGCTGTTCATGCTCACCGTGTTCGTCGCATACGCCTACGTCTGGCGCCGGGGAGGGCTGTCATGGGACTAGAGGAACAACTGCCCGGCGGCATTCTGCTGTCCACCGTCGAGAAGGTGGCCGGGTATGTGCGCAAGGGATCGCTGTGGCCGGCCACCTTCGGCCTGGCGTGCTGCGCCATCGAGATGATGGCGACGGCCGGACCCCGCTTCGACATCGCCCGGTTCGGGATGGAACGCTTCTCGGCCACGCCGCGACAGGCCGATCTGATGATCGTGGCCGGCCGGGTCAGTCAGAAGATGGCACCGGTGCTGCGACAGGTGTACGACCAGATGGCCGAACCGAAATGGGTACTGGCCATGGGGGTATGTGCCTCCTCGGGTGGCATGTTCAACAACTACGCGGTGGTCCAGGGTGTCGACCACGTGGTGCCGGTGGATATCTACCTGCCCGGCTGTCCACCCCGGCCGGAGATGCTGCTCAACGCAATCCTCAAGCTGCACGCCAAGATTGCCGAGATGCCGCTCGGGGTGAATCGCGCCGAGGCCATCGCCGCGGCCGAACAGGCCGCGCTGGCAACACGACCCACCATCGAGCTGACGGGGTTGCTGCGGTCATGACAGAACTCGACAGGGAGGTCATCGGCACCCGCCGTGGCATGTTCGGCGTCACCGGCAGCGGCGACACCTCCGGATACGGACGCCTGGTCCGTGAGGTGGTGCTGCCGGGCAGTTCACCGCGCCCCTACGGCGGCTACTTCGACGAGGTCGTCGACGCCCTGATCGCGGCGCTGGGCCCGGACCGGTTCACCGATGCGATCGAACGGGTCGTGGTGTTCCGCGACGAACTCACCCTCGACGTACGTCGTGCCCACCTCCCCAACATCGCCCAGACCCTGCGTGACGATCCCGCCCTCCGTTTCGAACTGTGTCTGGGCGTATCGGGTGTGCACTTCCCCGACGAACCGGACCGAGAACTGCACGCGGTGTACCCGTTGATGTCGATCACCCATAACCGTCGGTTGCGCATCGAGGTCGCCGCACCTGATGCGGATCCACATGTGCCGTCGCTGTTCTCGGTGTACCCGACCACCGACTGGCACGAGCGCGAGACCTACGACTTCTTCGGCATCATCTTCGATGGACATCCGGCACTCACCCGCATCGAGATGCCCGACGACTGGGTGGGGCATCCGCAGCGCAAGGACTACCCGTTGGGCGGCATCCCGGTGGAGTACCACGGGGCGCAGATACCACCGCCCGACGAGCGGAGGTCCTACAACTGATGTCAGTGGAGACCGATCCCCCCGTCGTCATGGTCGGAGGCCAGGACTGGGATGCCGTCGTCGCCGCCGCCCGAGAACACGCCGGGGAACGCATCGTGGTCAACATGGGCCCACAGCATCCGTCCACCCACGGGGTGCTTCGACTGATCCTGGAGATCGAGGGCGAGACCATCACCGAGGCACGGTGCGGAATAGGCTACCTGCACACCGGAATCGAAAAGAACCTCGAATACCGTACCTGGACCCAGGGCGTCACCTTCGTCACCCGGATGGACTATCTGTCCCCGTTCTTCAACGAGACGGCGTACTGCCTGGGTGTGGAGAAACTGCTCGGTGTCACCGACGACATCCCCGAACGCGCCAGCGTCATCCGGGTGATGCTGATGGAACTCAACCGCATCTCCAGTCATCTGGTGGCGCTGGCCACCGGCGGTATGGAACTGGGCGCCATGTCGGCGATGTTCTTCGGATTCCGGGGCCGCGAGGAGATCCTGGCCCTTTTCGAAACCATCACCGGGCTACGGATGAACCACGCTTACATCCGGCCCGGCGGGCTGGCCGCCGACCTGCCCGACGAGGCCATGCCCCAGCTTCGCCGGCTGCTCGAGGTACTGCCCGAGCAGCTGCGCGATCTGGAGAAGATGCTGCGCGAGAACTACATCTGGAAGGCCCGCAGCAAGGGCATCGGCTACCTGGACCTGACCGGTTGTATGGCGCTGGGGATCACCGGTCCGGTGCTGCGGTCCACCGGTCTGCCCCACGACCTGCGCCGCGCGCAGCCCTACTGCGGGTACGAGACCTACGATTTCGACGTCTGCGTCGACGACGGCTGTGATGCATACGGGCGCTATCTGATACGCGTCGACGAGATGAAGCAGTCGCTGCGGATCGTCGAGCAATGTGTGTCGCGGCTGAAGCCCGGGCCGGTGATGCTCACCGACAAGAAGCTGGCCTGGCCCGCCGACCTCGAGATCGGCCCCGACGGGCTGGGCAACTCCCCCGACCACATCGCCAAGATCATGGGTTCGTCCATGGAGGCGCTGATCCATCACTTCAAACTGGTCACCGAGGGCATCCGGGTGCCGGCCGGGCAGGTGTACGTGGCGGTCGAATCGCCCCGCGGCGAACTGGGTGTGCACATGGTCAGCGACGGCGGCACGCGACCCTACCGGGTGCACTACCGCGACCCGTCCTTCACCAATCTGCAGGCGGTGGCCGCGATGTGCGAGGGTGGCATGGTCGCCGACGCGATCTCGGCGGTGGCCTCGATCGATCCGGTCATGGGAGGTGTAGACAGGTGACGCTCGTCGACCTACAGCTCGGACAGCGGCCCGACGAGGCCGGCCCGCCGATCAGCGCTGGGCCACAAACGTATTCGGATGCGGTGACCACACGGCTGACCGCCGATGCCGAACAGATCATCGCCCGCTATCCGAGCCCGCGGTCGGCCCTGCTGCCACTGCTACATCTGGTGCAGTCGCAGGACGGCTACCTCACCCCCGCCGGTGTCGGCTTCTGCGCCGCGCAACTCGGGCTCACCCCCGCGGAGGTGACGGCCGTCGCCACGTTCTACTCGATGTACCGGCGCACCCCCACCGGCGACTATCTGGTCGGGGTCTGCACGAACACGCTGTGCGCCATCATGGGTGGTGACGCAATCCTGGAGGTACTGCAGGACCATCTCGGCATCCACGCCGGGCAGAGCACCGCCGACGGATCGATCACGCTGGAGCACATCGAGTGCAATGCGGCATGCGATTTCGCGCCGGTCGTGATGGTCAACTGGGAGTTCTTCGACAACCAAACCCCATCCTCGGCACGGGATCTGGTCGACGACCTGCGCGCGGGCAGCGGCGCCCGACCCACCCGAGGCGCATCGTTGTGCACCTTCAAGGAAACCGCGCGCATCCTTGCCGGGTTCCCCGATCAGCGCCCGGGCGCCAACGACGGCGCCCCAGGCGATGCCACGCTCGCCGGCCTGCAACTGGCCCGCGAACGCGGGATGACTGCTCCCGCGTCGGCGCAGCAGAACGGGGAACGCCCGTGACCCTCGCCCCTGTCCTCAGCGCGCACTGGGACGACCCCGATTCCTGGACGCTGGACGGCTACCGGCGCCGCGGCGGCTATGAGGCCATGCGTATCGCATTGGCGATGGATCCCGACGAGCTCATCACCTCGGTCAAGGACGCCGGACTGCGCGGGCGTGGTGGTGCGGGTTTCCCCACCGGGCAGAAGTGGTCGTTCATCAACCAGTCCGATCCCAAACCCAAGTATCTGGTGATCAACGCCGACGAGTCCGAACCCGGTACGTGCAAGGACATTCCGCTGATGATGGCGAACCCGCATGTGCTGGTGGAGGGCGCGATCATCGCCGCCCACGCCATCCGCGCCGCACACGCCTTCATCTATCTGCGCGGTGAGGTGGTCCCGGTGTTACGCCGACTGCAGGGTGCGGTGGCCGAGGCGTATGCCGCCGGATACCTCGGGAACGGCATCGATCTGGTGGTGCACGCCGGGGCCGGCGCCTACATCTGCGGTGAGGAGACCGCGCTGCTGGATTCGTTGGAAGGTCGCCGCGGTCAACCCCGGCTTCGGCCGCCGTTCCCCGCCGTCGCCGGCCTGTATGCCTGCCCGACGGTGGTCAACAATGTCGAATCCATTGCCAGCGTCCCGGCGGTCGTGGCCCGTGGGGTGGACTGGTTCCGGTCGATGGGATCGGACAAGTCACCCGGATTCACGCTGTACTCGCTGTCCGGGCATGTCACCACCCCCGGGCAGTACGAGGCGCCGCTGGGCATCACCCTGCGCGAGCTCCTCGACTACGCCGGTGGTGTGCGAGCCGGGCACCAGCTGAAATTCTGGACCCCGGGCGGCTCGTCGACCCCGCTGCTGACCGACGAACACCTCGACGTGCCACTGGATTACGAGGGGGTGGCCAGGGCCGGATCGATGCTGGGCACCAAGGCGCTGCAGATCTTCGACGAGACCACCTGTGTGGTGCGCGCGGTGCGGCGCTGGACACAGTTCTACGCCCACGAGTCGTGTGGCAAGTGCACCCCGTGCCGGGAGGGCACCTACTGGCTGGCGCAGATCTACGAACGCCTGGAGACCGGACACGCGATGGCCGAGGACATCGACAAGCTGCTCGACATCGCCGACGCGATCCTCGGCAAGTCGTTCTGCGCGCTCGGTGACGGTGCGGCCAGCCCGATCATCTCGTCCATCAAGTACTTCCGGGATGAGTACGTGGCGCACCTCGGGGTCGGCTGCCCGTTCGACCCGCACGCGTCGACTGTATTCGCAACCGCGGAGGCCAGTGCATGAAGGTTCCGTTCTTCTCGCGAGCAGAAACAAAACTGCAGATTTGGAGCGAAATACCGCAGTTTTGCGTCTGCTCGCGGAGGCAAGGGGGAGATCTAAGATGACGCTGGCCGGGCCTGCCAAAGAGACCACCGACGTCGAGATGGTGTCGTTGACCATCGACGACCACCAGATCAGCGTCCCCAAGGGCACATTGCTGATCCGGGCCGCCGAACTGATCGGCATCCAGATCCCACGCTTCTGCGATCACCCGCTGCTCGACCCGGTCGGCGCCTGCCGGCAATGCCTCGTCGAAGTAGAGGGCCAGCGCAAACCGCTCGCCTCGTGCACCGCGACCTGCACCCCCGACATGGTGGTGAAAACCCAGCTGACCTCCGAGATCGCCGACAAGGCCCAGCACGGCGTGATGGAACTGCTGCTGATCAACCATCCGCTGGACTGCCCGGTCTGCGACAAGGGCGGCGAATGCCCCCTGCAGAACCAGGCGATGTCCAACGGCCGCGCCGACTCCCGCTTCACCGATGTCAAACGCACCTACCCGAAGCCGATCAACCTGTCCGCACAGGTGCTACTCGACCGCGAGCGCTGCGTGCTGTGCGCGCGCTGCACCCGGTTCTCCAACCAGATCGCCGGCGACCCGTTCATCGAACTGCTGGAACGCGGTGCGCTGCAACAGGTCGGCATCGCCGACGGCGAGGCATTCGACTCCTACTTCTCCGGGAACACCGTGCAAATCTGTCCGGTCGGCGCGCTCACCGGCACCGCCTACCGGTTCCGGGCCCGACCGTTCGACCTGGTGTCCTCGCCGAGTGTCTGCGAACACTGCGCCTCGGGCTGCGCGCAGCGCACCGACCACCGCCGCGGCAAGGTGCTGCGCCGGTTGGCCGGTGACGATCCCGAGGTCAACGAGGAGTGGAACTGCGACAAGGGTCGCTGGGCGTTCACCTACGGCGGCCAAGGCGATCGCATCAGCACACCGTTGATCCGCGAGACCGACGGCAGCCAGCGTCCGGCATCCTGGTCGGAGGCGGTGGCCGTCGCCGTGCGCGGGCTGACCGCGGCGGCCGGCCGGGCCGGGGTGCTCGTCGGTGGCCGGGCAACCGTCGAGGACGCCTGGGGTTACGCCAAGTTCGCGCGGATCATGCTGGGCACCAACGATATCGACTTTCGCTCCCGGCAGCACAGCTCCGAGGAGACGCAGTTCCTGGCCCACACCGTGGCGGGGCGACCGTTCGAGATCAGTTACGCCGATCTCGAATCGGCCCCGGCGGTCCTGCTGGTCGGTTTCGAACCGGAAGAGGAATCCCCGATCGTCTTCCTGCGGTTGCGCAAGGCATTTCGTAAACGCGGCCTGCCGGTCACCGCGGTTGCCCCATTCGCCACCCGCGGGCTGCAGAAGATGGGCGGGCGGTTGGTGCTGGCCGCGCCCGGCGGCGAGGCTGCCGCGCTCGACGGGCTGGAACTGACCGAGGGCACCCTGATCCTGGTCGGTGAACGGCTCGCCGCCGCACCCGGCGCCTACTCCGCGGTGATCCGGTTGGCGGCGGCCAACGGATCCCGGATCGCCTGGGTTCCCCGGCGGGCCGGCGACCGCGGCGCGCTGGAGGCCGGTGCCGCACCGAATCTGCTGCCCGGTGGGCGGCCCGTCGCGAATCCACAGGCCCGCGCCGAGGTCGCCGCCGCCTGGAACATCGAGACACTGCCCGCCGAGCCCGGCCGCGACACCGACGGCATTCTGGCGGCCGCGACGGCGGGTGAGCTGGCGGCACTGCTGATCGGCGGTGTCGACGTCGACGACCTACCCGACCCGCAGGCGGCGCTGGCCGCCGTCGACGCCGCGCCGTTCGTGGTCAGTTTGGAACTGCGGCACGGTCCGGTGACCGAGCGCGCCGATGTGGTGTTCCCGGTGGCTCCGGTGGCCGAGAAGGCCGGCACCTTTGTGAACTGGGAAGGCCGCCTTCGCCCGTTCGGCGCCGCACTGCCGCCCGCAGCGACCGCCGACATGCGGGTACTGGCGGCCCTGGCCGACGAGGTCGGCGTCGATCTGGGGCTCGCCGATGTCGCCACCGTCCGTGCCGACATCAACCGACTGGGTAGCTGGACCGGTCCGCGACCGACACCTCCGATCCTGCCCGCAGCCGACACCGCCGCGCCCGCGCCCGGGCAGGCGGTCCTCACCGGCTGGCGCATGTTGCTCGACGCGGGACGACTGCAGGACGGTGAGCCGCACCTGGCCGGGACCGCGCGCCCCGCGGTGGCTCGGCTGTCGGCGGCCACCGCCGCCGAGATCGGCTGTGCGGACGGTGATCCGGTGCGGGTGTGCAGCGAGCACGGTGCACTCACCTTGCCGGTCCAGATCACCGAGATGCCCGACCGGGTGGTGTGGGTGCCGTTGAATTCAAGCGGCGCACAGGTGTACCGAAGTCTGGGCGTACCGCTCGGCGCCATCGTCGGAATCGAGCGGTCATGACGGCACAGCGAGAAGCGAAGCGGGATCGCCGATGAATATGCCCGATTTGAACAGCTTCGGGCACGACCCGTGGTGGCTGATGCTCGCCAAATGCCTGGGCATCTTCATCTTCCTGGTGCTCACCGTGCTGGTGGCCATCCTGGTCGAGCGAAAGGTGCTGGGCCGCATGCAGATGCGGTTCGGCCCCAACCGGGTCGGCCCGTTCGGCCTGCTGCAGAGCCTGGCGGATGGCATCAAACTCGCGCTCAAGGAGGGGCTGATCCCGGCCGGAGTGGACAAACCGATCTATCTGATGGCTCCGGTGATCTCGGTGATCCCCGCGATCATGGCCTTCGCGGTCATCCCGATGGGCGGGCAGGTCTCGGTGTTCGGGCACACCACCGCGCTGCAACTCACCGATCTTCCGGTAGCGGTGCTCTACGTGCTGGCCGTCACCTCGATCGGGGTGTACGGCATCGTGCTGGCGGGCTGGGCGTCGGGTTCCACCTATCCCCTGCTGGGTGGTTTGCGGTCCAGTGCCCAGGTGGTGTCCTACGAGATCGCGATGGCGCTGTCGTTCGTCGCGGTGTTCCTGTACGCGGGCACCATGTCGACGTCGGGAATCGTTGCCGCCCAGCACAGTACCTGGTTCGTCTTCCTGCTGCTGCCCTCGTTCGTGGTGTACGTGACATCGATGGTCGGCGAGACCAACCGCGCGCCGTTCGACCTACCCGAGGCTGAGGGTGAACTGGTCGGCGGGTTCCACACCGAGTACTCGTCGCTGAAGTTCGCGATGTTCATGCTCGCCGAGTACATCAACATGACGACAGTATCCGCGCTGGCCGCCACCATGTTCCTCGGCGGTTGGCAGGCGCCGCTACCGTTCAGCCTGATCGACGGAGCAAACTCCGGTTGGTGGCCACTGCTGTGGTTCGTGGCCAAGGTGTGGGGCTTCCTCTTCTTGTTCATGTGGTTGCGCGCCACGCTGCCCCGGATGCGTTACGACCAGTTCATGGCGCTGGGCTGGAAGGTGCTGATCCCGGTGTCGCTGGGGTGGATCGTGGTGGTCGCGATCACCCAGACGTTGCGCGCTCAGGGCGCCCCAGCCTGGACGACGGCCGCGGTCAGCGTCGCGGCGATCGCCCTGCTCGCCGTCGTCGTGCTGATCCGACGCATGCTGCGCCGGCACGCGATCCCGCATTTCACCCTGCCCACCGATCCGGGTCAGGTCAGTGCCTTCCCGATACCACCGCTGCCACAGATTCCACGCCCACTACCCGACGTTAAGGAGTATTCCGATGTCTAAGGTCGGCGACGCGCTCGGCGGTTTCGGCGTCACCTTCAAGGCGATGCTGCAGAAACCGATCACCGAGGAGTACCCCGAGAAACCCGGCCCCGTCGCCCCGCGGTATCACGGCCGCCATCAGCTCAACCGCTACGCCGACGGACTGGAGAAGTGCATCGGCTGCGAGCTGTGTGCCTGGGCCTGCCCCGCCGATGCGATCTTCGTCGAAGGCGCCGATAACACCGAGGGGCAACGGTTCTCACCCGGCGAGCGGTACGGACAGGTGTACCAGATCAACTATCTGCGCTGCATCGGCTGCGGACTGTGCATCGAGGCCTGCCCGACCCGCGCCTTGACCATGACCAACGACTACGAGATGGCCGATGACAACCGCGCCGACCTGATCTACGGCAAGGACAAGCTGCTCGCGCCGCTACAGCCCGAGATGACGCCACCCCCGCACGCGATGGCCGAGGGCAGCACCGACGAGGACTATTACCGCGGCAATATCCGCGCCGACGGTGTCGTGCGGGAGACGGCACAGTGACCTCGACGGGTGAGGCGGTGGTCTTCTGGGTGCTCGGCACCCTGGCCCTGATCGGGGCCATCGGCGTCGTCGCCGCACCCAAGGCGGTCTACTCCGCGCTCTTCCTGGCCGTCACGATGATCAACCTGGCGGTGCTCTACATCGCCCAGGACGCGGTGTTCCTCGGCGTGGTGCAGATCGTCGTCTACACCGGTGCGGTGATGATGCTGTTCCTGTTCGTGCTCATGCTCATCGGCGTCGACTCCTCGGAATCGCTGGTGGAAACGATTCGCGGCCAACGCATCGCCGCGATCGTCGCCGGGCTCGGATTCGGTGTGCTGCTGATCGGCTGCATCGGTAACGCCGCACTCGGTCGGTTCGTCGGGCTCGAGCAGGCCAACAGCGCAGGCAATGTCGAGGGTCTGGCGGTGCTGATCTTCACCCGCTACGTATGGGCCTTCGAGCTCACCAGCGCGCTGCTGATCACCGCCGCGGTCGGCGCGATGCTGCTGGCGCACCGGGAACGGTTCGACCGCCGCAAGACCCAGCGCGAGCTGGCCGTCGAGCGGTTCGCACCCGGCGGTCATCCGACCCCGATGCCAAATCCCGGTGTGTACGCCCGGCACAACGCCGTCGACGTCCCGGCCCGGCTGCCCGACGGCAGCGCCGCGCCCACCTCGGTCAGCTCGGTGCTGGTACCGCGCGGAAGCGAACGCCCATGAACCCGGCCAATTACCTGTACCTGTCGGCGCTGATCTTCACCGTCGGCGCGGCCGGAGTGCTGTTGCGCCGCAACGCCATCGTCATGTTCATGTGCGTCGAGCTCATGCTCAACGCCGCCAACCTGGCGTTCGTCACCTTCTCCCGGATGCACGGCCACCTCGACGGTCAGGTGGTCGCGTTCTTCACCATGGTGGTCGCCGCCTGCGAGGTGGTCGTCGGGCTGGCCATCATCATGGCGATCTTCCGGGCCCGCCAATCGGCGTCGGTGGACGCCGCCAGTCTGCTGAAGAACTGATGCCATGGAAACCCTGACCTGGCTGCTGATCGCCCTGCCGCTGGCCGGGGCCGCGGTGCTGTTGCTCGGTGGACGAGCCACCGACAGATGGGGTCATCTGCTCGGCTGCGCCACGGCCCTGGGTTCATTCGTGCTCGGCGTGCTGGTGTTCATGAATCTGCTGGGTCGCCCGGTGCAGGACCGAACCGTGACGCAGACGCTGTTCAGCTGGGTGCCCGTCGGTGAGCTGCGGGTCGACTTCGGCCTGCAGGTGGATCAGCTGTCGATCTGCTTCGTGCTGCTGATCACCGGCGTCGGATCGCTGATCCACCTGTATTCGGTCGGCTACATGAGTCACGACCCGGAGCGCCGACGGTTCTTCGCGTATCTGAACCTGTTCCTGGCCGCGATGCTGCTGCTGGTGCTCGCCGACAACTTCCTGGGCCTGTACATGGGCTGGGAGGGTGTCGGTCTGGCGTCCTACCTGCTGATCGGATTCTGGTCGCACAAACCGAGTGCGGCCACCGCGGCGAAGAAGGCGTTCGTGGTCAACCGGGTCGGTGACATCGGCCTCGCGGTGGCGCTGATGGTGATGTTCTCGGCCACCGGAACCGTCTCCTACGCCGGGGTTTTCGCCGCCGCCCCACAACTGTCCGAGGGCACGCTGACCGCGATCGGACTGTTGCTGCTGTTGGCCGCGTGCGGAAAGTCGGCACAGGTGCCGCTGCAGGCCTGGCTCGGTGACGCGATGGAGGGCCCGACCCCGGTGTCGGCGCTCATCCACGCCGCCACCATGGTCACCGCCGGCGTGTACCTGATCGTGCGGTCCGGCCCGGTCTTCAATCTGGCTCCCACCGCGCAGGTGGCGGTGACCATCGTGGGCGCGGTGACCCTGCTGTTCGGTGCGGTGATCGGTTGCGCCAAGGACGACATCAAGAAGGCGCTTGCGGCGTCCACCATGAGCCAGATCGGCTACATGGTGTTGGCCGCCGGATTGGGGCCGGCCGGGTATGCGGTGGCCATCATGCACCTGATCACCCACGGGTTCTTCAAGGCCGGGCTGTTCCTGGGCGCGGGTTCGGTGATGCACGGGATGGACGACGAGACCGATATGCGCCGCTTCGGTGGATTGCGCGCGGTCATGCCGATCACCTTTGTGACGTTCGGGCTCGGGTATCTCGCCATCATCGGGGTGCCACCGTTCGCGGGCTTCTACTCCAAGGACGCCATCATCGAAACCGCCTTCGCCGCAGGCGGTGTCAAGGGCCTGCTGCTCGGCGGGGCGACACTGCTGGGCGCCGGGATCACCGCGTTCTACATGACCCGGGTGATGCTGCTGACCTTCTTCGGCCCCAGACGCTGGAGTGCGCAGGCGCATCCGCACGAGTCGCCGTCGATCATGACCATGCCGATGGTGGTGCTGGCCATCGGCTCCGTCGGGGCCGGTGCGGTACTCGCCGTCGGCGGCGGACTGGTGAGTTGGCTGGAGCCCGTGGTGGGCACCCATGAAGCCCACCATCTGATCCCGGTGTGGGCGATGACGGCGATCATCCTCACCGTCGTCGCGGTCGGTATCGGCTTCGCCTACCGGATGTACGCCACCCGGCCTGTCCCCGAGACCGCGCCGGAGGCATCGGCGCTGACCGTCGCCGCCCGCAACGACCTGTACGGCGACGCCTTCAACGAACGCACGTTCATGCGGCCCGGGCAGCAGCTGACCGCGGGCCTGGTCGAGATCGACGATGACGCCGTCGAGGGCGCCACCCGCGGGCTGGCGGTCGTCATCTCCGGTGCCTCCCAACGGTTGCGGGGATGGCAGACCGGCTTCGCCCGGTCCTACGCACTGTCCATGCTGGCCGGCACGGTTCTGGTGATCGGGGCGATTCTGATGGTGAGGGTCTGGTGAACGGCCTGGGCTGGCTGACCGCGCTGTGGGCGGTGCCGATGCTCGGTGCCGCGGCGGTGATTCTGCTGCCCTCCAAGGTGTTCGCCCGCTGGGCGGCGCTGGCGGTTTCGCTGGCGGTGCTGGCCATCGCGGTGCTGCTGGCGGTGCGGTTCGATCCCGCGGGCCCGCAGTTCCAGTTCGTCGAGGACTACCCGTGGATCCCGACGTTCGGCACCGGCTACATCCTGGGTCTGGACGGGATCGCCCTGGCGCTGGTGGTGTTGACCGCGGTACTGGTGCCACTGCTGATCGTCGCGGGTTGGAACGACGGTCAAGACGACAGTAGAGCCCGGTCCACCCAGTCCTACCTGGCGTTGACACTGGCCGTCGAGGCCATGGTGTTGATCTCGTTGATCGCGCTCGACGTGCTGCTGTTCTACGTGTTCTTCGAGGCCATGCTGATCCCGATGTACTTCCTGATCGGCGGCTTCGGCGGCGCGAACAGGTCACGCGCCGCGGTGAAGTTCCTGCTGTACAACCTGTTCGGCGGTCTCATCATGCTGGCCGCGGTGATCGGGCTGTACGTGGCCACCATGGACTCGCTCGGCGGCACCTTCGATTTCCGGGCCATCGTCGCCGCGGTGCAGAGCGGTCAGCTCGCCATCAACCCGGCCTTGCTGAATGCGCTGTTCCTCGGATTCATGTTCGCCTTCGCGGTCAAGGCACCGCTGTGGCCGTTCCACCGTTGGCTGCCCGATGCTGCCGTCGAATCCACCCCGGCGACCGCGGTCCTGATGATGGCCGTCGTCGACAAGGTCGGCACCTTCGGCATGATCCGGTACTGCCTGCAACTGTTCCCCGACGCGGCCAAGACCTTTCAGCCGTTGATCATCACGCTGGCGGTCATCGGCATCGTCTACGGCGCCGTCGTCGCGATCGGCCAGACCGATGTGATGCGGCTGATCGCGTACACCTCCATCTCCCACTTCGGATTCATCATCCTGGGCATCTTCGTGCTGACCAGCCAGGGCCAGTCCGGCTCCACGCTGTACATGGTCAACCACGGCATCTCGACCGCGGCCCTGTTCCTGATCGCCGGTTTCCTGGTGTCCCGTCGCGGGTCCCGTGCCATCGCCGACTACGGCGGGGTGCAGCGGGTCGCACCGGTGTTGGCCGGCACCTTCCTGGTCGCCGGCCTGGCCACTCTGTCGCTGCCCGGTCTGGCTCCGTTCATCAGTGAATTCCTGGTGCTGATCGGCACATTCGGCCGGTTCCCGGTGCTGGCGGTGATCGCCGCGCTCGCGCTGGTGTTGTCCGCGATCTACATCCTGTGGGCCTACCAACGGATGATGACCGGACCGGTGGCCGAGGGTAACGAGACACTGCGCGACCTGATCCCGCGCGAACTGATCGTGGTGGCCCCGCTGATCGCGCTGCTGCTGGTGCTCGGCATCTATCCCAAACCGGCACTCGATGTCATCAACCCGGCCGTCACCCACACGCTCACCACCATCGACGTCGAAGATCCCCTGCCGGCGACCGCGGAAGGACCGGGCCGATGAACGTCGAGGCGCCGATCATCGAATACGGCCAACTCTCCCCGCTTCTCATCGTGCTCGGGGTGGCGGTGACCGGTGTGCTGGTGGAGGCGTTCGTGCCGCGCCGCGCCCGGTACGGCACCCAGCTGGTCCTGGCGCTGGGCGGGCAGGCCGCTGCGCTGGCCGCGGTGGTGTCGGTGAGCATTGATCTGGGATCCTCCCCGGGCAACAGCGCGGCGGTGGGTTCACTGGCGGTGGATCGGCCGGCGTTGTTCCTGCAGGGGCTGCTACTGGTGATCGGCATCCTCGGTGTCCTGCTGGCCGCCGAACGTCGGATCCCCGCGAGCGCCGGGGCCGGGCTGGACGGTTTCACCCCGCAGGCCGCGGCGGTGCCGGGCAGTGTGGCCGAGAAGGTGGCCGCCAAAGCGGTTGTCGCGCAGACCGAGATCTTCCCGCTGATGATGATCGCGCTCGGCGGCATGATGATCTTCCCGGCCGCCGACGACCTGTTGACCATGTTCGTCGCACTCGAGGTGCTGTCGCTGCCGCTGTACCTGATGTGCGGGTTGGCCCGGCGGCGCCGGTTGGTATCCCAGGAGGCTGCACTCAAGTACTTTCTGCTGGGAGCCTTCGCCTCGGCCTTCTTCCTGTACGGAATCGCGCTGCTGTACGGCTATTCGGGCGGGTTCCGGCTCGACGATATCGCGACGGCCATCGAGGCGGGCAGCGACGGAAGCGCCCTGGCGCTGGCGGGTGTCGGCCTGGTGTCGGTCGGGATCCTGTTCAAAGTCGGTGCGGTGCCGTTCCATTCGTGGATACCCGACGTCTATCAGGGTGCGCCCACCCCGGTGACGGCGTTCATGGCGGCGGCCACCAAGATCGCCGCGTTCGGTGCGATGCTGCGGATCTTCTATGTCGCGCTGCCCGGTCTGGCCGACGACTGGCGGCCGATGCTGTGGATCATCGCCATCGTCACCATGATCGTCGGCACCCTGACCGCGGTCACCCAGACCGATGTCAAACGGATGCTGGCCTATTCGGCGGTCGCCCATACCGGATTCATCCTCACCGGTGTCATTGCGCTCAACGACGCCGGAGTGTCGGCGACCCTGTTCTACCTGTTCGCCTACGGTTTCAGCACGCTCGGCGCGTTCGCCCTGGCCGGTCTGGTGCGGCGCCCCGACGGCGATGAGGAGACCGGTCTGGCGCAGTGGGCCGGGCTGGGTCGGCGTTATCCGGTGGTGGGCGTGGTGTTCTCGCTGTTCCTGCTGGCCTTCGCGGGGATCCCGTTGACCAGTGGCTTCGTCAGCAAGTTCGCGGTGTTCAAGGCGGCCGCCGAGGGCGGTGCGGCCGCGCTGGTGGTGGTCGGTGTCATCGCCAGCGCGGTGGCCGCGTACTTCTACGTGCGGGTCATCGTGTTGATGTTCTTCACCGATCCGCCCGAGGATGCCCCCGAGGTGGTGGCGCCCAGCGCGCTGACCATGGGGGCGGTGACGTTGACGGCAGCGGTCACGTTCGCCCTCGGTGCGCTGCCGCAGCCGCTGCTGGATCTGGTCGACGGGGCGCAGCAGTTCGTCAGGTAGCGGCGACGGCGTCGCGCACCCGACCGGCGATCAGTTCGTACATACCGCGGGTGACCTCGGTGGCGTCGCTCATGATGTTGTAGCCGTGGTCGACGTCGGGTACCTCGACGTAGTCGACGAGGGCGCCGACGGCATCGAGGCTCTTCGCGTAGGCCGACGCCTCGTCGCGCAACCGGTCGTACTCGCAGGCGATCACCAAAGCCGGTGCGATACCCGCGATATCGTCGGCGTTGTCACCCCAGGCCGGCGAGGCCAGCGGGTCACGACGACGTTGACGCTCCGGGATGTAGGCGGTGTCGAACACCTCGCCCATCCACGGTTTCATGATGGCCTTGCCGCCGCGCGGGGAACGCTTGTGCGCCGTCGCGGTCATCAGGTCCAGCGGTGCGTAGTGCAGCACCTGCAGCGTGATCGCCGGACCGCGCTGCTTCAGCGCCTGCCGCGCCACCGCGGCCGACAGGTTCCCGCCGGCACTCTGACCGCCGATGCACAGCCGTGCCCCGGGCCAGTCCGGCTGTGCGGCGACCCAGGCGGCGATGTCGTAGAGCTGCTCGACCGGTGTCGGGAAGCGGTGCTCGGGGGCGAGCAGATAGTCGGTGTTGACGACGACCACGTTGGCGCGGGCCGCCAGGAAGCGGCACCACGGATCGTCCTGCTCACGATGTCCGACGACGAACCCGCCGCCGTGGATGTTGAGGTACACACCGTCGGGGGTCCCGGCCGGGCGATACACGGTGGCCGCGGTGTCGCCATGGCGGGTGGGAATGCTGATCTCGCTGGTGTCGGCGGTGATGTCGGCGAACCGCACCCCCGCCTTCGGTGCGGGATTGACGAGCTGGGAGAACAACCGGGCCAGGGTGTCGGCAACGACGGGGGTCGACAACAGCGACACGACGGGGCAACCTCCGGGAATGGGTGAAATCGGGTTTACCTTTTCGACTTTACGCATAGGTTCGACGACATGAGCGAGTTGCTGGCCGCAGACCACGGCGCGGTGCGATTGTTGACGCTGAACCGTCCCGCCTCCCGAAATGCGCTCAGCCACGAGTTGATCCGGGCGTTCTACACCGCGCTGAAGAGCGCCGACGCCGACGATTCGGTGCGCGCGGTGGTGATCACCGGGACCGATCCGGCGTTCTGCGCCGGGGTGGATCTCAAGGAGGCCGCCCGTGACGGACTGAAGTACTTCGAGGAGTTCCGCTCGCAGAGTTGTATCACCGCGGTCCGGGAGATGCGCACGCCGATCATCGGTGCGGTCAACGGGGCGACGTTCACCGGCGGTCTGGAGATCGCGCTGGGCTGCGATTTCCTTATCGCCTCCGAGCGTGCGGTGTTCGCCGATACCCATGCCCGGGTGGGTATCCTGCCCGGCGGCGGGATGACGGCCCGGCTGCCGCAGGTGGTGGGGTTGGCGATGGCGCGCCGTATGTCGATGACCGGTGAGGTGATCAGCGCCGAGCGGGCCGAGCGCATCGGGCTGGTGACCGAGGTGGTGGCCCATGATCGGTTACTGCAACGGGCCCTGGAGCTGGCCGGCCAGATCGCCGAGGTGCCGGGTCCGACCATGCTCGCGCTCAAGGAGATCTACACCGAGGGCGCGGCGGCCGTGATCGATCCGGCGCTGGCCGCCGAGGCCCGCATCGCGTTCGCCCAGCATCGTGACTTCGGCGGGCTCGGGGACCGGTTCCGGGAGGTCAGCGAGCACAACAAGAGTCAGCTGCGCTGACGCATCACCCCGTGCACCACGATATCGGTGGTCTGGGTCACCCACTGGTCATCGAGGTCCTGGCCGGGGGTCAGCAGCATCCGCAGCAGGGTGGCGCCACCGATCAGTTCGATGAGCCGCTGCGGGTCGACATCGCTGCGCACCTCGCCCCGCTCGACGGCGTGCACCAGGCGCAACCGCACCACCTCGAACAGCCCGGTGAACCGGCCCATCACCCGATCGTTGAGATCCGGGTCGGCGGCCATATCCGCGATCAGGCCCGGCAGCGCTGCGCGGACCACCGGGCTGGTGAACACCGCGCCGGCGGCGGCGATCATCGCCCGCACATCGGAGGCGATATCGCCTTCGGGCATGCTCAGCGCCGTCGGGGTTGTCGGGAAGGCCGCCTCGTGCACCAGCTCGGCCTTGCTGGACCAGCGACGGTAGAGCGCGGTCTTGGTGGTGCTGGCGCGTTCGGCGACGGCGGCCATGGTCAGGTTCGAATACCCGATCTGGACAAGGAGATCCACCGTCGCCGATAGGATGGCGGCATCGATCCGCGGATCCCGCGGGCGGCCGGCACCCTTGTCAACCGGTGGCAAGTCTGATTTCATAACGCTACCCACCGTATCGTAATTGGGGCCGAAAGGTTGCACCGTGGCACATGAACCGGCCGTCGAGGATGTCAGTCGCCTCCAACACTCCAGCCGAGACGTCAGCACACTGCCCGATCTGCTGTCGCAGTGGCTGTCCACCGTACGCCCCGAACGACCCGCCCCGCAGGTCAGCATCGAGAGCGGCGTCGACGCCAACGGGATGTCCTCGGAGACCATCCTGCTCACCGCCCGCTGGGACGGCGACGACGAGCAGCGCCTGGTGGCCCGCGTCGCGCCGACGCAGGCCGACGTTCCGGTGTTCTCGTCGTACCGCCTGGACCATCAGTTCGAACTGATGCGCCTGGTCGGTGAACTCACCGACGTCCCGGTGCCGAAGGTGCGCTGGATCGACACCGGCGGTTCCGTGCTCGGTACCCCGTTCTTCCTGATGGACCGGGTGGACGGCATCGTCCCGCCCGATGTCATGCCATACACATTCGGCGGCAACTGGTTTGCCGATGCCGAGCCGGCACGGCAACGCGAGTTGCAGGATGCCACCGTCGAGGTGCTGGCCAAACTGCATGCGATACCCGATGCGGCACAGCGGTTCTCCTTCCTCGCCGAGGTCGACCCACCGGGTGACACCCCGTTGCGGCGGCACTTCGGCTGGCTCAAGGATTGGTACGAATTCGCCGTCCCCGACATCGGCCGCTCCCCACTGGTCGAGCAGGCGTTGAATTGGCTGGAGGACCACTTCCCCATCGATGTCGCGGCAGGGACCCCGGTGCTGGCCTGGGGCGACTCCCGGGTCGGCAACGTGCTCTACGAGGACTTCCGGCCCGTCGCGGTGCTGGACTGGGAGATGGCCACCATCGGGCCGCGCGAGCTCGACGTGTCGTGGATCATCTTCGCGCACATGGTCTTCCAGGAACTCGCCGGGCTGGCCGGGCTGCCCGGCCTACCCGATGTGCTGCGCGAGGAAGATGTCCGCGCCACCTATGAGCAGCTGACCGGCGCCCGCCTCGGCGATCTGCGGTGGTTCTACATCTACTCCGGGGTCATCTGGTGTTGTGTCTTCATGCGCACCACGGCCCGCCGTGTGCATTTCGGCGAGATGGACCAACCCGAGGACGTCGAGTCCACGTTCTATCACGCATCCCTGCTGCGACGACTGCTGGAGGCATAATGCTGGGTCCGATGGACGAGTTCCCCATCCACCAAGTCCCCCAACCGATTGCCTGGCCCGGATCCTCGGACCGCAACTTCTACGACCGGTCGTACTTCAACGCCCACGACCGCACCGGGGACATCTTTGTCATCACCGGCATCGGTTATTACCCCAATCTCGGTGTCAAGGACGCGTTCCTGTTGGTACGCCGCGGCGACACCCAGACCGCGGTGCACCTGTCCGATGCCATCGACCAGGACAGGCTGCATCAACACGTCAACGGTTACCGGGTGGATGTGACCGACCCACTGCACCAGCTGCGGATCACCCTGGACGAAACCGACGGCATCGCCGCCGACCTGACCTGGAACGGCCTGTTCGACGTCGTGCAGGAACAGCCGCACCTGATGCGCCAGGGCAACCGGGTCACCCTGGACGCCCAGCGGTTCGCCCAATTGGGTTCGTGGAGCGGCCATCTGGAGATCGACGGCGAACACATCCCGGTCGACCCGGCCACCTGGATCGGGTCCCGGGACCGGTCCTGGGGCATCCGGCCGATCGGTGAGGCCGAAGCGCCCGGCCGGCCCGCCGACCCGCCGTTCGAGGGGATGTGGTGGCTGTACGTGCCGATCGCCTTCGACGACTTCTCCATCGTCATCATCATCCAGGAGGCCCCGGACGGCTTCCGCTCGCTCAACGACTGCACCCGCATCTGGAAGGACGGTCGCGTCGAGCAGCTGGGCTGGCCGCGGGTGAAGATCCACTACCGGTCCGGTACCCGGATCCCCACCGGCGCCACCATCGACGCCACAGCCGTCGACGGGTCCCCGGTGCACTTCGAGGTGGAATCCAAACTCCCTGTGCCCATTCACGTCGGCGGCGGTTACGGTGGCGACTCGGACTGGATCCACGGTGTGTGGAAGGGCGAGAAGTTCACCGAACGGCTCACCTACGACATGACCGACCCGGCGATCATCGGCCGGTCCGGTTTCGGCGTCATCGACCACGTCGGGCGGGCGGTGTGCACCGAGGGTTCGGTGACCTCCGAGGGCTGGGGTCTGTTCGAGCACGGAGCGCTGGGCCGCCACGATCCGTCCGGGTTCGCGGACTGGCTGACGGTCGCGCCCTAACTGTCAGGCCACCCAGAACAGGGCCGCGGCCGCCACCGCCTCCACCAGACAGTAGAACCAGTTCGGGTAGAACGGCGTCGGCCCGTCGAAAAGTGCCGAAGCGGTGCGAGCCAATGCCATTCCGGCCAGCGCCGCGGCCACGGTGATCAGGATCCCGGTGCGCACCTCGCCCGGGGTGACAAAGGCACAACCCAGCACTGCGGCAATGGCCAGACCGAAACCGCCATACACACCACGCACTTCCGCGCGCGACGAGGGTGTTTTGAGGATGTAGTCGAAGGGCCGCAGCATCGCCGCGGGCGCGGCCAACGCATACAGGCCCATGCCGGCGAAGAGCACCCCGACGATGACGATGATCGCGCCGCTCACGGTAGCCTCCTGATCAGTTGATGAGGAGTCCAGCATGGCGAACCTGCCCACCGCGGCGCTTCCACAAACCTGCTACCCGGCGGTGTGGCTGTGGCCGGGGCAAGCCCTGTACTCCGGCCCCGCGCTCGGCCTGGATCCGCATTCGGGCTCGGTGTGGTGTCTGGCCGTCGGTGTCGACGCGCCGCTGACCGTGCACGTCGACGGGCAGCACCTCACCACCCGCACGGCGCTGATCCCGCCGCGGCTCGTCCACCACCTGAGGATGCAGGGTCCGCTGGTGTCCTGTTATCTGGATCCGGCATCACAGCGCAGCGCCGCATGCCGCGACCAGTTCGAGGAATTCCGGCACGGCATCGGCGTGGGCCATCGGGCCGAGGCGAACCTGGTCACGGCGCCCCGTGATGATGCTGCGGCCCGGCGCTGGCTGGACATCGCCGCGCCCTCGCAGATCCACCACATCGATCCGCGTATCGAGTTGGCCGCCAAACAGATTCGTGACGATCCGGCGGCCGCACCGTCGGCGGCACAGTTGGCCGCCGATGCCGAACTGTCCGAGTCGCGGTTCCTGCACCTGTTCGCCGCCGAGGTCGGCACCAGCCTGCGCCGCTATCGGTTGTGGTGCCGGCTGATGTGCGCAGGCGCCGAACTGGCCGCCGGTGCCAATCTCACCACCGCGGCCGTCGAGGCGGGGTTCGCCAGCCCGTCGCACCTGGCCGACCGGTTCAAGACGACCTTCGGCCTGTCGGCGACACAGTTGCTTGCGACGGGACTGTCCGTGCGGGTGCCGTGAGTCAGGCGCTGACCTGTGCCGACTCCGCAGGTGTCGCGGCGGGCTTGCCGGACTGCACGCGGCCGAAGACCATCGACTCCTCGATCCGGTCGAAACGGTGCTCGAACGCGTCGAGTGCGTAGTTGTGCCGCACCTTCCACGGCCGGCGGGTGCCGGACTTCGGCAGCGCGTGCAGCGCCCGCTTGACGTAGCCGGCGTCCAGGTCGAAGGCCGGCTTCTCGGGCATGGCCACCGAACCCAGATGCGGGTAAGCATGTGTGTAGCCGTGAGAGTCCATGTAGGCCAACAGCTTGGCCACCGCGCGGGCTGTCATGTCGGCCCGCAACGTCCAGGATGCGTTGGTGTAGCCGATGCACCAGGCCATGTTCGGCACGTCCTCGATCAGGTACTCCTTGTAGACGAATCGATCGGTCGGGTCGACCCGGACACCGTCGACGTTGATCGCGATACCGCCGAGCGCCTGCAGTTGCAGACCGGTGGCGGTGACGATGATGTCAGCGTCGATGCGGTCACCGGACTGCAGCACGATCCCGTCGGCATCGATCCGGTCGATGCGGTCGGTCACCACCTCGGCACGGCCGGCGCTGATGTCCTCGAACAGGTCACCGTCGAGCACCAGGCACATCCGCTGATCCCACGGGTTGTAACGCGGTTTGAAGTGCACGTCGACCGGATAGCCGGCCGGCAGCGCCGAGATCTGGGTTGCCCGGATCAACTTGCGCCCGGCCTGGGGCATGCTCCGGAAGAACACGTAGTACAGGTAGTGCATCCAGGCGTTGCGGAACCGCACGACCTGATGGGCGACCCTGCGCGGCAGCATCTTCCGGACCGCCTGCGTCGGCTTCGGGACCGCAGGCATGGACATCATGTAGGTCGGCGAACGTTGCAGCATCGTCACGTGACCGGCCGTCTCGGACAGTGCGGGCACCAGACTGATGGCGGTGGCGCCGCTGCCGATCACCACCACCCGTTTGCCGGTGTAGTCGAGGTCCTCGGGCCAGAACTGCGGGTGCACGACGGCACCGCCGAAGTTCTCGATGCCGGGGAACTCCGGGGTGTAGGGCTTGTCGTAGTTGTAGTAGCCGGTCCCGAAGAACACGAACCGCGAGCGGTAGCTGACCTTGGCGCCGTCGGTTTCGGCGTGCACCGTCCAGGTGTCGGTGGCCGATTCCCAGTCCACCGAGGACACCGCGGTACCGAACCTGATCTGCCGGTCGATACCGTGCTTACGGGCCGTGGCGACCAGGTAGTCCCGGATATCGGCGCCCTCGGCGACATGTGCGCGTCCGGTCCACGGCTCGTACGGGAAGCTGAGGGTGAAGATATCGCTGTCGGAGCGAATCCCGGGATAGCGGAACAGGTCCCAGGTACCGCCGATGCGTTCCCGACGCTCCAGGATGGTGTAGCTCAGGTTCGGGTTGCGTTCGCGGATGCGGTAGGCCGCGTTGATACCGGAGATGCCCGCCCCGATGATCAGGACGTCGCTGAACTGGGGTTCGGCATCCTCGTTGCGCTCGACCATCGGACAACCTCCTCGTGGTCCTGCTCCGTACCAACCACCATAGGACCTCAGGTACGCAGCGCGTCAACGATCTGGGCCAAAGATCCCGCCGCGATCGGTCCCGGTTGGTAGATGCAGATGCGGTCGGCGATGCCGTCGACCCGGTCGCGGATGTGCGCGGCCACCTCGGCGGGGGTGCCGCAGGCGGCGATGGTGTGCAGCACGTCGTCGTCGATCAGCGCGCCCATCTCGTTCCATCGGCCCTGTTTGGACAATGCGTGGAGCTCGGGCTGCAGATTCCCCCAGCCGTGCACGTCGAGCACCGGGCGATACGCTGGTGTCGATCCGTAGAAGGCCAGCAGTTTGCGGGTGGCGTCGTGGTTGTCGCCGACCGAGACGATGATCTCCGGCACGATCGCCAGATCGGCCCGGGTGCGCCCAGCCGCGGCCAGCCCTTCGTCGACGGCGGCCATGGTGACCTCGTGCAGAAACTTCTTGTTGCCGAACGGCATCACCAGCAGCCCGTCGGCGTGCTGGGCGGTGGCCTTGGTCAACCGGGGTCCCAGTGCTCCGATGTAGATGGGCGGCGGGCCGTACGGGTTGTCGCGCGGGGTGAAGGTCGGCGTCATCAGGGTGTGCCGGTAGAACTCACCGCGAAAGTCCAGCCGTGCGCCCGTCGACCAGGTGTCGAAGATGGCCCGCAGCGCGGCGACCAGCTCCGTCATCCGGGCGACCGGCCGGTCGAACTCGGCCCCGAACCGCTTCTCGATCTGCGTGCGGATCTGGGTGCCCAGCCCCAGCGTGAACCGCCCCTGGGTCAGGATCTGGTGGTCGATCGCCTGATGCGCGAGGTGAATCGGATTGCGCGGGAACGCGATCGCCACATTCGTCATCAGATCCAAATCGTCGACACCGGCGGCCAGCGTCAGCGGGGTGAACACATCGTGCGGCCCCTCGAAGGTGAACACCCCGCTGGCGCCGGCGTCACGCAGTTCGGCGGCCCGCTCCGCGGCTCCGACAGGTCCATACAGCGCGGTCATCACCTTCACAGCCGGTCACCCTAATCGGAATCGCGCACGGGACGGCGCCGAAACGGCACACTGGGGATGTGACCGATGTGATCGTGGTGGGGGCCGGGTTCGCCGGATTGACGGCAGCACGAGAACTGAGCAGACAGGGGCATGAGGTCCTCGTGTTGGAGGGCCGCGACCGGGTCGGCGGCCGTTCCTATACCGCGACGGTCGCCGGGGTCCCGGTCGATCTGGGTGCCACCTTCGTCGGGCCCACCCAGGATGCGGTGCTGGCACTGGCCGCCGAGTTGGGCTGCGACACGGTGCCCACCCACAGCCGCGGCAAGAATCTGATCCGCTGGCACGGCCGGGTGCGCTCGTATCGCTCCACCATCCCGAAGCTGTCGCTCATCGAACTGCTCGATGTGTCGCGCATCCAGTGGCGCTTCGACCGGTTGTCCCGGCTGATCCCGGTCACCGACACCTGGGCGGCCGCCGCGGCGCCACGGCTGGACCAGAAGAGCCTGGACGGGTGGCTGCGCGCCGCGCACGCCAACGCCTCGACCCGCAATCTGATGGCGATCATGTCGCGGGTGACGTGGGGGTGCGAACCCGACGAGGTGTCGATGCTGCACGCCGTGCGTTATGTGAAGGCCGCCGGCGGTCTGGGCCGGATGCTCGACGTGAAGGGCGGCGCCCAGCAGGATCGTTTCCTGGCCGGCACCCAGCAGATCGCCGCGCGGATCGCCGCCGACCTCGGCGACCGGGTGCGCCTGTCCGCGCCGGTCACCGCGGTCACCCGCACCGACGCCGGCTACACCGTGAGCACCGACGGCGGCACCCACAGCGCCCGTGCGGTCATCCTCGCGATACCGCCCGCGCACCGCGCCGGCATCACCTTCACACCGCCGCTGCCCGAGGGACACGCCGAGCTGATCAACCACTGGCCGCAGGGCAATCTGAGCAAGGCCTACGCCGCATACGAGAAACCTTTCTGGCGGTCCGCCGACTGCTCGGGTGAATCGTTGTCCGACGAGGGCCCGGTGTTCATCACCTTCGATGTCAGCCCGTCGGACGACGGGCCGGGAATCCTGTTGGGATTTGCCGACTCCCGCACCTTCGACCCGCTGCCGGCGGCCACCCGGCGCGAACAGGCCCTGGATTGTTTCACCACCCTGTTCGGCCAGGCCGCGGCAGAGCCGGTGGACTATCTCGACCATTGTTGGAGCGCAGAGCAATTCGCGCCCGGCGGCCCAACCGCGGCGGTACCGCCCGGGTCCTGGACCGACCATGGCCGCCACCTACGCGCACCGGTGGACGGCATCTTCTGGGCCGGCACCGAGACCGCCGATGAGTGGACCGGGTTCCTCGACGGGGCGGTGCGCTCGGGGCAGCGCGCCGCCGCCGAGGTGAGGACCTACCTCACGAGCTGAGGCGTTGGCTCACCGCGGATTCGGCCAATGACCGCAGCCGCTGGTTGACCTCGACGGGCCGTTCCAGGATGGCGCAGTGCCCGCCGGCCAGCTCGACGAATTCGGCCAGGTTCGGGGCGTGGTCGGCGATGTGCCGTGAGGCGTTGATGGGCAGCAACCGGTCCTTGCGGCTGCCGATCACCAGAGTGGGGACGGTCAGGTTCCGCAGCGAGATGTGTTGTGCCCCAAGACCGTCAACCAGGACCCGGGCCCACCCGCCCCGCCCGGCCGGCGGTGTGGTCGCGAACAGCCGGTACACCAGTTCGCCCACCTCGGGATCGGCGTCGGCGCCGACGGCCAGGTAGTCGACGAACCGCCGGTTGGCCCGGTCGGCGAGTTTGGGCACCGGGGTGGCACCGAACGTCTTGAGCAGCGATCCGGCGGTCCGGATGCGGGTGGCCGACAGCGGCGCGGGCACCCGCGCCAGCTGCACGTTGCGCAGCAGATCCCCGGTGCTGGTGTTGATCAGGGCCACCGCGTCAGCGCAGCGGGTGACCCGGTGCGGGTAGCGCGCCGACCACGACGTGATCGCGATACCTCCCATCGAATGCCCGCCGATGATCGCACGCTGCCCCGGAGCCAGCGTCGCATCCAGCACCGCATCCAGATCGGCGGCCAGATGGTTGAGGCTGTATCCGTTGCGGCGCCGCGGGGTCTCGCTGCGGCCGTGCCCGCGATGGTCGTAGGCGATGACGCGGTAGTCGGCGGCCAGGTCGGCGATCTGGTGGGCCCAGACCTCGATGGCGCAGGTGATGCCATGGGCCAGCACGATCGGGTAGCCGTCGGCCGGACCGAATTCCTGGACGTACAGCCGGGTGCCGTCGGCCGAGTGCACGTCGACGGAGCGTCCCCGGGGCAGCGCGGGCAGGGTCACGGGTACTCCAATCGTCGGCGTCATTGCCTGGACGGGCAAGTCTAGCCCCGGGCGCGAAGCGCCACATCGATCACGTGACCAGCACCGGTTTGATTGCCGTGCCGGTCTTCGCCGCCGTCCAGGCCTGCGCAAAATCGTCGAAGGCGAACGTGCTGACCAGCCGGTCGAGCGGAAGCTGTCCCGCGCGGTAGAACTCGGCCAGCTGTGGGATGAAGATTTGCGGGTCACTGTCGCCCTCGACCACACCGCGCACCGTCAGCCCCTTGGCCATGATCAGCGTGACCGGCAGCTCGGCCGTCGGTGCGCCCAGCCCCACCAGGGCCAGCGTGCCGCGCGAGGCCAGCACCCCGACCGCGGCGGCGATCACGTCGGGACGCGCGGTGGTGTCGACCGCGCCGGCGACACCGCCGGTTACCTTCACGATCTCGGCCGCGGCATCAACTGCCGTCGGGTCGAGGGTGAGGGTGGCACCGAGTTCGGTGGCCAACGCCCGGCGTTCGGTGATCGGATCGACGGCGATGATCGTCTCGGCGCCGGCGATCCGGGCGCCCATCACCGCCGACAGCCCCACCGCACCGGCCCCGAAGACGGCGACACTGGGCGCGGGCCCGATGACGTTGAGCACGGCCCCGACCCCGGTCTGCACACTGCAGCCCAGCGGGGCCGCCAGCGCGGGGTTGATCCCAGCAGGCAAGGTCACCGCGTTGCGGCTGCTCGACATGGCGTGGGTGGCGAAGCTGGACTGGCCGAAGAACCCGCCGGCGATGGGGGCACCCTCCATGCGCAGGGCGCTGGTCTCGTCGCGGCGGCCGCCGCGCATGTTCAGGTTGGTGGACCGGTCGCAGTAGGCGGGCCGATCGGTGGCGCAGTTGGCGCACGTCCCGCAGCTGGCGAAGGTGAGCACCACCCGGTCCCCGACGCTATGGCCGGCCTGCGGACCGACGGCGACGACGGTGCCCGCGCCCTCGTGCCCGAACACCATCGGGGTCTTGGCGAAGATCGAGGCCATGGTGATGTCGGTGTGGCAGATGCCGACCGCGTCGATGCGGACCAGCACTTCGTCTCCGACGGGATCGCGCAGTTCGACATCGGTGAGCTGCGGGTCCTGCCCTGGCTCGCGGAGCACCGCGGCACGTGCCTTGATCACTTGACGCATGTTAAATGGTCAACCATGCGTGCGATTCAGATACCCCGACTCGATGGACCCGAGGCCGCCGAGGTGGTCGAGATCGACGAACCCGGCACCGACGGAGTGGTCATCGAGGTGCATGCGGCGGGTGTCGCGTTCCCCGACGCCCTGCAGACCCGCGGGCTCTATCAGCACAAGGCGCCGCTGCCCTACATCCCGGGCGCGGAGATCGCCGGGGTGGTGCGCAGCGCTCCCGCCGACGCCCACGTCGTCGCCGGGGACCGGGTGGTCGGGCTGACGATGTTGACCGGCGGGATGGCCGAGGTGGTGACGCTGCCGCCGGACCGGGTGTTCACCCTGCCCGAGCGGGTGTCCTTCGAGGCCGGCGCCGGCATCCTGTTCAACGATCTGACGGTGCACTGCGCGCTGCGCACCCGCGGTCGGCTCGCCCCCGGCGAGACGGTGCTGGTGCACGGCGCCGCCGGTGGTATCGGCACCTCGGCGCTGCGGCTGGCGCCGGCGTTCGGCGCGGCCCGCACCATCGCGGTGGTCAGCACCGAGGAGAAGGCCGCGACCGCGCGGGCGGCCGGGGCGACCGATGTGGTGCTCGCCGACGGGTTCAAGGATGCGGTCAAAGAACTCACCGACGGCCGCGGTGTCGATATCGTGCTCGACCCGGTGGGCGGTGACCGGTTCACCGATTCGCTGCGCTCGCTGGCCCCGGCGGGCCGGCTGCTGGTCGTCGGTTTCACCGGCGGCGACATCCCGACGGTGAAGGTGAATCGGTTGCTGCTCAACAACGTCGACACCGTCGGCGTCGGCTGGGGCGCCTGGGCGGCCACACATCCGGGCTATCTGGCCGAACAGTGGGCCGAGCTGGAACCGCTGCTGGCCTCCGCTGCGGTGACCGCTCCCGAGCCGGTCATCTACCCGTTCGAGCAGGCGGGTGCGGCGATCGCGTCGCTGGAAAATCGCACCGCGGTCGGCAAGGTCGTCCTCAAAGTCCGCTGATCCCCTGTGATTTCGGCGCGCTTTCGTACGGTGAGCGTACGCGAGCGCGCCGAAATCACACGACGGGCAAGACCAATCGCGAGTTCGGGCCTACCTCGTGGCGGGTCCGCACCAGCCGCGAGGCCGACCACACCGGCTCCCCCGTACCCGGATTGCGGGCGAACCGCGGGTAGGAGCCGCCGGCGATCGACACCCGGATCCGGGACCCGACCGCGAACCGGTGCGCGATCGGATCGAGGTCCAGCCGCAGCACCCCGGTGTCCGCCGGGGTGCGGCCGAGATAACCATCGCTGACGTTGTGGGACCGGCCATCGGCGGCGACCTCGCTGATCCGGACCGACACATCACACCAGCCGGTATCGCTGCGGTGCTCCAGTTCGACCCGCGGGACGCCGATGACCTCCAGCGGCTCGGTCAGCACCGGCCCGGTGAAGGTGATGACGTCGTTGCGGGCGGCCAGCGCGCTGTCCTCGCGATAACCGCGGGGCGAGAACAACAGTCGCCCACCGATCGTCGGAGTGGGGTCGTCGGGGTCGAACACGAATCGGGCCGGCGCTGCCCCCACCGCGGGCGGATCGGCGGTCAGCGCGGCCCGCGGCGCCAGGTACCGGATGTGCTCGTCGGCCGCAGGCGGCCAGGACGGCAGTTCGCGCCAGCCGGCACCCCCGACATGCACACGCACGCCGCCGGGACGGTGCCCGTCGAGCCATCGCAACGTCTCGCGCAGCACGTCGCCGCCGCCGTCGCCGTGGCTCCACGGGCCGACCAGCAGGGTCGGGTCGGCGCCGCGCTCACGCAGCCGCCGGTACTGGTCGAAGGTCTGGGCCAGGAAGACGTCCTGCCACCCGGTCGCCAGCAGCACCGGGGTGCTGACGGCCTCCAGCGCGTGGCCGAGCCGGCTGGGCTGCCAGTACGGGTCGGACACATCGGAGGTGCGCAGCCAGGATTCATACCAGGGCGCGCGGTCCTTGAGTACCTTGGTGCCCGCCGCGTGCAGTGGCACGATGCGCATCGGCCGGCGCAGCCGCAGGCCCATGGTCGCCATCCGGGCCACCGCGCGCACCGAGCCACCGTCCTCCTGGGTGGCCACCTGATAGCTCCAGGTGAGGAAGTCCGCCAGCGCCAAGGTTCCGGTGCTCCAACCGGATTCGGCAAAATCGTGTGGTGCCATCCCGATCACCGAGGTCTGCAGTTCCGGCGGTGGGTCAGCCAGCAGCGCCCACTGGGTGAAGCCCAGATACGAGGACCCGACGGTGACGAACGTGCCGTCGAACCAGGGTTGGGTGCGCATCCAGGCCACCGTGTCGGCGGCGTCCTCGGTCTCGGCGCGGCCGGGGTGGAAGTCCCCGCCCGACCCGAAAGTTCCCCGCACACTTTGCATCACGACCCGATAGCCGCGTTCGGCGTAGATACCGGCGGTGGCCTCGGCGGGTAGGTTGTCCCGGCCGTACGGGGTGCGGATGAGGACCGTGGCCACCGGTTCGGTGTCCGGGACGTACAGATCGGCCAGCAGGTCGACTCCGTCGCGCATCGGCACCGCCAACTCGCGGTGCACCCGGTATTCGGTGCGCGCGCGGGGCAGATCGTGCCGACGCGTCATGAACCGGATGAACAGTCGGACGCCGGCGCCGGGTCGGTCGGGTTGCTTGGTCACCATCGCGCACCATTGTGTCCGAATCGTCGCCGTAATCGCCCACCCGGCCCGCCGTTCGGTCAGTACGGTCGAGGTATGCGCAGCATCCTGTTCACCCCGGCGGTGGCCGTCGCACTGTTGTCGGCCCCGGTTGCGCATGCCGACGAGACCAACCAGAGCGCCTATCTGAACGCGTTGCGCAACGCCGGTATCGTGCCCGACTTCTACACGCCCGCGGCGGCCTTGGCCAGCGCCCAGAAGCTGTGCGCCACAATGGACGGCGGTGTCGACCAGTACGATGTCGTCGATGTGGTGATCGGCGCCGACAAGGTGCCCGAGAATGTGGCGACCTTCGTGGTGGGGACCGCGACCATCGCGTTCTGCCCGTGGAACTCGATGAACCGCTAGGTCGCGCCGACTTCCAGTCCGCGCTTGACCTCCAGGCGGCGCAGCTTGCCCGAGGTGGTGCGCGGCAAGGTGCCGGGTTTGACGAACACCACGTCGGCAGGCACCACCCCGCAGCCCGACGCCACCTCCTGCATCAGCTGGGTCCGCGCGCCGGCCTCGTCGGGACCGCGGAACTCGGCGGTGACGACCAGACCCGGACGCACCGAGCCCTCACCGATCCCCACCGCGACCACCGCACCCTCGCGCACCCCCGGAACCCGGGCGGCGAGCTGTTCCACCTCGGCCGGGAAGATGTTGCGTCCGGCGACGGTGATGATCTCCTTGGCGCGACCACAGACCACCAGGCCGCCATCGACCAGGTAGCCGAGATCGCCGGTGCGGAACCATTCGTCGGCGCCGCGCGGGGTGTCCCCCAGGTAGCCCGACATCATCGAGGTGCCGCGGATGGCGACCTCACCGATCTCGCGGTCGGCGACCTCGGTCGAGCCACCCTCGAACGGCTCGATCCGCACCTCCATACCGCTGATGGGCTTGCCGAGCACGGCGTGCCGGCGTGGGGCGGTGCCCTCTTCGGTGGTGAAGACGGTCTCGTCGACGCGCAGCCCTTCGCCGGGGGCCGGAACCGTTACCGCGCAGGTGGATTCGGCCAGGCCGTAGGACGGCGACAGCGCTCCGGCAGAAAAGCCGAAGCGGGCCATCTCGGTGGCGAACCGCCCGGTGAGATCGCAGTCGACGGGCTCACCGCCGTTGAGCGCGAAGCGCACCGCCGACAGGTCGACATCGGTGACGCGCCGGGAGTATTTGCCGATCATCGCGTAGGCCATGTTCGGGCCTGCGGTCACCGAGGCTCCACTGTCGGACAGCCAGTTCAGCCAGCGGAACGGCGAGGACTGGAAGGCCGCGGTCGGCGCCTGCCACACGTCGTTGCCGGCCAGCGCGCCCGCCAGCAGGAAGCTCAGCCCCATATCGTGGTACAGCGGCAGCCACGAGCAACCGACATCGCCGTCGCGCACGCCGATGCGCTCGTTGAGCCCGCTCAGGTTGGCCAGCACCGCGGCGGGCGGCAGTTGAACGGTCTTCGGGGTGCCGGTGGATCCCGCGGTGCCCTGCATGATCGACACCGGGGCGTCGAGGGCGGGCAGCTGCAAACTGCTCGATCTTTGCGCGCGCGCCATGTCGGCGAGGTCGCCGATGGTCGGCGCCTCACCTGCGGTGGTGATCTTCTCCAGGTAATCACCCTGACTGCCGACCCACTCGGCAGAGATACCGCGGAAGCGGGCCTGGGTTGCCTGCGCCCACTGCGTGACATCGGCGCCGCGGACCGGGCCGGGCAGGATCGAGACGGCCGCCCCGGCGTAGAAGGCGCCGATGACGGTGGCGAGCAGCTCCGCGGTGGGAGCGCCCACCAGCCCGATGCAGCGGATGTTCTCGGTGAGCAGACGTTCGGCGGCGTTCTCGGCGCGTGCGTGGATCTCCTGCCACGGGTGGCGGACCCATTCCTTGTCCTCGAGCAGGACCAGATCGCGGTCGCTGGCGGTCAGCGACTCTGCCAGCGCGGATGCCAGCACGTTGACCTTCGATCCGACCATCAACACTGCCCGCCGCACGCCGAGATGAGCTTCATGACTGGAAACTATATGACGTTTGCTCAAAATGGTTTCCTACGCTAACGCGCACGACAATTCGGCATCGGTTCGGTGGTCGCGGGCCGTTCGGTGACATGCGGGAAAGTTGAATTCAGAACGTTCCCGTCGCTGAGAAGGACCTCAGCAATGACGGACACCACACCCGCGGGCGCGACTACCCCGTCGGCTGCGCCGGGGCCGGCGCGGGTTCACCTGGGGATGGCGGGGCGGGCGCGCCGGGCGGCGGTGGCGCCGGCTGCTCACCGGGCGGATTGCACAGTTCGTCGAGTCGGGTGTTCTCGGTGTCGGCGTCCTGCAGCCGCTGGGTCTGCGCGGGGTCACCGGTCGGGATCTCGGCGATGGCCGCGGCGCCGACGTCCATCAGGGTGTTGCCGAAGTTGCGGGCGGCCTCGGCCAGGTCCTCGGGTGTCGCGGGATCGACACGATTGAGCAGGAACTGCCCGCCGCCGAGCAGTGCGAGGCGGGCACTGGCGGCGACGGCGATCGCGGCACCGAAATCGGCCTGCCCCTCCGGTGGCTGCAGACCACTGCTGTTGGCGACACCGACGCTGACCAGGGCGAAAGCATCACACACCTTGGCCTCGGCCTGGTCGCGTTCCTCCTGGCTGAAGGCCTCGGGCGCCGGAGCGGCGGCGGCACCGGGGGTCGAGGTATCCGAGTTCACCGGGTTGCGCCACATATAGGCCGAGGCACCGAGGGTTGCGATGGCGACGAGCATGGCGCTGACCGCAATCACTGCCGGGCTGCGCGAGGGTTTTGCCTGGTCCTCGGCTGCCGCCTCGACATCGGTGTCGTCGACTTCGGGTGTGTTCTCGTCGTCGGGCACGCCGGCCATCGTAGCTTTTGCGTGATCAGGAGTAAGTGCCCGGCGCGAGCTCGGCCCGCTCCAGGAACACCTGCATGGTCGCCAGCATCTGCCAGTGCAGGCGCTGCAGCCGCGCCGCCTGCTCGGGACTCGGTTCGAAGACGGCCGGGCCTTCGGCCGGCGGGGGTGGCAGCTCACCGAGCAGCCGGGCCATGTCGATCTCGATGAAGGTGTAGTCGCCGTAGGGCCGTTTCGGGTCGCCGGTGGCCGCCGGGTAGCGGCCCTCGTCGAGGCGGTCGCCGTTCTCGTACTCCGAGGGCCACCGGATGTTGATCCCGCGCAGCAGTGTCAGGTGATCGGCGGTGACGGCGACGGTGCCGTCGGCAGCCAGGCCGAGGTCTTCCTCGGACAGTTCGCCGTGGCCACGCAGTGCGATGCGGACATCCGCTGGCTCGATGTTGACCAGCGGGTAGTGACCAGGGTCCAGGGTCGCGTGCCGCAGGAAGCGCGCCATGGTGGCGTACATCTCGACGTGGCGCAGCGCCTGCACGTCAGGGTCGTCGGTGCCGAACACCTCACCCAGTTGGGCGAGCAGATCGCTGCGGCCGTAGGGGCGGTCCGGGTCCAGCATCGGAGCGCCACGTTCGGCGCCCTCCCAGGCCAGCCGGGCCTGGCGCAGCAGACCGAGGTGGGTGGCGGTGACGTCGAAGGGTCCGTAACCGAACCAGCTGTCGTAATCCAGGTCGAGCTCGTCGGCCGGGTCGCTCCACGTTTCGTACACCGACGCGGGCACGGTCGCCCGGTTCACCCGGAACATGTTGTCGGCGGCCGATTGCAGTGCCGCCTCGTGATCGGTGCCATCCCGGCGGGACTGCCGGTACGCGCCCGCGAACTTGACCATGAACTTCGCACGTTCGAACACCGCTGCTCCTGCCTGGTGGTTGTTGCAGAGTCAAGCATAAAGACCGAATACCTGTCATTTGACAGAAACATTCGTCGCTTGTTGTTAACAGCATCCGAATCATCGGTTACATCACCGCAACCACCGCATCGCACTCGACGCGAAAACTGTCACCTGACAGAAAGTCCGCTCCATGCGGGCTCCCCGACTGCGCGAGAGTGATCAGTGAGCAGCACCGACACCACGGCCGGCGCCCGGGCCCACGCCCGGGCCCAGCACGGCAGCACCGCCGAGTTCATGCGCCACCAACCGGCCGCAACCTCCCCGACCGCACCCGCCGACATCCCCGTCGAGGCGCTGGTGTGGTCGGAAACCGTTGCCCCGGGCGGCTATACGAGCGCGGTCCTGGCCCGCGGCACCCGGATCCGGCTCACCGACCTCGCCGGGGACGCCTGCGCCCATCTGCTACTGCATCGCGCCGACGCACCGCATGAACGCCTGAACGTCGCCGACACCGTGAAGGTGCCGTGGCAGGCCTACGTCACCACCGGCCATCCGCTGCTCAGCGGATTCGGCCGAGTGCTGGCCACCGTCGTCGCCGACACCTCGACCCGACACGACAGCCTCACCGGAACCTCCACCCGCGCAGGCAACCTGGAGCGCTACGGGGCCGCTGTACCGGAGTCGGCCTCCCCAGCCGGCCGGGAGTTGTTCACCCTGGCCGCCCTCAAACACGGCCTGGACCGCCGCGACGTGGTGCCCTCGGTGTCGTTCTTCCAGGGTGTCCGTGTCGACTCCGACGGCACGTTGCGCTGGCTCGGATCCGCCGGTGCGGCAACAACAGTGGATCTGCTGCTGCACGTCGACACGATCGTGCTGCTGGCCAACACCGCACACCCGCTGGACCCGCGGCCGGGGTTCACCTGCTCACCGCTGCTGGTGCACGCCTGGCCCGCACCGACCGAGTTGACACGACTGGCCGCCGGAGACCTGGTGGGGCCGCTGGGGCCCGAGCACACCCAGGCCATCGTCAACACCGACGCCGATCTCGCCGCGAGGGGACAACTGTGACCGCTGTGGAGATTCCCGCCCTGGTACCGGGCACCGTCATGCTCGACGAGCACGTCGCCGCACGCGCGTCGTGGTCGGCCGTGGTGGCCGCCGGCGATGTCCTCACCATCGTCGACCTGGCCGGCAATCAGGCCGTCGACTGCCTGCTGTATGCGGCCGGCGATAACGGGGTGCGCTACTCGGCACCGGAAACCATTCGGCGCCAGGGACGTATCGCATTGACCACCGGATCGGTGCTGCGCGCCGACACCGGTGACGCGCTGATGACCGTCGTCGCCGACGAGGTCGGTGTCCACGACACGCTGGGCGGCGCCTGCTCCAAGGAGTCCAACACCCTGCGTTACGGGCAGCACACCCGCGCCCAGCACGGCTGCCTGGACAACTTCCTGATCGAAGGCGCACGCCACGGGCTGACTGCCCGCGATATGGCCAGCAATATCAACTGGTTCATGAACGTGCCGGTCGATCCAGACGGGGCGTTGGGCATCGTCGACGGACTGTCCGGCCCCGGCAAGCGCGTCGCGTTGCGCGCCGAGATCGACACGCTGGTGCTGGTGTCGAACTGCCCGCAGATCAACAACCCGTGCAACGCCTTCGATCCGACCCCGGTACGGATGGTCGTCACCCGGCCCTTCGGAGCAGCGGCATGAACCACACCGGGTCCAACCACACCGCGACAAGCCACACCGTCCTGATCGCCAACCGCGGTGAGATCGCGGTCCGCCTGATCCGCGCCGCGCGCGAACTCGGACTGCGCACCGTCGCGGTGTTCTCCGACGCCGACCGTGGCGCACCGCATGTGGCACTCGCCGACGAGGCGGTCCGCATCGGTCCGGCCGCACCGCGGGACAGCTATCTGCGCACCGCAGGCATTCTCGACGCGGCGGCCGCCACCGGCACCACCATCATTCATCCCGGCTACGGATTCCTTTCCGAGGATGCTGATTTCGCCGCCGCGGTCGAAGCGGCGGGTATCGCCTTCGCCGGCCCCGATCCGGAGCAGCTGCGCGTATTCGGCACCAAGCACACCGCGCGTGCGGCGGCCCGCGCCGCCGGCGTGCCGATCTTCCCCGGTTCCGATCTGCTCGACGATCTCGACGACGCCGTCTCCGCCGCCGAAACGATCGGCTACCCGGTGATGCTCAAGGCGACCGGTGGCGGCGGCGGTATCGGGATGCAGGTGTGTCGCAACGCCGATGACCTGCGCACCGCCTATCAGCGGGTGGTCGCGCAGGCCGAACGCAGCTTCGGGTCCGCCGGTGTGTTCGTCGAACGTTATGTCGAGAACGCCCGCCACGTCGAGGTCCAGATCTTCGGTGACGGCACCGGTCGGGTGCTGTCCCTGGGTGACCGGGACTGCTCGCTGCAACGGCGCCACCAGAAGGTGATCGAGGAAGCGCCGGCCCCCGCCCTGCCCGACGCGGTGCGTGCACAGTTGCACGCCACCTCACGCGCGCTGGCCGCCGCGGTCCGCTACCGATCCGCGGGCACCGTCGAGTTCGTCTACGACGCGGCCCGCCAGGAAGCGTCCTTCCTGGAGGTCAACGCCCGTCTGCAGGTGGAACATCCGGTCACCGAGGCCGTGACCGGTGTCGACCTGGCCGGCTGGATGGTACGACTGGCCATCGGCGACACCACGATGTTCGACGATCACCCCGACGGCACCGTCGCCTCGACCGGGCATGCGGTCGAGGCCCGGATCTACGCCGAGGACCCGACCCGGGACTACCGGCCCAGTATCGGCACCATCACGAAGGTCGGATTCCCCGACCCTGTCCATTTTCCCCAAGTCCGGGTCGACGGCTGGATCCAGGACGGCACCGACGTCACCGCCTCCTACGATCCGCTGCTGGCCAAGGTGATCACCCACGCCGACGACCGCGATGCCGCGTTGGACCGGCTGGCCGAATCGCTGGCCAAGACCGAGCTGCACGGTATCGAGGTCAACCTCGGAATGCTGGGTGCGGCACTCGAACACGCCGACGTCCGCGCCGCAAGGCACAGCACCGCGACGCTGGCCTCCGTCACCGACCCGCGCGCCCGGATCACCGTGGAGCGGCCCGGCCTGCTGACCACCGTGCAGGACGTGCCCGGTCGGGTCGGCCTCTGGCAGGTCGGGGTGCCGCCGAGCGGACCGATGGACGATCTGTCGTTCCGGTTGGGCAATCAGGCGCTGGGTAACCCCGAGCACGCGGCGGGGTTGGAATGCACCGCGACCGGCCCGGCACTTCGGTTCAGCCACCCGACGACGGTCTGCGTCACCGGGGCCGAATGCCTGATCACCGTCAACGGTGCGCCCGCCCCGATGTGGGAACCGATCGATATTCCCGCCGACGGCATCCTGGACGTGGGCGCCGCCGAAACGGTCGGGCTGCGCACCTATGTGCTGCTGGCCGGTGGGCTGGATGTACCGACCTACCTGGGCAGCGCATCCACATTCACCCTCGGCCGGTTCGGCGGCCACGGCGGCCGGGAGCTGCATGCCGGTGATGTGCTGCGCACCAACACTGCCCAGCCGGCCGAGCCCACCCCGGTTCCCGCCGGGCAACGGCCCGCGTTCACCCAGGAGTGGGAGCTCGCCGTCACCGAGGGGCCGCACGGCGCCCCGGAGTTCTTCACCCGCAACGACATCAACACCCTGTTCGACAGTTCCTACCGGGTGCACTTCAACTCGGCGCGCACCGGGGTCCGGCTGGAGGGACCGAAACCCGAGTGGGCCCGCCCCGACGGCGGTGAGGCCGGGCTGCACCCGTCCAACATCCACGACAACGCCTACTCGGTCGGTGCGCTGGACTTCACCGGGGACACTCCGATCCTGCTGGGTCCCGACGGGCCGAGTCTGGGCGGGTTCGTCTGCCCCGTCACGGTGATCTCGGCCCAACGGTGGAAGCTCGGGCAGCTACGTCCCGGCGATACCGTCCGCTTCGTCCCCGTGCGGGCCGCCGACGCCCCGTCCCGCACTGATCTGAGCGCCCGCAGGGTGACCCCTCTGCCTCGCAGCGGTGACGGCGATGACGGTGTGCTGGCCCGGCGCGATGGCACCGGCGGCGCACCCGCGGTCACCTACCGGCGCAGCGGCGATGACAACGTCCTCGTCGAATACGGGGACATCGTGCTGGATCTCGCGCTGCGGGCCCGGGTACACGCCCTACACACCCGCCTGAACGGCAGCGCCAACGGCATTCTCGACCTGACCCCGGGCATCCGCTCGCTGCAGGTGCACGTCGATCCCGATGTGCTGCCGATCACCCAGTTGCTGGGTCTGCTCGCCGAGATCGAGGACGACCTGCCGGCCTCCTCGGAGCTGGCGGTACCCAGCCGCCATGTCCGGCTGCCACTCAGCTGGGACGACCCGGCGACCCGGGAGGCGATCGCCCGCTACACCTCCGGGGTGCGTGACGACGCTCCGTGGTGCCCGTCCAATATCGAATTCATCCGGCGTATCAACGGTTTGGACGGTCAGGCCGATGTGTACGACACGGTGTTCGCCGCCGAGTACCTGACCCTCGGACTCGGCGACGTCTATCTCGGCGCCCCGGTGGCCACCCCGCTCGACCCGCGGCACCGGCTGGTCACCACCAAGTACAACCCGGCCCGCACCTGGACCGCCGAGAACTCCGTCGGCATCGGCGGCGCGTATCTGTGCATCTACGGGATGGAGGGCCCGGGCGGTTATCAGTTCGTCGGGCGCACCACCCAGGTGTGGAGCCGCTACCGGCACACTGCGCCGTTCGAACCGGGCAGCCCGTGGCTGCTGCGGTTCTTCGACCGGATCTCGTGGTATCCGGTATCGGCCGAGGAACTGCTCGAGCTGCGCGCCGACATGGCCGCCGGTCGCGGCAGCGTCGACATCACCGAGGGCACCTTCTCGCTGGCCGAGCACGACAAGTTCCTGGCCGACAATGCCACCGATATCAGCGCATTCCGCGAGCGGCAGGCCGCGGCGTTCGCGGCCGAACGCGCCGCCTGGGAACGCGCCGGCGAGTTCGACCGGGCCGAACGCGCGGCGTCCAACGCCACCGCCCCCACCGAGGACGTGGTGCTCGGCGACGGTGACCAACGGATCGACGCGCCGTTCTCCTCGAGTGTGTGGAAGGTCGACGTCGCCATCGGCGACCAGGTGGTCAGCGGGCAACCGCTGCTGGCATTGGAGGCGATGAAGATGGAGACGGTGCTGCGGGCCCCCTCGGACGGAGTGGTCACCCAGGTGCTGGTCTCGGCCGGGAATCTGGTCGATCCGGGGACCCCGCTGGTGGTTGTCGGGACGGGAGCGAGCGCATGACCGCGATCGAACGGGTCCGCGCCGCCTACGCCACGATCGACGCCGCCGACCGCCCCGAGATATGGATCACGTTGCGGCCGTTGACCGAAGCGCTGGCCGATGCCGAAGTCGCCGACGCCGCGGGCGGACCGTTGACAGGTCTGGTTGTCGCGGTCAAGAACAACATCGACATCGCGGGCATCCCGACCACCGCGGCCTGCCCGAGCTTCGCCGCCACACCGGCGACCACCGATGCGGCGGTGGTGGCCCGGCTGCGGGCCGCCGGAGCCGTCGTCATCGGTGCGACCAACCTCGACCAGTTCGCCACCGGTCTGGTCGGTACCCGCAGCCCCTACGGTGCGGTGCGCGATTCCCGGCGACCCGAATACATCTCCGGCGGTTCGAGTTCCGGGTCGGCGGTGGCCGTCGCCCTCGGCCTGGTCGATATCGCTCTGGGCACCGACACCGCGGGATCGGGCCGGGTGCCTGCCGCACTGCAGGGCATTGTGGGGATCAAACCGACGCTGGGCGTGGTACCCACCGACGGGGTGGTGCCGGCCTGCCGCTCCTATGACTGTGTGACGGTGTTCGCCCGCGACCTGGACACCGCCGACGCCGCGATGGGCGTCATCGCCGGTGGCGCACGGCCGTTCCCACCCGACGCCCCGCTGGCCGCTCCACCGGCCACCCGGGTCGCGGTGCCGCGCACCTTGCCGGGGCTGTCACCGGAGTGGGCACAGCTGTTCCGGTCCGCATGTGACCAGTTGGCGAGCAAGGGTGTCGAACTGGTCGATATCGACCTCGATCCGTTCCTGGCGGCCGCCCGGCTGCTCTATGACGGCGGACTGGTTGCCGAACGGTACGAGGCGGTCGGCGATTTCGTCGACACCCATCGTGGTGCCGCGGATCTGGACCCGACCGTGGCGGGCATCATCTCGGCGGCGGGCACGGTGTCGGCGGCGCAGCTGCTGGGTGACCGGACACTGCTTGCCGAGCTGACCGCGACAGCGATGGCCCAGCTCGAGGGTTGTCATGCGCTGCTGGTGCCGACCACCACCGAACATCCTCTGCTGGCCGAGGTGGCCGCCGACCCGGTGGCGGTCAACTCCCGACTGGGCACCTACACCAACTTCTGCAATCTGATGGATCTGTGCGCGATCGCGGTGCCGGCCGGAACCGATTCGGCCGGAGCACAATTCGGCGTCAGCCTGGTTGCCCGGGCCGGAGCCGATGCGTTGGCCCTCGACATCGCCCGGCTGTTGACCGATGGCCCCGCCACCGACGTCCCGTGGCCCACCCGTGCCGGGCTGGACACCACCACGCTGCTGGTGGTCGGGGCGCATCTGCGGGGTCAGCCGCTGGCCTGGCAGCTCGATGATCGCGGTGCCCGCTGGATGGGTCGGGCCGACACCGCACCGCAGTACCGGTTGGCCCGTTTGCACACCGAACCGCCCAAACCCGGACTGGTTCGGGTCGCACCGGGGTTCGGGACGGCCATCGGCGGCGAGCTGTGGCAGATCAGCACCGCCATGCTCGGCGATTTCCTGGCCGCGCTGCCGGCTCCGATGATGCTCGGCAAGGTCGAACTCGCCGACGGTTCCGAGGTCGTCGGGTTCGGCTGCAGTCTGCAGGCCTGGCAGGACGGCGAGGACATCACCGCCCACGGCGACTGGCCGGGTTATCTGCGCCGGGTGAATCCGACGACGGCAGCTTCGTGGGATGACGTCACCCAACGGGTATGGCGGCGCACCGCAATGGTGGTGCCCGACACCGTGATCGACACCGGTACCGAGGTCGAGTGGCTGCAGGCCGGCGAGCTGTACATCGATCTGCGCACCCCAGCGGGCATGCCGGCGCTCACCGGCACATCGCTGGACACGTTGACCCCGGAGGATCTCCTGACGCTGCGCACCCAGCAGGCGTTCGCCGGGCGTCTCGTCGACGACGGCGGCGCCTGGACCTGGCACCGGGAGATCGACCTGCACCCGGCCGAGGAGCTGCCCGACCGTGGCCGCCTGCACCTGGCCGACGGTGTCCTGATCGAAACCGGCATCGGGCGTGACTATTTCGAAGACTGGGTCTGCGACCGACCCGTCGGCGAATCGTTGCAGTTGCGACTGCGTGACGAGGACGGGCAGCGTGGCATGCTGCTGCGGGTCGGCGACCGGTTCGGATTCGCCCGCGGTCGTGACACCGCACAGACCGCGATGGACGTGGAGATCTCGCTCGGCGTCGTCGACGACACCGGTTGGCACATCACCCGATCGACGTGGGCGTTCCGGGTCGGCGACGATCTGGCCCCCGAACTCGGCGCCACGGCGGTGACCACCACCGAACGCGATCGCTCCGGTGCCACCGTGCGGCGGCACTGGACGGTGGCCGCCCTCGACCATGCCCTTGCGACAGGACCGTCATGAGTGCCGATTTCACCGATGTCCCGGTGCTGGACATCGCCGCACTGCTCGACGACAACGACCCGGGCTATCCCGATGCGGTGGCCGCCCTCGGTGACGCGGCCCGCCGCGTCGGCTTCGCCCAGATCGTCGGGCACGGTATCGATCCGAGCCTGTTCACCGACCTGCTGACGTACACCCGCGCCTTCTTCGCGTTACCCGATGCCGAGAAACGCAAGGTGCACATCGCGCGGTCGACCAATCACCGCGGTTACGTGCCGCCCGGCGAGGAGGTCTTCGCCGCGGGTACCGCCGACGCCAAGGAGGCCTTCGACCTATCCGTCGAACTGCCCGCCGACGATGCTCGCTACCTGGCCGGCCATCCGCTGCTGGGCCCGAACCAGTGGCCGGAACTGCCCGGCTTCCGAGACGCCGTGACCGCCTGGTACGAAGCGGTTTTCACATTGTCGCGGCGACTGCTGCGGGCGTTCGCGGTGGCGCTCGGCGAGCCCGCGGACCGGTTCGACCGGCACGTCACCACCCCGCCGTCGCAGCTGCGACTGATCCACTACCCGTTGGATCTCGATGCGGCGGACCGACCGGGCATCGGGGCGCACACCGACTACGAATGCTTCACGCTGCTGCGCCCGACCGCGCCCGGCCTGGAGGTGCTCAACGCCGCCGGCGACTGGATCGACGTCCCGCTCATCGACGATGCGTTTGTGCTCAACATCGGTGATCTGCTGGAGATCTGGACCAACGGCCAGTTCGTCGCCACCACCCACCGGGTGCGCAAGGTCGCCGAGGAGCGGTACTCGTTCCCGCTGTTCGTCAACGTCGACGATGACACCTTGGTGGCCCCGCTGCCGGCGTTCGTCGGCGCCGACGCGCCCGCCCGCACCCCGGTGGTCGCCGGCGAGCATCTCTTCGCACAGACCGCACAGAGTTTCCGCTACCTGCAGGAGCGTCTTGCCCGAGGGGAGGTGACACTGCCCGAGGGCGCCCATCCGCTGGCGACGTTCGGCCGAAAGGCCGTCGCCAATTGATCTCTTCCCCTCTCCGGCAACGTCGCCGGGACTCCCGCATACCCCTACTCCCCCGATGGAGTCCGCCATGATCATCACCGGCGTTGCCATATTCCTACTCATTCTCACCATCAGCGGTGTCGTATCCGCGCGTCGTGTGCGCGGCGACTGTTCGAACTATCTGGTGGCCGGGCGCGCACTACCCGCCGTCCTGGTCACCGCCGTCCTGATCGCCCAGCCCGTCGATTCCAATGCCACCATCGGCAACGCCGACCTGTCCGCGGCCTTCGGGTTCTGGGCGGGCGCCGCACTGCCCATCGGTCTGGCCGTATGTCTGGTGTTGATGGGGCTGTTCTTCGCCAAGCGGATGCGCGCTGCCGATGTGGTGACGTTGCCCGAGTACTTCCGAAACCGGTTCGGCCGCAGCACCGAAGTCGCGTCGTCGTATCTGACCATCGCCAGTTTCATCATCCTGCTGGCCGGCAACCTGGTCGCCGTCGGTTTCCTGTTGGAACGTTTCCTGGGCGTCTCCTACGCTTTCGGCATCCTGCTGACGGTGCCGCTGGCGCTGCTGTACACGATCAGCGGTGGCATGTTCGCCTCGGTGTACACCGGCGTCGCCTGCGTGATCGTCAACGTCATCGGCGTCACCGGTCTGGTGATCTGGGTCGCCTCCACCCACGGTTTCAGCGCTCCCGAGGGGATGGGTGCCGGCGATCTGGCGCAGCTCACCTCCAGTGATTCCGGTGCGGTGATCAACTGGGCCACCATCATCGCGCTCGGCCTGGGCAACCTGGTCGCCATCGACCTGATGCAGCGGGTGTTCTCCGCACGCACTCCCGGTGGCGCACAGAAGGCCTGCTTCGCGGCCGCTGCGGGTCTGCTGATGCTGTGCATCCCACTGTCTTTTGTCGCGTTGGCGGCGGTCAGCATCGTCGGTGACGCTGCGACCGACGGGCCGATCCTCTACACGCTGCTGGGTCAGTACGCACCGGCGTGGCTCGCGATCATCGTGATCTCGGGGCTGCTCGCGGCAACCCTCACCACGATCAGCGGCATCCTGCTGTCGACGGCGGCGGTGCTGATCCGCAACATCCTGCGCATCGACGCCGATGCGGTGATCATGACGCCGCGGGTACTGACCGCAACCCGGTGGGCGACGCTCCCGATGGCGGTGCTGGCTGCCGCCGTTGCGCTGCGGGTGCCGCAGACCGGCATCCTGTTGACCCTGGCGTTCGATCTGCTGCTGGCCAGCCTGGTGGTGCCGTTCATCCTCGGGCTGTACTGGTCGCGCGGCGGCGCGGCCGCGGCGTGGGCGGCGATCGTCGTCGGCATCGGGGTGCGGATGACGTTCTTCGTTCTCACCCCGACTATCTACGGGGTCGACAACACGCTGCTGTACATCCCCAACGAATGGGTCACCCCGGCGGTGGACGGGTGGAGCACGCTGCTGGCCGGTGCCGCCTCTCTGGTGGCGTACCTGATGGTCGCGGTGGTCAGCAAGCCGTCGGCGCAGCCCACCGAGCAGTCCGAGGCGACGCCCGCCCCGGTACTGACGACGGCGCAGTCCTGAGCCGCGGAGCAAAAACCCATGGCTGCGCACGTGTCGAACCTGTCGGACTGGCAGGATCGACACGTGCGCACCACCGCGAGCGGCCGACCCCGCCTGGAGGGCCGCAAGAGGCCGGGCCAGACCGCCCGCGACGAGGTGCTCGACGCCGCCGCCGAACTGTTCACGACCATGGGGGTGGCGGCCACCTCGACACGCCAGATCGCCGAGGCCGTCGGGATCCGGCAAGCCTCGCTGTATCACCACTTCCGCACCAAGAACGACATCCTGGCCTCGCTGCTCAGCGGCACCGTGGTGTCCTCGCTGAACGCGGCGCAGCAGATGGCCGACCGCCCCGAACCGCCGGTTGTGCTGCTGCACGCGCTGAGCTATCTGGACTGTCGACTGTTGTGGGACAGCCCGTGGAACCTGGGCATTCTGTATCTGCTACCCGAGGTCCGCGATCCGCAGTTCGCCGAATTCCATTCTCAGCGCGCCGAATTGCGTGAGGCGTACCGGGCGTTGGCGCACCGTGTGCTCACCGAGGTCCGTCCGGCGCCGGACGCGCTCGATATCGGTGCCGATGCCGACGCGGTGTTCCGGTTGGTGGAGAGCCTGCCCAACCTGCGCGCCGACGGTCTGGGTGATCCCGAACAGCCGCGGCGCACCGCCGACCTCGCCGTGCATCTGCTGGGCTGGCGGGGCGACTGGGAGGGGCTACGCGCCGCGTCGCAGGCCGTCGCGGACGAGGTCGCCGGCACCACACCATGACGGCGCTCGACGACTGGCCCTCGCTCGGTCACGAAATCGAGCTGGCGCGGGCGTTGTTCGGTTCGCCAGACCGGGTCTCGGCTTGGTTGTCGCAGGAGCTGTCGCGCACCGAGGACGACGAGTTCGCCCGATCGTTCTCCGATCACATCGACCTGCCGGGCGTGAGGCACCGCGACTATCTGCATCGGCTGATCGACACCGCGCGTGGACACGTGCTGGGCGGCATCAGATTCCGGGGCCGCGACATCAGCAAGCCGTTCGTCGAGATCATCGCCCACACCTTCGACGACACCGCGGCGCTCACCGAGTGTGTCGCGCGGGAATGGGAGATCTTCTCCCCCAAGGCACTCCGGGTCCGGCTGCCGCCAGCCGCCGGCCATCTGCTGGACCAGACCGTGCACATCGCCCGGTGCGCGGACATGCTGCCGCCTGTACCGGAGGTCCGGCTGGCGCCGTTCGACCATGTCGAGGATGCCCTGGACACGGTGCGCATCAGGTACCGCGAGCTGGATCCCGAACTCGCCCACAGGGTGAGTGCGGCCAGCCGCGATGATCTGCGTAGCTGGCATGACACCGGTCGGCTGCACGCCATCGAGGCCGACCGGACCGTGGTCGGTGCCCTCGCCGTGGTTCCCGCCGACATCCTGTGGATCGATGGGGCCGTGGTCCACGAGGAGGTGATCGCCGCCGAGCACGCCGGCCACCACTACGCGTCGAAGGCGCAGCGCCGCTGGGCCGCCGACAACCCGAACCCGGACGAGCTGCTGATCGGCACCATCGACGGGCTCAATGTCGCCTCCCGGCGGGCCGCCGAGGCGGCGGGGCGGACGCGGCTGCTGGACCTGGTGTTCGTGCCGCTGGGGTGAACTGTCAGTCGACCCCGAGCATGACCTCGGTCGATTTCACCAACACGGTGGCGGGTGTGCCCTCGGCCAGGCCCAGTTCCTCGACGGCCTCCTTGGTGATCGAGGCCGTGACGATCTGGCCGCCCGGGTCGAGGCGGACCTTGACGGTGGCCATGACGGCGCCGGTGGTCACCTCGGTGACGATGCCGGTCAGTTGATTGCGCGTGGACAACCGCATGATGAGCCTCCTGCTCGGTAGGTGGCGTGACCACACTTCACCCTAGTGATCGCGGCCACCACGACCTCCATATCCGCGTTCGCGGTCCCAATGCGCTATTTTCTCCGCATAAGCGGATAAGGAGAGATCGGGTGTCGGCAATACGGATCAAGGATGCCGCCGCGCTGCTCGGGGTCAGCGATGACACCGTGCGACGCTGGGTCGACAGCGGTGCGCTGCCTGCGGACAAGGATGAATCCGGCCGCAAGGTGATCGCCGGCGAAGCGCTGGCGGCCTTCGCCCGCGACCATGCCGAACCGCCGGCCGACCCGACCGGTGGCGTCAGCTCCGCGCGTAACCGCCTCGTCGGACTGGTCACCAAGGTGACCTCGGACAAGGTGATGAGCGAGGTCCAGATGCAATGCGGACCGTTCACCGTCGTCTCGCTCATGAGTACCGAATCGGCGCGCCAACTCGGGCTGGAGCCGGGCGCGCTGGCCGTCGCGGTGGTCAAGGCCACCAACGTCATCATCGAAACCCCCGGAGGAACATCGTGAAATCGCTCGCCATCGCCGCCCTGGGCATCACGGCCCTGCTCGCCGGCTGCTCCCCCTCTGAGACGGCGGCGCCGTCCTCGACGAGTGCGGCACCATCGGCTGAGATCACCGGCGATATCACCGTCTTCGCCGCGGCATCGCTGAAGAAGACCTTCACCGAACTGGGCACCCAGTTCGAAACCGACCATCCAGGCACCACCGTCACGTTCAACTTCGCCGGGTCCTCGGATCTGGTCGCCCAGCTCACCCAGGGCGCCCCGGCCGATGTGTTCGCCTCGGCGGATACCAACAACATGACCAAGGCTGTCGACGGTGGTGTGGTGGCCGGCGAGCCGGTGGACTTTGCCACCAACACCCTGACCATCGTCACCCCGCCCGGAAACCCGAAGGGCATAACCTCTTTCGCTGATCTGGCCAAGCCCGACACCCAGGTCGTGGTATGTGCCCCACAGGTGCCGTGCGGGTCGGCGACCGAGAAGGTCGAGAAGGCCACCGGCGTCACCCTGTCCCCGGTGAGCGAGGAAGCCGCGGTCACCGACGTGCTCGGCAAGATCACCTCCGGCCAGGCCGATGCCGGTCTGGTCTACGTCACCGATGCCGCCGGGGCCGGCGACAAGGTGACTTCTGTTCCGTTCCCGGAATCCGGTGATGCGGTCAACACCTACCCGATCGCCGCAATGAAAGATGCCGCCAATCCCGCTGCCGCGCAGGCGTTTGTCGATCTCGTCACCAGCGCGCCCGGGCAGGAGGTCCTCGCAGCGGCAGGTTTCGCCGCCCCGTGAGGCACCCGGCGGCCCGCGCGATCCAGGTCGGTCTGCCGGCGTGGATCTATCTGCCGGCCGGCGTCGGCGCCCTGTTTGTGATCATGCCGCTGATCGCGATCCTGCTGTCGATCGACTGGGGCAACTTCTTCCCGCTGATCACCTCCGAATCATCGAGAGCGGCACTGCTTCTCAGCCTCAAGACGGCAAGCGCAAGCACGTTGGTATGCATACTTCTCGGTGCGCCGATGGCACTGGTGCTCGCCCGTGGCCAGTTTCCCGGGCAATCGATCCTGCGGACCCTCGTGCTGCTGCCGTTGGTGTTGCCACCGGTGGTCGGGGGTATCGCGCTGCTGTACACGTTCGGACGTCAGGGTCTGCTCGGCCACCAGTTGGACCTGTGGGGTATCAAGATCGCGTTCTCCACGACGGCGGTGGTGTTGGCGCAATCCTTTGTGTCACTGCCGTTCCTGGTGGTCAGCCTGGAGGGTGCGTTGCGCTCGGCGGGATCGGGCTATGAGCGCATCGCCGCCACACTCGGTGCCCGCCCGACCACCGTGCTGCGGACGGTGACACTGCCCCTGGTGCTGCCCGGATTGGCCTCTGGCGCGGTGCTGGCCTTCGCCCGTTCGCTCGGCGAGTTCGGGGCTACGCTGACGTTCGCGGGGTCACTACAGGGGGTCACTCGTACCCTGCCGCTGGAGATCTATCTGCAGCGCGAGACCGATGCCGACGCGGCCGTCGCGTTGTCACTGTTGTTGATCGTGGTGGCGGCCGGCATCGTGATCGCCTCGACCAGCCGACGTTTGGCGGGGCCGCTGTGAGTGCAGCAAACGATTCAGCCTCTGCGGCGTTGACTGTGCGCGCCCAGCTCGACGAGCGCAACGTCGAGTTCGACATCACGCTTGCCGACGGCGAAGTACTGGCGGTGCTGGGACCCAACGGCGCCGGGAAGTCGACGCTGTTGCAGCTGATCGCCGGACTGCTGCGCGGCGACACCGTGCGGATCACGCTGGGCGACACCGTCCTCACCGATACCGCCGCCGGTGTTTTTGTCGCGCCACACGCGCGCGGGGTGGCCATGCTGTCCCAGCAGGCCATGCTCTTCCCACATATGACGGCGGCCGCGAACGTCGCCTACGGCCCGCGCTGTCGTGGTCTGTCGAGGTCTGCGGCCAACGATCAGGCCCGCCACTGGCTCGACGCGGTCGGCGCGACCGAACTCGCCGACCGCAAACCTGCCCAACTGTCCGGCGGGCAGGCCCAACGGATCGCGGTCGCCCGGGCGTTGGCCGCCGAACCCCGACTGCTGCTGCTCGACGAACCGATGGCGGCACTCGATGTGACGGCGACGCCGGCACTGCGCCGACTGTTGCGCGATGTGCTGGCCGACCGCACGGCCATCATCGTCACCCACGACCTGCTCGATGCGCTGGCCGTCGCCGACAAGGTGATCGTCGTCGACGGCGGCAGGGTGGTCGAGAGCGGCCCGGTGCGCGAGGTGCTGACCGCGCCGCGCAGCGACTTCGCCGCCCGCATCGCCGGGGTCAACCTGATCTCCGGGGTGATCGTCGAACCCGGCACCCTGCGGACACCATGGGGCACACGGATTTCCGGTCTCGGCGATATCGCGGTCGGTGCGGCCGGGGTGGCGCTTTTCCGGCCCGCGACGGTGGCGGTGCATCTGACCGCCCCACATGCGAGCCCCCGCAATATCATCGAGGTACCGATCGCCGAACTCGACATGCACGGCAGCACCGTGCGGGTCCGCGGCGCCGAACAGCCCGACGGCGGCACCGGGCTGGCCGCCGATATCACGGCTGCGGCGGCCGCGGACCTGGATCTGCAGCTGGGTCAGTCGGTGTTCCTTGTGGTGAAAACTCAGGAAGTGCAGCTGCATCCGGCGCTGATACCGATGATGTAGGCATGCACGATCGATCCCTGCCGCCACTGCGACTCGCCATCGTCATCGGTGCGCTCGGTGTGGTGTTCGGCGATATCGGAACCAGCCCCATCTACACCTTGCAGACGGTGTTCAACCCTGCCGATCCGCATCCGGTGCCGCTCACTGAGGCCAACGTGTACGGCGTTGTCTCGCTGATCTTCTGGTCGGTCATGCTGATCGTCACATTCACCTACGTCACCCTGGTGATGCGCGCCGACAACCACGGCGAGGGCGGCATCATGGCGCTCATCACGTTGCTGCGGCGCGGCGCGAGCACGCGGGGTCATCGCACGGCGATAATCCTCGGATTCCTCGGACTCTTCGGCGCGGCACTGTTCTTCGGCGACTCGATGATCACGCCGGCCATCTCGGTGCTATCGGCCGTCGAGGGGCTCAAGACCCTCGAACCCGACCTGCACGACTGGGTGGTGCCGATCACCGCGGTCATCATCGTCGCACTGTTCAGCGTGCAGCGGCAGGGCACCGCGGTCGTCGGGCGCTTCTTCGGGCCGATGATGATCGCCTGGTTTCTGGCCATCGGGGCCTGTGGGGTGAACGGCATCGTCGCCGGCCCGGGAATCCTGGCGGCGTTGTCGCCCACGTACGCGATCACCTTCATCGGCGGGCACTTCCACATCGCCTTCTTCGCGTTGGCCGCGATCGTATTGGCAGTCACCGGCGCGGAGGCGTTGTACGCCGACATGGGCCATTTCGGGCGGCGCGCCATCGTGATCGGCTGGCTCGGTCTGGTGCTGCCTGCCTGCACCCTGAACTACTTCGGCCAGGGTGCGCTGCTGTTACGTGATGACAGCGTGCACAGCGCACCGTTCTTCCTGCTGGCACCGGAATGGGGCCGGTTGCCGTTGGTGTTGCTGGCCACCGCGGCCACCGTCATCGCCTCGCAGGCAGTCATCACCGGAGCGTTCTCGGTGGTATCGCAGGCCGTTCAGCTCGGGTATCTGCCGCGGCTGCGAATCACGCACACGTCGGCGAAGGCCATTGGGCAGATCTACGTCCCGTGGATCAACTGGGTACTGATGGTGTCGGTGCTGACGCTGGTCTTCGCGTTCGAAACCTCGGCGGCGCTGGCATACGCATTCGGCATGGCGGTCAGCGGGACCATCACGATCTCCACCCTGCTGTTCCTGTATTACGCGCGGCAGCAGTGGAAGTGGCCGCTGTGGCTGCTGCTGGCCGGGGGCGGTGCGTTGCTCACCGTGGACCTGATGTTCTTCGCCGCGAATCTGACGAAGCTGGCGCACGGGGCATGGCTGCCGCTGGCCATCGCGATTCTCGCGTTCACCGTGATGACGACCTGGCAGCGCGGCAGGCATCTGGTCACCGCCTCACGACGCGAGATCGAGGGACCACTTCGACCGTTCATCGACGATCTGGCCGACCGGAAGCCTCCGCTGGCACGCGTACCGGGCACCTCGATCTACCTCAACCGCAGTGATGACACCACCCCACTGGCCATGCGGGCCAACGTCGAACACAACCACGTCCTGCATCAGCACGTGATCATCGTGTCGGTGGAGACCCTTCCGGTGCCCCGACTCTCCGACGATCAACGCATCACCGTGGATGCCCTCGGGTACCGCGATGACGGCATCGTCCATGTCACGGTGCACGCCGGTTATATGGAGCGGCCGGACGTGCCTGCCGCACTGCGTATGTTGCCCGCCGAGGTCACCGACGGCGGCATTGATCTGGAGGCCGCGTCCTACTTCCTGTCACATCTGGAACTGGTACCCGGGGACAGCACCGACATGGTGGCGTGGCGCAAGCACCTTTTTGTCGCGACGTCGTTCCTGACCGCGGACGCCGCCGGCTACTTCCACCTGCCTCAGGACCGCACGGTACTGGTCGGGTCACGATTGGATGTCTGATCGAACCCCGACGTGTGATCCCCATCACAAAGTGGTTAGTATCGACGGACGCCGGGGCACTTGACCCGGCGACGAACTTTGCGGAGCGGGTGCTCCGAGCCCACGGAACGGCCCCGGTGTGTTTCCCGGGGCCGTTCCAATGTTCCGGGGTCGTTCGGCCGAATCAAGCCACCTACCTGCGGTTTTGACGTCCCATTTGACTTGTCGGCAGCGCGCGTAGTATCGAACACATGTTCGATAAATCATCGTTGCGGGAGCTCAACGACGAGGCACTCATCACCGAGCTTCAGGGCGCCACCGTGGCCGAGTCCTGCGAGGCGGCCCGCCGGCTCGCTCTGATCGCCGAGGCCACCGCACGCTGGTGCGAGGACGAGGACGACAGCTCGGCGCTCAAGCTCATCGATGGGTGGGCGTTGGCCAAGGCGCAGGTCTCGGCGGCCTGCAATCTGGGGCCGCAGGCCGCGAGCACCCAGATGCGCATCGGGGTCGCCCTGCGCGAACGGCTACCGCAGACCGCGGCGGTCTTCGCCGACGGTGCGATCTCGGCGAAAGTGATCACTGCAATCACCTGGCGCACCCACCTGGTCACCGACCCCGACGCCCTAGCCTCGATTGATACCGGGATCGCCGAGAACGCCCACCAGTTCGGCGCCTTATCGGAG